>QCVQ01000024.1 GCA_003210315.1 Synechococcus sp. AG-686-F08 | reverse complement strand
ATGGATGACAATCCTTTCTGTATTAAAGACTACGTATTTGCTTTGAATTAGTAGTAGATTGAGAGCAATTTTCGAGAGGAGAGCAGTAATGGAAATAGAGGTGTTCCGCAAACAACTTATTGATGCCAACCTCAAAATGGCTTCATCCGCGAAAAAGGAAATGTTATCTGAGGATTTAGTCATCGCTTATGAGGCTCTAGACCGTATTACGGACAACCTCGGGGAGTTGATTGATGAAACAAATGATACCGACAAGCTCGTCTACTACGCTCAAATGAGGGGAGAGCTATGTTCGCACTTCAACGGAATTGCGATGCTTCTTGAAGACCATAGTCAAGATATTTTATGATTGCCGAACGAAGTGATTCCCCGTTTTGTATTAGTGATTACCCATGTCAATGCCTAGTTGTGGATACGATTTAAATTAATTTTTAAAAAACAAATGACGACGACACCAAGAGCTCACAGGCCTATACGCCGAACGGGAGTAGAAAGCCACAACAAGTTCTACGCTGCGAAACCAACGATTACGCCCGTTCCCACGTATCAGGAAGCCATTTCGCGTGATTTGGTAATTGCGCTTGAGGCAACGGAAAGGCTGAATAAGAGCCTTGACGGATTGATTGAAGAGAATGGCTGTAGCGAGTTTCTTGCTTCCCATAGATTGCTGGGAGAGAAGATTACTTCCAATCGCAATATATTGCTTATGCTGATTGGAAATGCTATGGATATAAGTATAAAGGCTGACAAGCCACAGCTTAAAACCAAGCAACCCGACTATTTTACAAAATGAGTTTTGCTGTGAATGCTTAATTGTTCTCAGCCACGAAATTCAGCGCTGTATCGTCTGCTTGTGGCCGTTGTTGCTTTTTCCGGCTTCATTTAATCCCTTTCGCTGAACCCCAAGGGATTTGTGATTGAGTCGCGTTAATTAGCCATAAAGCGAATACTGGATTTCACTATTCTTCAATTCTCTTTTGATGTCAGTTCATTTTAACTCCTTTTCTCGATCTATTTCTGCAATGTTGGGTGGCATCACTGTTTTCTTCAAGGCGATGGAGTATCCCAATGGCTGTTCATTGCCTGCAATCGCATTTCCTGTTTGTCTTCCTATGGGGTATCAGCAGTGGTGTGATTCTCGTTCTAAGTGTTAGTTACAATAAGTCTACGTTAATCTCGCCAAATCAGTGGTCAGAATAAGCGCTGATCACTGTGCTTTCAATGACGTGCCCAGCGCCTCGAATCATCTCTTTGTTGTCCTCAAAGATCTTCTGGGCGATACCAACAGGTGCTTGCTGAATGGCGCAGACCTTTGATGGATCTTCTTTGCTAATTCCACGAAAGAGTGATTTTAAGCCAACGGCTTCATGCATCTTGGTTACTCCTTCGCTGTCATAAATTGCAGCCCACTCTGAGAAAGGAACGCTCAGGCTAAAAGTCCAGATTGTGGTTTCCATTGTAGTGGCTTAGTGCACATCTATTAAACCATCTAAGCCCATGCTTTGATGGTTTGTGTTGTTACAGTGTCTACGGTGAAATCCTGCCTTCTGGCTATGGAGTAAGACTGGCTAATGAAAAATTTTTCTTCGATTTAATTTCTTGTGATGGACATTTGATCCCTTACGATTAAATTTGTTCTTGACTTTGTTTCTTTGCCCCTTGGCTCGTAGATTTGTTTGATTAATCGATTCAAGACATACAGAAGTATTCATCCTTCGTGCATGTGCACCCGGCTTTAGTGCTGGGCCTGATTACTCAACAAGTACCGTATTTGGCATGTTTTCTACGCTGGCAAAAGTGACGAGGCTTACCGCTGTTTCTGGCCCTTCGTTGATCACGTAGTGAGGCTCTTTGGGGTGGCCCTCTAGAAAGCCATCCCCTGCCTCAATGATGTTGATTTCCTCCGCCTCATCAATCATGCGCACGTTGGTGAGTCTTCCTTGCTCAACCACCACCACTACTGGTGAAGGATGGATGTGCAATGGAATCTTGGCCCCAACAGGAAGGGTGATCCGATAAACCCGCATCTCTGGCGTTCCCTCGGGGTACGCAACAACTCTTCCCCCGAGCGTCCGATTAGCCTTGAAAAGCTGATCAATCACTGGCTTGGGCATTGCCAGAGCATTGGTTGCAAGAAGCAGAGCGGCTACAGCTGAATATCCAAAAACTTTCAAGACCATCATTTTTTTAGTACAACCCCAGTCATAATTTTTTCATAGCGCGAAACCCCATAATCTTGCTGTCACCAATGGACGTTTTCTGCTCGCAGCACGTGGTGCAGGGCTGAGGAGAGGTCGAGAACGCGTGTTGAAGGAGAATAAGGGGTGTTTTGAGATCATGTTGACATGCCCCTAGGGATCAATCTTTCTACGAATTTGTAGTGCACTAGGTACTAGGTTTTAGCCAATAAGGCCGCCTACTCGAAACGGTTGATGAGTGCCGATTGCGCATGGTGAATGCATTTGACCTGAAGAAGAATCTCTTTCCTCTTGTCGTTCCCTTGCCATTGCGTCAGAAAGGAGTCAGTTCAGGAGCAGAGAATGTCTTCCGCTCGCAACCGTTCACAGTCACAAGTTAGCCCTCAGGTCAGTCAACGTATCCTTCAAGATGACCTGGAAGGGGTGGGATCAGTCGTAAGGGCTTTCGATGGTTTCAAGCCCGCAGGGCCAGTGCCGGAGGCCATTGTCTTGCAACGACCTATCGGGCCTCATCAGCGCAGCCTTCTTCAGCAGTTGCTGAAACAGGCCCGCAACCTATTTGGACTCGTTCGATCTTGGCGCTAATGCCCCTCATCGATGGCAACTTCGATCTTCTGGCCGGGTTCCTTCCCCTATGCGTCTCGGAGCGCTTCAATGCCACCAAGTGCTGAACTATGAAAAAGAGAGTTGCTGTACCGATTGATGCTATTAATCGACCTCACGAGAGCGTGATCGACGAAAACAAAGTGGCTGAACTAATGAGAAGTATCAGCGAGATAGGGCTTCGCGAACCAGTCGATCTCATCGAGTTTGAGGGTAAATTCTATGGATTTAATGGCTGCCATCGATACACAGCACATAAGAGACTCGGCCGGACCACGATTGAGGCCAATATTCGCCAGGTTGATCGGGCAACATTCCGCCTTCATTTGATGTAATCAAGAGAGGTTAGAGGATATTGTTAGCTTTTTAGATTGAGGTATTGTCCTGAATTGATTTTTTATTTCCCTTCTCTGCAGCGTGAGCACTGGGAGATGCTATTTTTATGACCAACAGGAAGCGTCAGGAAGTATGGGTCTATATCGAATTCATAGCCACAATCACAAGCCACGTGGTACCTAAGTTTCTTTGATTTTACGAGTCTTGTGAGCAGTGTAATCCTCCCATATTTCTGTCCTGACTTAAATCTTTCCAGTTTTCTATCTCCAAGAGAATCTCGATTGACTCGTGCTTTTGATAGGGAATTCCGTACTGAATTCTCGCTGCCTTTTCCGATGACTTTGGCGATCTGAGAAAAGGTTCTTCCTTCCTCCACATAGAGGCGCTTGATCTCTTCAAATTCTCTTTGAGTGAAGCCAGACTTTCCTGCCATTAGAGGGACTCCTGCCTTCACCGCCAAGTATCTCAGGGTTCAGCTCACGTTTCACAGATTGTGTGTGCCTGCAGTCCATGCCACTGCTTGATTTGTTTTGACCCCATTCCCTCTTGTTCGTGACCCCTTAAGCACTGATTGATGTGGCTTGTGATGGCCTTGATCCCCGTGGTTCGACAAAGGATCGGTTGTTACGCCATCAAACGTTCGGTTGATGGCTTTTCGATTGGCGTTTAGTCCCCTATATTTGGCAGACGTTGGTCCCCAAAAGGGGACGCAGTTCGATCTCAAACAAGCAACGGGGTTTGAGGCGCTGTCGGTCGTTCCCATGAACACCCTCCTCCTGATCAAAGAGAAAGAGCTGAAGGCACAACGCCTACAGGATGCTCAGCGTTGGTTTGCTGCCCATTCAGAGGGCATCGATTACACCTCTGCCCACCTTTCTCCCACGATGCTTGCTTCCGTCGGAAGTTAACTTCGCATCGATTACTACGATCCATCCCGCCTAGAGCGGGTTTTTTTTGGATGATCAATTCAGCCAGATCGCGCTCGGCATTGCACTAAAAAAGCTCTGCTTCCCTCAAGCTGTGCATGCAATCTGTTCTGAACGAGGGTTTCGGTAGGAAACCCTTTTGTCTTGCTTAATAGGTCTTTCGGCTTTCTTGGCCGCTTATCTCTTTTTGCTAATTCGGACGATGCGCGGATCCAGGGGGCAGGCCAAGGCATGGAAAGGTGTGTGGATTCCGTCGTGGATCAGGCTTCCCATTGGATGGGCGTTGGCACTATCAAGCTTCATTGCATGGGTTTATCACCTAATCGTTCTAATGACTTGAGTATCCCTTCGGCGATAGGCATAACTGCCCATTTTTGTTTCCTTAACTGCGCTGCAGGTCATCCACTCGCATGAGCCCTACAAATGGCCTGATTTGAGTCTTTATTCCAACAAAACTCTTTGCCCCTGCCTGGCCATTTGTTGCTGTCTTTAGTGCAACTGCATTTGTTGGCAGTGTTCGCTGCGACTGTCGGCTTGGTCGAAGATGCATCAGGCTGGCGTCAGGTTTGTTTTTGTTTCAGCCATCAAGGGTATTTGCACTATCTAAAGACAATATCAAGCACGAGGATTAGGTTGATTTTTTTCTACCAGCTTTGTTGGGATCGACCCCGTCGTTTGCGCAATTATGATTCAGGAATTGGAGGATTCCAAGTGTTTTGCGGATTGAGATCAAGTGGCTGATTTTTAGTTTCCGCGTTGCAAGCATTCCAGGAGTGGCTGGTGTCTTCTTTTGACTATTAATTGATGTAGGGTGCTTAAATCTTTGATTAATTCGATGCTTATGTCAAAGCCTCTTCTGAATGTATTTTTGATGGCTTCTTGTGGCTGGTTTGCCTTGGGCTGTGTTGCTTCGTCTGAGGCTAAGGCTGAGATTGAGATTGAGGTGAGTCTTAAGGAACGCTACCTTTGGCTTAAAGACTCAGGAACTGTTGTCAAGAGATATCCAATTGCGATCGGTGCGCCCGAAACACCCACGATCCCGGGTTCTTACAGGATTCTAAAAAAAGTGAAAGACCCTACATATTATTCAAAGTCACACCATAAAGTTTTCCCTGCTGGCCCTAATGATCCAGTTGGTGTTCGATTTATGCCTTATCTGAAGTCGGCAGCAGATGGAAAGGTTTATGCCGTACATGGTACGGCTTGGCCCAGGTGGGTTCACCTTCGTGCGGCTGCAAGTTTGGGATGTATCAGAATGCTGAACAGCGACGTCATTGAAGTTTTTAATCAAGTCGAGGTGGGCACTCCTGTTGTGATTCGATGAGAAGTCGTCCCACTCAGTTTTCTTTCTTTAGTCACTGCTTTCTACGGCCTGGTTGGGTGGTGCCCAAATCAGTACAAATATCTGTTGTTCATTACTAATCCAGCCGTTTTCGCTGGAGGCTGGCATAATTTATTAATGCCACGTCTACGTCCCGATTCAAAACGCCTGCCGGACATCCCAGGTGGAGAAGGCTGGCTCTCCAATGAGCTCCAGCAGCAACTGGTGCATTTTCAGTCTGCTGGTAACTCTGCAGATGGTGAATTGATCGCGTTACGGACGTTTCAATGGAAGCCGCCCTATCCACCCGTGCCCTTGTCGCGTCGTCGGATGCTGCGTCATCAGGCAGTTGATACCTGGGACACCATGCGCGAGGCAGGTTGGCAGCGGTGCTACCCGCCGGTTCGCTAAAGGGAAATCTGATCTCCCATTCAGGTGAATCTATTTTCGGTTCATGGGTTGTTTTTAGCAGTTTTTTGATGGTTGTACATCAAGGAATTCCTTTCTTGGTAAGGCTACGTTTGAAATAAGCATCATCAGACCCTTGTTTTTCCTGAATTCTCTCTTTGTTCAAGAATGCGAGTCAAGGCATGTTGCGCCATGAAACGAAATGATGAGCTTCATCAATGAAACCTGTTTTATTGCCTCGGGTGCTTCATAACTGATTTGTAGCTTGTTGTTCAGGTGAATGGCTCAACGATCCTCTCTCCCTGGCCGCAGCCCTTCTGCGATACGTGCCTCTTACGACATTGCCATTACTTGTGGTATTTCCATCACCCTTCTCGGTATTGGAATGACGATCTTTTTGGCATTTGCTGAGGCTTCTACGAGGCCTTACGGTCATTGGCTCTCCGGGCAGACTTTCTTTTGATCGTTTTTTCTGGAAATAATTAAAAACTGAAATTTATATTGTGCTGTTTGAAAGGGTAAGAAGCACTCTAGCTGAATAAGACTGTCTGCCACAAAATATCAGCTTAGAATTGACTTTATTGACAGTTATGGGCGCTATTGATGATATGAGGTTTTCTGGCTATTTTGACGCTATCTATTGTTCTGCTCCTCGAGTTCGGCTTCTCTTGCCCCGAGCACGAGTGCGGCTAGGAATGGAGCAATAGCTAGAGCAGTGAGGATTTCCATGTGGTCTAAATTCGTCTTCACATTTTGTCGACAAATCTTCTCCGTCGCGTGTTTATGGCTACAGCGTCTAATTGTTGAGTATAAATACTGCGGTTTGCTTGCTGTCTCGAGCCGTTAGTTCGGATTGAGTTCGTGAGCGGCATGGGCCAAAGCTTCTCTTCTGCTTCCGGTTAGCTCGTGGATTCGGAATTGTTCCAGTCGCGCTTTCACCTTTGCGTTAGCGCCTGCGATCAGCACTTGGCGTTCGTGGTGTTCAGCTTCCTCCACCATTCTTTCGATTGCCAACGTGGCCGTGATTCCAAGATGCGGAACGTCTGTTACATCGAGTAAAAGTATTTTGTACTGCCTGATTTGGGTCATGCGTTCGCTGATCCCTTTTGCTGCCCCAAAGCTCAGTGGTCCCTGCAAACGAAACAGCATGAGTGCATCTCCGCAACGGTTGAGGAGATGTTGTTCTTCTTGATCGAGCTGAGAGCTGTCTTCTGAATTCATGCTTTCCAGCTGATGCGTTGTAATCGATTCAATGGTCAGAAGGTTGGCAACGAACATGCCAACAAGGACTGCGCCGATGAGATCCCAGAACACGGTCATCAGCAAAACACCCCACATCACTAGTGCCGTTTTGATGGAGAGACGATGCGCTCTTAATAGGAATCCCCAATCGATGATGTCTAGGCCAACTTTGATTAATATTCCGGCTAGTAATGCTTCTGGAATGCTCTCGGCCAGCGGCCCAGCGCCCAGTAGTAGCACAAGTAAAAACACCGAATGCGCCATCCCTGAGATGGGAGTTCGGCCTCCTGATTTGATATTGATCACCGTTCGCATCGTTGCTCCAGCCCCGGGGAGTCCGTTAAAGAGTCCTGCCACGCTGTTGGCAATGCCTTGCCCGATCAGCTCTCGGTTGGAGTGGTGACGGCTTTGGCTGATGTTGTCGGCGACAAGGGATGTAAGCAGCGAGTCGATGGCACCAAGCACCGCGAGCACAAGGCCAGCTCGTAATAAAACCGGAAAATGATCTTTGAGATTAGGCAGGCTGAAATTCAATCCCCCTTCCGGAATGGTTCCGATTCGGGGGATGCCGTCTTGTGACAACAGCATGGAGAGAGGCGTAATGATCACCAAGGCAATCAGTGGCGATGGCACCCAGGTGCTGATTCTCTTGGGTGTTAAAAAAACCACTGCCAATGTCAATAGACCAACCAGTAATGCAGCTGTATTGGGTGTGAATTGACTAAAAACTGTCCCGAGAGAGGTGATCACTCCGCCCTGGCTTTTGATTCCTAATAAGGGTCCTATTTGCAGGCAGAGAATAATTACCCCAATGCCAGACATGAAGCCAGACACCACGGAATAAGGAACAAGGGTGATGTACCGACCAAGCCGCAAAACTCCCATCAGGATCTGAATGAGCCCGCCGATCAAGACGGCTCCCATGACGAGAGGGAGGAGCTCATTGCTCCCAAGTTCCCGAGAAATTCCTACGGCTGCGAGCGTTCCAATCACCCCGGCAACGGTGACGCTCATCGGCCCTGTAGGACCTGAGACTTGTGCAGGCGTTCCGCCAAAGAGAGCGGCCAGAAAGCCCGTAATGATCGCTCCGTACAGCCCGTAAATCGCTCCGCCCGGACCAAGTGCGGCGTTTCCAAACGCAAGGGCCAGGGGTAGGGCCACAACGGCTGCCGTGAGGCCGCCTAGTAAATCTCCTCTCCAGTGCCTCCAGCTGAAGCCGTGAACTAAGGCCAGTCTTGGACGCGCCATGGATTAAGGACGGGCTGGCATGGATGTCCATGCCTCGAGTTGCTCGAGGGTTTGAACTCCTTCTCGTCGCTCGCCGTTTTCAAGAATCCAGGTTGGATACGCCCGAATCTCGGCTGTTTGACAGGCTGCCCCTTGAATCGGAAGGTCCTTGGGTTTCCCGCATTCAACGTAAGGAAGTTTGTTGGCTGCATCGCCAAACAGTTCTGTTTGGGCCCTGCAGGCAGGACAACGCCAGGATCCGTAGTAGAGCGCCTTGCTTGTACTGAGATGGTCAGCCAGTTCTGCCGGATCGGGTGACGCTGCTGCTGGAAATGGCAGTGCGAGCGCTGTTAGTGATGCCAACAAAGGCAACAGTTTGCTGATTTCAACCATGTCTCAAATCTAAGAACGGTCTGCCGTTCGGGCATCCCACCATTGCTCCGGTCCGCATCCACGGACGAAACTGTTCTTCGGATCTGATGCGCAGCCCTAAGGGTTGATGAATTCCATGGCCGGCAGTGGCTACCGCGATTACTTCAAAGTGCTGGGTGTGGAACGCAGTGCAGACGCCGACACGGTGAAACGTGCTTTTCGAAAGTTGGCTCGTCAATATCACCCTGATGTGAATCCTGACGATCAGAACGCTGAAGCGCGTTTTAAAGAAGTGAGCGAAGCCTATGAGGTGCTTTCTGATCCTGAGAAGCGCCGTCGCTACGAGCAATTTGGCCAATACTGGAACCAGGCAGGAATGCCTGGCGGTGGCTCAGGCCCCGCTGGAGTTGATGTTGACTTTGGCCGTTATGGCAACTTTGACGACTTCATCAATGACCTTCTGGGTCGTTTTGGTGGTGGTGCTGGCTCTGGTCCTGCCGGGTACGGAGGAGGTTTTCCAGGAGGTGGCTTCCCCCGTGGTGGATCGAGAGCACCCCTCAACCTTGATGCGGAAGCAGCGGTCAAGGTGACGTTTTCGGAAGCGTTTCGAGGTGGTGAGCGCACCTTGTCTGTGAACGATGAGCGGGTTCAGGTTCGGATCCCTCCTGGCGTGAAAAGTGGTTCGAAGCTTCGGCTGAAGGGCAAGGGAAATGTTCAACCGGGGACTGGTCGCCGAGGTGATCTTTATCTCGTGATTGAGGTTCAAGCGCATCCGATCTGGACCCTGGATGGCGATCAGTTGCGTGCTGAATTGCCTGTTGCTTTCGACGAACTGGCTCTAGGTGGAATGGTCAAGGTCATGACGCCCGATGGTGAAGCAGACGTCACCATTCCCCCTGGCACCCCTCCAGGAAAGAGTCTTCGCTTACGGGGAAAAGGTTGGCCTGGAAAGTCTGGACGTGGAGATCTATTGCTCACCCTTGATCTTCAATGGCCGAAACAGTGGTCAGATGAACAGCGACAGTTGCTTGAACAGCTTCAGAGCAGTCGAAACGGAGATCTCCGTCAACAGTGGATGCAGAACGCCAGCCTTTGAGGCGGGATTTACGATTTCAGCATCTGCTGTAAGACCTCAGGAATGGAGATCACCTATCGCCCCCGCCGTTTGCGTCGCTCTCCGGCCTTAAGGGCCATGGTGCGCGAAAACCAATTGCTTCCAGCGGATTTCATTTATCCGCTGTTTGTGCACGAGGGTGCAGAGGTTGAGCCGATCGGTGCCATGCCAGGCGCGAGTCGCTGGAGCCTCGATCGCTTGAGTGCTGAAGTTCAGCGAGCCTGGGATCTAGGCATTCGCTGCGTGGTGCTTTTCCCCAAGGTGGCTGAAGGGCTGAAAACTGAAGATGGTTCAGAAAGTTTCAATGCCAACGGTTTGATCCCACGAGCGATTCGTCAGCTCAAGAGGGATGTTCCCGATATGGCGATCATGACCGACGTTGCCCTCGACCCCTATTCCTGTGATGGCCACGACGGGATTGTGAGCCAAGAAGGCGTCGTGTTGAACGACGAAACCATTGAGCAGTTGTGCAATCAGGCCGTGATGCAGGCGGAGGCCGGGGCTGATCTGATTGGACCCAGCGACATGATGGATGGTCGTGTTGGCGCCATTCGTGAAGCCCTTGATGACGCCGGTTTTGAGCACGTCGGCATCATCAGTTACACCGCAAAATATTCCTCTGCTTATTACGGCCCGTTTCGCGAGGCGCTGGATTCCGCCCCTCGCGCGACCACTGAGAAGCTGATCCCTAAAAACAAAGACACCTATCAAATGGATCCGGCCAATGCTCGCGAGGCCATCACAGAGGCCCAGCTTGATGAGCAAGAAGGTGCCGACATCATGATGGTCAAACCAGGGTTGGCTTATCTGGACATCATCTGCCGCTTGCGGGATGAGTCAGAGCTTCCGATCGCTGCTTACAACGTCAGTGGTGAATATTCCATGGTGAAGGCGGCTGCCGAACGGGGATGGATTGATGAACGTGCTGTGGTCCTGGAGACCTTGCTGAGCTTCAAGCGGGCAGGTGCAGATTTAATTCTCACGTACCACGCTTGTGATGCTGCCGAGTGGCTGCGGACGCATTGACCACGTCTGGGCCTTAGACGGTCTGGGTCGTGGAGTCACTCACAGATGGCGATTAACCCACCAGAATGACCGTCTTCTTTCACTGCCTCTATGCCAGCGGTACAGCGCCTTGGCCACGTCGCCATCCGTGTGCAGGATCTGTCACGGGCGATCGCTTTTTACTGTGATCTCGGCATGCGCTTGGTTTGGAAGGCGGATGACTGGTGTTATCTCGAGGCGGGAGAGGGACGTGATGGGTTAGCTCTTTTGGGACCCAGCTACAAAGCAGCAGGGCCGCATTTTGCCTTTCACTTCCGCGATCGCGCCGAGGTTGATGTGGTCCATGACCACCTCAAAGCATCTGGGGTCAGCGTTGGAGCTGTGCATGACCACAGAGATGGAACTGCGTCGTTTTACTTCAGGGACCCAGATGGCAACTGGCTAGAGATGCTGTATGAACCTCCCGGTGGCATCCCCTCCAACCAGATGGAGGCATCGGCAGGTCTCTCCTGATGACATCCGACCCCCGCACGACATCGGTATCTCCTTCCGTTTCGATCCTGGAAGAAACCCTGGAATTGCTGGAGTGGCCTCGGTTGTGCCAGCACTTTTCAACATTTGCGAGCACCCCACAGGGCCGCCAGCACTGTTTAAAAGATCAGCTGCCAGCTGACTTGGAAACCACGCTGACCTATCAGGTCAGGAGCATGGAGCTCGCAAGCCTGGACGGGCTCCTTGATGGCGGATTGAGTTTTCAAGGGGTGTCTGACCTCGAGATGGTTTTGCTCCGCTGTTGCAAAGGCGGAACAGCCTCAGGCGAGGAGTTGCTGTCGGTGGCGCACACACTCGCTGCAGCCCGACGCCTTCGCCGTCAGATTGATGACCCTGACTTGAGACCTGACTGTTCAGCTCTGCTGGAAAACGTGGCGACGCTTCCGGAGCTCGAGCAGCGTTTGAAATTTGCCCTTGAAGAGGGTGGGCGCGTTGCGAACCGTGCGAGTGAATCGTTGGAAGATTTGCGTCTCCAATGGCAGGTCGCACGGCAGGAGCGGCGTGATCGTTTACAGGCGGTTGTGCGGCGTTGGGCCACTCTGTTGCAAGACACCGTGATTGCTGAACGCCATGGTCGTCCAGTTTTGGCGGTGAAGGCTGGTGCCGCGTCTCAATGTCCGGGAATGGTTCACGACAGTTCTTCGTCTGGAAATACTGTTTTCGTTGAACCGAAGACTGTGATTGGTCTCGGCAATCGTCTGGCGGCTCTGGATGGCCGGATCCGAGAAGAAGAGAGAAGGGTTCTGGCTGAGCTCAGTGCTGCCGTTGCAGAGCAGAACGATGTAATTGATCGCTTGATGGCCGTGCTGTTGAAGTTAGATCTGGCCTTAGCAAGGGGGCGTTATGGCCAATGGCTTGGTGCCGTACCACCTCGGCTCGAATCAGAAGCTGATGCGCCCTTCCACATACTCGAGCTACGCCATCCACTACTGGTTTGGCAGCAGCGCAAGGAGGGTGGCGCCCCTGTGGTTCCTGTGAGCGTTGAGGTGTCGGAACAGTTGCGGGTTGTCGCCATCACTGGACCCAATACCGGTGGAAAAACAGTGACCTTGAAGAGCATCGGCTTAGCGGCATTGATGGCCAGAGCCGGTATGTGGATTCCCTGCAACGGCAGCCCCTCACTCCCTTGGTGTGCGCAGGTTCTTGCCGACATCGGCGACGAACAATCGCTTCAGCAGAGTTTGTCCACGTTTAGTGGTCACGTGAAAAGAATCGGAAGCATCCTCCAATCGATCGCCTCTGGCCCGTCGCCGGCGTTAGTGCTGCTTGATGAGGTGGGTGCTGGCACAGATCCCAGTGAAGGCACGGCTCTGGCGATTGCTCTGCTGCGCAATTTGGCCGATTGCGCCCGACTCACCATTGCTACAACCCACTTTGGCGAGCTCAAGGCACTCAAGTACAGCGATTCACGCTTTGAAAACGCCTCCGTCGCCTTTGATAGCGACTCCCTTTCTCCGACTTATCAGCTGCTTTGGGGGATTCCAGGACGTAGCAATGCGTTGGCGATTGCGACGCGTCTTGGATTTGATAGCGGCGTGATCGAACAAGCCAGGCAATTGCTTAAGCCCAGTGGCGATGGCGATGTCAATGCTGTGATCCGTGGCCTGGAAGAGCAGCGGCAACGCCAACAGGCCGCGGCTGAAGATGCGGCGGCACTCTTGGCTCGAACTGAATTGCTCCATGAGGAGCTCCTTCAGCGGTGGGAGCAGCAACGCAAAAACTCAGCTCAGCAGCAGGAGTTGGGACGTCAGCGTTTGGAGAGCTCGATTCGCGATGGGCAAAAAGAAGTACGCCATCTGATTCGCAGATTGCGGGATCAGAAGGCCGATGGTGAAACGGCTCGCCGCGCCGGTCAGCGGCTACGCAAACTTGAATCCAACCATCGCGCCGCTCCAGAGCGACGCCTTCATCCGGAATGGCGCCCCTCTGTGGGTGAACGCATTCGCCTGCTTGCCCTCGACAAAGCGGCCGAGGTGCTGGAGGTCTCAGACGATGGTCAGCAGCTGAGTGTCCGTTGTGGCGTGATGCGCAGCATGGTGGACCTTCAGTCGGTGGAAAGCTTGGATGGCCGCCGAGCAGCACCGCCTGAAAAGCCTTTGGTTCAGGTGAAAGCGCGGCGAGGTGCCGGTGGCTCCCAAGTCCGTACTGCTCGGAACACGGTGGATGTTCGCGGCCAGAGAGTGCATGAAGCGGAATCGGCTGTGGAAGAGCTGCTTCGTGGAGCGAATGGTCCGGTTTGGGTCATCCACGGGATCGGGACCGGCCGCCTGAAGCGCGGCTTGCGTCAGTGGCTTGATTCACTCCCGTATGTGGAACGGGTTGGTGATGCCGATCAGGGAGATGGTGGTCCAGGTTGCAGTGTTGTTTGGGTGCGCTGATTGCTCAGTTCAGCTCAGCAGGGGAAGTTGAGGTTCATCGGTTTCGGCTGGTGGGTGCTCTGGCAGGGCAATGGCGTCGCCAGCCTCATCGAATAACCGCCAGCCATCTGGATCGGCTTCCAAATGAATCGATCCTCCAATCGAAACGTTCAGGCTTGGATCGGCTCGCACCTGTACTAGGTGGTCCCCATCCAGCAGGCGGCAGGTGAGCAGTTGTTCGTTGCCTAAAACCTCACTGTGACTCACTTCCGCTGGAAGGTTTCGGTTGGTTGCTGGTGCAACGTGAAGTTGCTCCGGACGGATCCCTCCACTGATCCGTTGACCTTCAAGGGTCTGAAGCAAGGCCCTGATGGGCCCCTCCACGTTGAGGCGCTTGTCATGGAGCATCAACGTGGCGCCAGGCCCAACATGCACGGGCAGCACATTCATTGGTGGGCTGCCGATGAACTGGGCCACAAACAGATTGGAAGGCCAGTGGTATAGCTCCATCGGAGTGCCCAGTTGCTGGAGGTGTCCCTGGTTAAGCACGGCGATTCGGTGACCCATGGTCATTGCTTCCACCTGGTCATGGGTGACATAAATGGTGGTGGTCCCGAGTTGCCGCTGGAGGTCAACGATCCGCGCGCGAGTGCTTCCGCGCAATTTTGCGTCGAGATTGCTCAGCGGTTCATCCATGAGGAAGACCTCTGGTTTGCGGGCCATGGCCCGGCCCAGCGCCACCCGTTGTTTTTGTCCGCCAGACAGTTCTTTGGGGCGTCGATCGAGGAGTTGATCCAATTCGAGAGATTGCGCCACATCCTGGATGCGTTTCTCGAGCTGCTGCTCTCGATGCGAGGGAATCCTTAGAGCAGCAGGAAGACGACGCGTGTTGCGGTGAAGTTGGTCCTGGAGCTGTTGCAAGCTGGTGCGCTTTTGGCTTCTCCGCAGACCGAAGGCCAAGTTGTCGCGAACGCTCAGATGGGGATAGAGCGCATAGCTTTGAAACACCATCGCCACATTGCGCTTCGCTGGCCTCAGGCCAGATACGGGTTGGTCTCCCACAAGGATCTCTCCAGAGCTGGGGGATTCCAGGCCTGCCATCAGTCGCAGAAGCGTGCTTTTGCCGCAGCCAGAGGGACCAACGAGCACCAGAAATTCGCCGTCAGCGATCGTGAGAGAGAGATCACGGATCACCTCAACAGGATTGCCCCCCCCACGGGATGGATAGTTCTTGCTGAGTGCCTCGAAGCGAACCCCGGCCAAGCTCTTGTCCTCGTACTCTTCGATCCTAGGGTTGGGAATTGGCCCCAACTGAGGCTTGCTGTGCAGTTCATCGACCAAGCGCGCATTTCCGTTCGGGGTGGCCGTGGTGGCGATGGCATCGTGACCTTCCGTCGAGAAAAATATGTCCCAGCAGGAGGTCCCTCCGGTGGGGATGGAGGCCAGGGCGCGGATGTGGTGTTGGAGGCTGATTCCAACCTGCAGACCCTGTTGGATTTCAAATACAAGCGTTTATTTGCTGGGATCGATGGGCGACGGGGAGGCCCCAATCGCTGCACTGGAGCATCCGGTCCGCCCCTGGTGATCAAAGTGCCTTGTGGCACTGAGGTCCGTCATCTGACTACAGGAATCGTGATCGGAGATCTAACCACCCATGAAGAACGCCTCACGGTTGCTTTTGGTGGGCGTGGAGGTCTGGGCAATGCCCATTACCTCAGCAATCGAAACCGTGCTCCCGAAAAATGTACGGAGGGTCGCGACGGCGAAGAATGGCCGTTGCAGCTAGAGCTCAAGCTTCTTGCTGAAGTCGGGATCATTGGGCTCCCGAACGCAGGTAAGAGCACTTTGATCAGCGTTTTATCTGCCGCCCGTCCCAAAATTGCCGATTACCCGTTCACAACCCTGATTCCAAATCTTGGGGTGGTGCGCCGCCCGACAGGTGACGGCACTGTGTTCGCAGATATTCCTGGCTTGATTGCTGGTGCAGCCCAGGGCGCGGGATTGGGCCATGATTTTCTTCGCCATATTGAACGCACTCGACTGCTCATTCACCTCGTGGATGGCGGTGCCGAAGATCCTTTGCTCGACCTTCGCGTTGTTGAAAAAGAGCTGGAAGCCTATGGACATGGCCTCGTGGAGCGTCCCAGGATTTTGGTGATCAACAAGCAAGAGCTCATTCAGGAAGAGGATCTTGACGCAATCGTTTCAGCCTTGACTGATGCCAGCGGCCGCACTCCAATGCTGATCTCAGCGGCGATGAATCGCGGACTGAATCACATGTTGGATCGTGTTTGGAGCGAATTAGGGATCTAAGGCTGGCGGCCAGATTCAAAGCACATAAAAAACACCTGCCTTGGGAAGGCAGGTGTTCAAGACTTAAAACCGCTTTCTTGAGTCAGTCGTCGTACACACGGCATTCGTCGGCTTCGGGGTTTGCATCGCAATACAGCTCGAGTGAGGTGGGATCGTGCTTGTCCTCAGGATTGTGCTCCTTATATTCCTCAAGAGATTGAAGCTCTTCCGTCAGGTGACGCACCTTTGCTTCGTCGCCTGAAGCACGAGCGGACTCGATCTCGGACTGATCTTTCTTGATGTGCTCGTCGATAGATTTCATGGGATCGGCTGCTCGTGAAGCAAGTTGCGATCCATTCATTTTACGACTGGTTTCTTGTAAAACCATCGATCTTGTAGGCGAAATAGTTTCCGTAACAACACGCCACCCCTGTCTTAATCAGCAGATGCAAGGCCTTACGGCTCAAGTTCACTGAGCTCAAGCCAGCGCTCCTCACTGGCGTGGAGCGTGTCCAACAACGCTGCGAGTTCCAGGCTCATAGAGCTCAGGTCCCCCCTACCGCTTGCAATGGCCTGTTCTAGCTTCTGCTTTTTCTCCTCCAAGGCAGGAAGGTCGTTGTCGAGGCGCTCCAGCTCTTTCGATTCTTTGAAGCTGCGTCGTTTTGGCTTGTTGTCTTGAGGTGAAAGCCGTTTGGAAGCCGATTTTGCGGAGCGTTGGGTGGTTTCCTGCGCTGCTATCGCGTCGCTTTGTGCTTTCTCCAGATCACGACGGTGATCAAGAAATTCGCTGTAGTTCCCTTCAAAACGCTGCAGGCGTCCGTTCTCAAAACAGAAAAGACGGTCAACGGTCCGGTCTAGGAAATAGCGATCGTGCGAGACAACGACAACACAGCCCCGGAAGTCTTCAAGGAGGTCTTCGAGCACACTCAAGGTTTGGACATCCAAGTCGTTGGTTGGCTCGTCGAGTAGCAACACATTGGGTGCCTGAATCAACATCCGGCAAAGGCTTAAGCGCCGTCGTTCTCCACCAGAGAGTTTGCTGAGGGGACTGTGTTGTTGAGCTGGCGGGAACAAAAACCGTTCCAACAGTTGGGACGCACTGAGCTGCTCAGTTCCTAGGTCGATTGTGGATGCCGCTTCCTCAACAAAGTCGATGACTTTGCGCTCCAATCCTTTGCCGTCGCTAAGGACATCGGTGTGCTGGTCGAGATATCCGAGATGAACAGTCTCTCCAACCTGAAGAGTCCCGCTGGTTGGCTGACGTCGGCCCGCGATCAGGTCCAGCAAGGTTGATTTGCCACTGCCGTTGGGACCAATGATTCCGACACGATCTTCTGGACTGAAGCTGTAGCTGAAGTCAGAGAGCAAACATGGCCCGTCCGTGTTGCCATCAGCTGTAACGGAGAGATGCTCCGCCTCAATCGCAACCTTCCCGATGCGACGACTCACACTGGCCATCTCCAGCTGAGCGCGACTTTGTTTGGTCGGCGCGGTCTGCATCTCGTCGATGCGTTGCAGCCGCGCTTTTTGTTTAGTGCTGCGTGCCTTTGGCCCCTGTCGTAACCAGGCCAATTCACGTCGAAGCACGCTTTTGAATTTGGCCGCCGCCGCTGCATCGGCGAGATTTTGTTCGGCTTTGCGCTGCAAATAAGCGCTGTAATTGCCGTCAATACTCCGGGCTTCTCCCAGTTCAACTTCAACGATCCTGCGGGTTACGCGATCCAGCACGTAGCGGTCGTGCGTCACGAGGACCACCGCTCCTGGATACCGATCCAGCCAGCTTTGCAACCACTCCACCGCTGCAGCATCGAGGTGGTTGGTGGGCTCATCGAGAAGAAGAACATCAGGGCAAGCCACAAGGGCCGATGCCAGTCCAACCCGTTTGCGATATCCCCCTGACAGAGCTTCCACAGGGCTATGTAGATCAGTAATCCCGAGCCGTTGCAGGACTTCCTGGCACTGTTGTTCGAGACTCCATGCCTCGGACTCGTCCATCCTTTGACTCAGGACACCCAGCTCGGCCAGGAGCATTGCGTTGTCTGGATTTTCGGCAACGGCCTCGCTGAGTTCACTGAAACGCAGAAGCAGGTCTCGTTTCTCCCCGCAGCCTGCCAATACCTGTTCCAAAACGGTAAGGCCTGGATCCACGCTGCTCTCTTGGCCCACAAGCTCAACTCTTAATCGTGACGAGCAGCGTCGTTCTCCTTCCCCAAGTGGCTCTTCTCCGGCAAGCACTTTCAGCAAGGTTGACTTCCCTGACCCATTGGGGCCAATCAGCCCCAGGCGATCACCCTCGCGAATGTGCAGGGTGAGGTCGGCAAACAGCGTGCGGATGCCGAAGTCTTTGGATGCATCGACAAGACTGATCAGGCTCACGTGCTCTTGGCCTTACGCAGATCTTCCAGATAAGCAAATACGCTCTTGTCGCCCACATCAGCAGCGGCTTCCATGCCGAATTTGCGCAACGCAAGAAGCACGAGAAGAGCGGAGGCAATCGTCATCAGGCTGATGGCTGCAGGCCCATTGATCAGGCCACTCAAATGACCGAGCAGTGCAATGGGCAACAGAAAGGTGAGTCCGATTGCTTCTGGACGTCTAAAGCAAAAGAATTCCTTGAAGCCAATACCGGCAAGGGCTGCAAACAGAGGACCAATCGCCAGAATCCACAGCCTCTGGCTTTCGAGCGCGTTGAATATGCCGGATGGACCGGCCTGGATGGCTAAGACCAGCCAGCCGATGCATCCAGCGACCCAAAACAATTGAAGGGCTTGATGGAGAGGACGCAAATAGATGTGAATCCAGCGCAAGGCCAGGCCTAGGGAGACAGCAAGCGGCAATAGCCAAAGGGGCGCCAGCTGTGGCCCTATGAGGATCCATTGCCCGAGTCCGGCACTAAAGCTCAGACCACAGATCAGCAAGCAAATGCGGTAAAGCTGAACCTCATGCTGATCCTGAAGGGTGATGCAATAAGTCCCGTACACCCCCTCAAAGCTGGGCTCTGATTGATCGGTTCTTGCCTTGGTGTTGGTTGTCATTTCGGTTGTGCCACTCCCGCCCCAATCAGTCTGCTCAGATCAGGACTATCTGGAACAATTCCGCTTGGATTGAGGGGAAACAGTGCTCCGAAATAATCCTGTTTCCACCCTTGGCTGTCGCAACTCTCACTGACGCCAGGAAGCGCAAAGAAGCGTTGACGCCAGCCCCAAAGGGCTGGAAACATCCAGAGTGGCTTGGCACTACAACCAAAGAGGGATGCATAGACCACTTCCCAACGGATCAAAGTTGGGAAAAGACGCACGTCTGCCAGCGTGATTAGCTCGCCGCAGAGCCATGGTCCTTTGGTCTGCAAGCTCTCCTCTACTTTCTCCAAAGCTGAGAACAGGGCTTGGCTAGCTTGATCGAAGGCCTTTTGGTTCCGCGCAAATCCACATCGATAGACGCCGTCGTTGATGGAGGGTTGGATGAGCTCCTGCCATGCGTTGATGGCAGGCTTCAATTCGCTAGGGGCGAGATTAAGAGCTGTCGCCTCTGCCGGCCACGAACAAAGTGCTGTGCTCAGGGGGGTGCTGTCATTCCCCAGCAATCGGGGGCGATCGGATGCATTTGCACCCGGATCAACCAGCACCGGCACCGTCGCTCGGTAGCTGGGAGGTGCGCCGCAGAGCTTGTAAAGATCCAGGAGGCTGTCGCAGCCAAGCCAGGTCGGCTCAAGTCGCCACCGGCCTTCGTCGTGATTGGCATCGGCCTTCAACAACTTGATGCTTGTGCTGAGTCCTCTCAGTTGAAACACCAGCCAGACGCGATGAGCCCATGGGCAACTTCGACCAACAATTAGGTGGGGTTTGGTCTGATTGTTTCTTTCTTCAAGCTCCTCCCCCTTTAAGACGAGAGTGTCGATCGGCGTGCTGTTCGGGCGCCGATAGTGACCACCTTGATCGGCAGGACCTAGTCCTCCCATCAAGCGCAGCCATTGCCAGCGCCATCCTTCTCGGGCGCCGCGCACAATCAGTGGATGGATCGCCATCGTTGTTCCATTTCCACTTATCTTCCATCAGATTGTTCATGGCTGCTGAGTGTTGATGCCAAGCCCTCGAGTGCTTGTCGTGGCTGGAACCCATGGGAATGAGATCAATGCTCCCTGGCTGATGGAACAGTGGCAGCAGCAGCCCGATTTGATTCAGACCCACGGATGCGAGGTGCTCTCGGTCATTGGCAACCCCGAGGCTTACGCCAAGGGCTGTCGTTATCTAGATCGTGATCTCAATCGTTCTTTCCAGCCAGGCCTTCTTCAGCAAGCTGGGCTAGAGCAGATTTCATCCTCCAATTTGGATCGGGAAGTTAAGCGTGCCTTCGACTTGGTGAGTCGTTACGGAGCGGAGGGTGTTGAGCCCTGTGGGCTGGTAATTGATCTCCACAGCACCACGTCTTCGATGGGGAACTCACTGGTGGTTTATGGGCGTCGACCTGCTGATTTGGCGTTGGCGGCCCTCGTCCAGGGACGTCTGGGCCTACCTGTTTATCTCCATGAAGCCGATCAAGCTCAGCAGGGCTTTCTGGTGGAGAGCTGGCCCTGTGGCCTGGTGATTGAAGTGGGGCCCGTGCCTCAGATGGTGCGTCACCACAAAATTCTGACGCAAACTCGCCTGGCTCTCGAGGCCGTTTTTGAGGCCTGCGCTGATGCGCTGTCCGGTCGAGCCCGCTACCCGAGGCAATTGGTGGTTCATCGCCACCTAGGCAGTCTTGATCTCCCACGTTCCCCATCCGGTTCCCCCGACGCCTTCCTTCACCCTCAGCGTCAGGGCTCGGACTGGAAGCCCATGCGTGAGGCCGATCCGCTCTTCGAGAAGGCCGATGGCAGCTGTATTCCCTACGAAGGGGCTGATGGACTGGTCCCCCTCTTCATCAATGAAGCGGCTTACGCCGAGAAGGCCATTGCGTTGAGTCTCACTCTCAGGGAGTGCTGGCCTCTGTCTTTGGAATGGACAGAGGCCTTTCGATCCCAGCTATCAGCGGGGTGATCCGTTGTAGAGGACCTCATTCACCGATCGCCCGTCAGGAGCAATCTGGATTTCTGTTTCCGTGGTGGGTGCACTGCCGTTTTCTGGCCAGCCTGGGGCTCCACCAAGGAACTGAAAGGTGTACCCGTTGGCGTCCTGATTCACAAGACAATCCCCTCCCCCAGAACTGGTTTGAAACATGCAGGGCTGAGGGCGATAAACACTGAGACCACCATTTTCGGCAACGGCAGTGTTGCGAGCCAAATTGATCGCCCTGACTTGTGATGCTGGGACGGTTTGAGCGAGACCAGGTGTTGCGCCCATCACGCTTGCACCAGTGATAACGGCCATGGCCGAGAGGGTACGGAGATTCATGCAGAACCAATGAATGCACCCACATCGGAATCACGGTGACGTGATCTGTCAACTGGATCTTGCACTTAACGGATCGTTCTGTTGTACGAGACTTCCAGGATTCGATCCCCGTCTCTGGAGACAAGCACCGATGTTTCGATCGTGGGGTTGGGAGGGGTTTGTTGTTGCCAACCTGGAGCACCACCTTGGAATCGGAACAGGAACCCTCCATCGCTGATGGACTCGAGACAGGACCCTGCTCCGGTTTCGTACATGCAGCTTGCTGCTCTGTATTGCCCTAAGCCCCCATTAAGAGACTCTGCGCGCATGCGCGCAAGATTGGCTGCCTTCGGTTGGGCTAGGGGTAATGGCTGGGTGGACTGGGCTGTTGCAGCATTCGGCGTGAAGAGCCAAAAACCGCTGATGAGTGCCAACACCGTTTTGAACTGATTCATGCCGCAATTTTGACGCGATGAATCACTTGTTCAATGCTTCAACCCTGCTGCAGGTGTAATTGGTTGTGACTGGCTTTTCAGGGATAGCTTTACCCACAGGCCCAGGTGTTCTGTTCTTTTGTGCAGGGAAGATCACTGCGTGTGCCATCAGCCCAGTATATCCTCAACCTGTCATCACTCGTTCCAGTCCTCAGGGTGATTGAACTGACAGGGCCTGCAGGAACCTTGTTGCTGTTATCTGCAGGAGTCGGGAGCTGCTCTCCGACTTGGCGTTCGAGCTGCTCTAAGCGTTGTTCCAGGCGATTGATCGCTTCGTGCTGTGTCGTTTGGATAGGAACCTTCTTTGATTCGCAGGCACTGAGAGCCATTGCCGCAGAACTCGCTAACGCAACAGTGATGACCCCACTTCGGAAGCGGGATGCCCTTGAGCTGATTGTCATAGTTCCTGTTGCGACGAAACCAGTTTGGATGGCTAAAAGGCGTTGCCTAGTCGTTCGCTCCAGTACACAACGGCTCCTTGGGCTTCAAGCTCATTCCGCCGATGCCTGGCCATGGCCACGGGAACAGTTTCCTCAGTTCGCCTGCCAGCCTGAAGCCATCGAATCAAGACCACGAGACTGTCCTCAAGGTGTCCATCCAAATCTTAAGCCTTTCTGAAGCTGCTCTTCTGAGGTTGCTCTTGCTGCGGGGTGGAAAGAGAGTTTCGCTCTTAAGACTCGATCACAAAGCGCAAACTTGCTTTACAATTGGATCGGCAGGGCGTCCTGCCCTTCCGTAACCGTCTCCTTGCGAGACCTTCTTTTCCGTATTCATGACTACCACCATCCAGCAGCGCTCCGGCGCTAACGGCTGGCAGCAGTTCTGTGAGTGGGTCACCTCCACCAAC
>QCVQ01000023.1 GCA_003210315.1 Synechococcus sp. AG-686-F08 | reverse complement strand
CCATCCAACTGGTGCAGGGCGCGCTCAGCAGCAACGAGCTCCCTTTCAGTCTGCAGCCAGCTTTCATTGCCTACAGGCAGGCTATTAATTTGCTCAGCCAAACGCTCCTGTAAGCGCTCACGTTGCACTTGCAAGGCTTCACTGAGCCGTACAACTCTCTGGGGGATGGAACAGAAAGGAGCCGAAACAGCCACTGAGCACCTGTCGTGGGACAGCTGAGACTCTGGCACATCATCGCGAATGTTCCTATCCTCTACCGAGATCTGGCAGACGACGCGATTTTTCGCCTCCTGGTTGAACTCATTCCAGGCCTTCTTGGTGGATATCTGCTTGGACGCTTCAAGCCTGGGTGGGTCAAGCCCCTAGCCACTCCCCTAGTGCGCTACGGCGTTCCCATCAGCCTGATGGGATTGCTGTTGAAAGGTGGATTAAACATCTCCCTTCTCAGCACGGCCGCGACGGCCGCGGCCGCCATCATGGGCATGCTTCTGATGTTAAGACGGTGGCGCCGGGACAGCGATCAGCAGCTCTCGCCCACGCTTCAGCTAGGAAGCTGCGTCGGCAATACAGCCTATTTCGGGATTCCGGTCGCTCTGGCCTTGCTCCCTCCGGAAGCCCTATCGATCAGCATCGGCTACGACTTTGGTGCAACCCTGTTGTCTTGGGGGCTTGGACCCATCTGGCTGGCTGGATCACGTCAGGAAACGCATCAACAGCGTTGGCGTGTGTTAATCCACCACCTCAGTTCAAGTCCTGCATCACGAGGACTGCTGGGGGCCTTGCTTGTGGTGGCTACGCCATGGCAAACAACAATTACGACCGCACTCTGGATGCCTTCAAGAGTTGTGATCGTGCTGGCCTTAATCGTTGTAGGCATGCGACTTGCAGGCCTTTCAGAGGAGAGATCCGAAGCAACTCACAACACAGCGAGGCCGAGCGCTCAAAGCAAAGCCTTAAATGCTGCTCTGGGATGCAAACTTTTGCTGTTTCCTGCACTCGTCTTTGGACTCAGCCTGGTGCTTCCCATCAGTGCTTTCGCTCGTCAGGCCCTTGTTCTCCAAGCTGCGGCCCCAACTGCCATTTCCGTTCTCCTCATGGCAGAAACCGAACACGCAGACAGCTCTGGCGCCGCACAACTCATTTGGCGCAGCACTCTCCTAGCGATGATCACGGTGCCAATTTGGGCTGTGCTGCTGAAGACATTGGGAGAAAGACTCGGAACGTGAGGTTCAACCTTGCCGTGCGAACCCTCTTGCGGACCGGAAGGGCGTGCATCCAAAACCGTTGGCAATCAGGTTCCATCACCAGCAGATCGCCATCGGCAAGTGCGAGCTCCTCTCGGCTCTGGCTCTGGCGATGACGAAACTGCAACGCCCTAGTAGCACCAAAAGAAAGGGACGCGATTGGACATCTGGCATCAATTTCCGGTTCGTCATCGGCATGCCAGCCCATGCGGTCATCTCCATCCCGATAGAGATTGAACAGACAACCATTGAATTGAGCAGAGCAACTCGCATTCACCTGCTCGAGCAAGGGTGAAAACCAGTCAGGCCAGCCCTGGCCCTGATGAATCACACCGCTGTAGCGGTAAGACACCGCAGCATCGGCGAGAAAAGCCGACAATCTCGGCACACGGTGATATTTGCCATACACGCGAACTTGGGGCTGCTCCCAGACAATCTGTCTTTGGCAAAGGCCAAACCAGTAAGCAGACGCCTGCGGGTCAAGCCAACCAACACGATGGTTCCAGCTCATCGATTTTGGCTCTTGCCTGAAACAAACCGGTAACGAGCCATAACAGAGACGAAAACTTCGAGGCAACACCCCATACATTCTTCCCATGGCAGCTCGTATCACGGAAGCGGAATTTCTCAAACGGGCGCGTGAGCGCTTCGGTGATCGCTTCGATTACTCGGAAATCAACTATCGCAGCTACAAGAGCCCGGTCAAAATTCGCTGTAACAAGCACCCGGTCCAGCTGATCAGCATCACTCCGGAGAAGCATCTCCAAACCACAGGAGGCTGTCGGCACTGCTTGAGGGAGAGACGGATTGCCGCCTTGGAGCGGGAACTCAATCGCGATGCGGCTCAGCGGCCAATCCAAACAAACCAGCAAAAACAGCGCTGTCCCTAGGACTGCAGGCTGACGCGGTGATAGCAAAACCACAACCACTGCTGGAATAACAAATTGCGATGGGAGCGCCACAGCGTTCTCGGATGATCAGCATCAAAATTTTCAGGCGGAGGCACATCACCACGGGCTCGATCGCGCTCCATTTCTCCTTGCAGCCTCCCGACGTTGTATTCGGGATGGCCAAGATGCATGAGTTGACGCTGGTCTGGCGTTTCAAAGATGGTGTAGCCCACCTTCTCTCCATGGGCGAGAAGCCTTAGTCGACCCTGGCGTTGAGCTGATTCCATCGCCGCATCCGGTAATCCCGCATGACGGCTTTGGGGACAGAGGAATTGATCATCCTGTGTTCCCATCAGGGGATGACCAGGAACCAAGCTGCGCATCGGAAACACACCAAACAATTTCCGATCGAAGGTGACCTTGTTCACTCCAGCGAGATAAGCCAGAGCAAACCCAGCCCAACAAAGACCAAGGGTGCTGGCACAAGAGTGACGAGCTTGGTTGATCAGTTCAACGAGTTCTGGCCAGTAGGTGACGTCTTCAAACGCCAAGTGTTCCACTGGAGCACCGGTGATGATTAATCCATCCAATGGACGCTGCGCCTGGGCCTCATCCCAGCTCACATAGTGCTGATTGAGATGGGCTTGATCCCAGCTTCGGTAGGCATGCGATTGGAGGCGAATCCAGATCGGTTCAATCTGAAGAACCGAGAGCCCCAGAGGATGCAGCAGGTTGAATTCGTACTGCTTCCCTAGAGGCATGATGTTGAGAATGCCAATGCGCAGGGGCCGGATGTCCTGACGCTCAGCTTGCTCGGGTTCAATCCAAGAGATCCGGTTCCGTTCAACAGCGGTGATCTTGTGATAATTCCGAGGAAGTATCAGTGCCATCAGCTCAGATCCCTTCCAATGACTGAGTTTGATTCATCATGCGTGTCATGACGAGCGGCCTTTTCTATGCAAGGTGTGCTCTGTTCAACGTAGCCAAGGCTCATGGCCGTGGCTTCAGTCGGAGCGCGTCAAATGATGGGGAGTTCTGACCATCCTCAAAGCGGTTGATCACCTCGGCCTTTGGCACCAAGGGATCAACCGCCTCTCCCAACATCAGGTGGCCAAAGCCTGCTCAAAATCAGCCTTGATGTCGTCAATATGTTCCAAGCCCACTGACACTCGCACCATGGTTGGAGTGACACCGGCTGAGGCTTGTTCATCGGCACTGAGTTGCTGATGGGTCGTGGAAGCTGGATGAATCACCAACGTCTTGGAGTCGCCAACATTGGCGAGATGGCTTGCCAGCTTGAGGCTGTCGATAAAACGCACAGCATCGTCGTAGCCACCCTTCAGCGAGAACATCAGCATGCAGCCCATCCCACGGTCCGTGAGATAGCGCTTGGCACTTGCGTGATAGGGGTCGCTTGGCAACCCGGGATAGCTCACATGAGCAACACTGGAATGCTCCTGCAACCAGGTTGCCAACGCCATCGCATTTTGCGCATGCCTCTCCACACGCAAGCTCAGTGTTTCTAAGCCTTGCAGCAACAGAAAGCTGTTGAAGGGGCTGATGGCCGGTCCCCAATCACGTAGACATTCCACCCTTGCCCTTAACGCAAAAGCGATATTGCGTTCATCGGGTAATCCCAGCATTTTGCAGATGTCACTGCCGAAACCGAAGGCATCCCAGTGAACAAGACCGTGATAAGCAGCGCTCGGCTGACTCATCAACGGAAACTTGCCATTGCCCCAGTTGAAGGTGCCCGCATCAACGATCACACCACCAAGACTGGTGCCGTGACCACCAATCCATTTTGTGGCGCTCTCCACCACCACATCAGCGCCATGCTCAATGGGACGTATCAAGGCTCCTGCCGCACCGAGTGTGTTGTCGACTATCAGAGGGATGCCCCGTTCCTTAGCGAGCGCAGAAAGACCAGCAAAGTCGGGAATGTTGAAGCGGGGGTTACCCATCGCTTCGACATAGATCGCCTTGGTGTTGTCATCAATCTGTGCCGCAAAGCTGGCAACATCGTCGCCATCGGCAAACTTGACCTGAATCCCTAGGCGCGGAAATTGAACCTTGAACTGGTTGTAGGTACCGCCGTACAAAAAGGATGTGGAAACAAAGTTGTCTCCCGCCTGCATGCAGTTTGTAATCGCTAAAAACTGAGCTGACTGACCTGATGCGGTCGCTACAGCCGCCACACCCCCTTCCAGTGCGGCGACGCGCTTTTCAAAGACATCCGTTGTGGGATTCATCAAACGGGTATAAATGTTCCCGAATTCCTTCAACCCAAACAAATTTGCACCGTGTTCAGCGTTGTTGAACACGTAAGAACTGGTCTGGTAGATCGGGACCGCCCGAGAATTTGTCGTGGGGTCAGGGACCTGACCAGCATGCAACTGAAGAGTCTCGAAACGTTGTGATGTCAAGGCCGAAATACGGATAACTCCGTTCTAGCTCGCAACTTCCGTTGCAGGGTTCCAATTGTTATCAGGTGCCGGTTTTTCAGTCTCAGCAAGGGATGGAAGAGTTTCACGCATCAGAGGGGCCAAGCGACTGCGCACTTCAGATCTGAAAGAACTAGCCGCTTCCTCACTAAGGACTGGATAGGGCTGGTCACCTTCTTGCTCGCGCAGATGACGCCACTTGCTGTTCTCTTTCTCCTTGAGTTCTTTTAAGGCCGACATGAAGTCGTAATTCTTTGTCTGACCATCTGCAGCCGCGAGAGGCCCAGCCTGGGCTGCTAATTCCTCCCGGACCGCATCAAACGCTTTGGCTTTGATCGTGTCCGGCAGGCCAAGAACCGGCTGGTAATAATCGAGCAAGCGTCTTTCCTCCTCCAGCAAAATCGGCCAAGCGCCGCGGGATCCTTGAGGTAAGGAATACCCAGCTTCAGCCGCATCCATCGCCTGCAAGTGAAAACAGAGCCAGCGGTAATAGGACTTCTCGTTAATCGCCTTTTTCGCGGCAGCCTTGCCTGAAACGATCGCAGGGAGTGCAGCTTCAGCCTTACGCAGAAATAAACGATCCTCCCGTTCGAGGTTCATTGCTCCCCAGCGCTGGCGATAGTCCCAAAGCTCGGCGTACCTCGCCACTTCGTCCGTAGACCAACCGAGGGTCTTGAGCTCATCGGCCCGATGCGTCAGTTCCTTCGCCAAAGAGCTCAGCCTTCATCTGATCGGAATCGTAGAGGTCAAAGGCGATCACGCCAGTGACTCAACTTCAACCTGCAGGACGGCTGTGCGGGTTCTGACGTAAATACTGCAAGACATTGGTGGGCTGTGGCTGGTTGTAGCCCTCATGAAGCCAGAGATCACCAGCCGAAGAGGCGTAGTGAATTTGCCAGTGATACAAACCGCGATAGGCGAGAGGATCCCGTTTCAGCAGATCGGCGTAATGGACAACAGCCCTGCCGTAGTGATCGCTGTTGTTGTAGCCCCAGAGTCCTTTTCGGATGTCCTGAAGGCCGCCACGACGAACCAAATAACGCGCGGCCGCATGAATGGCATCCCAAGGATCGCGAATGTCACCACCACGGCCAATCCCAGGTTCCGTCCAAGTCGTCGGTAAAAATTGCATCGGACCTTGGGCATTGGCAACAGAAATGCCATCAATGCGACCCATTCCCGTTTCGACCAAATTCACAGCAGCCAGCACTTCCCAATCGATCCCTGTAGAGGCTGAAGCACTTCGATAAGCCTTGAGCAATTGATCGGGTGGCGCTGGTGTCTGAATGCGCCAGGCAGGAAGCCTGGACGAGGCAGGACCAAGGTGCATGGCCAGAAATGAGCGACGAGCTGCGATGTGCTGATCAAACACCCAGCGCCAGCGTTCCTCGAGCTTGGATCGCACCTGATCAGAGAGAGCAGGGCGATGCGACAAAACCCTATAGATCACCTGCTGCTGATGGGCAAGAGAGGGAATGGCCTCTGAAGAAACATCGGGATTGCGAATGGCCAGCTCGATGCCTGACAACAACATGGCCAGCTGATCAGGGTTGACCGGAAACAGCGGGTAATGGGCACCAGAAGGAGATCGGGGAAGATCTGGCCTTGTCGGTAGCACCGGAACAGCGAGTTTTGCTGGTTCAAGCTGTTCCAGGACGGCTTGTTCTTGCTTCTGGTTGGCTTGGAGTGCGGGTGAGCGCCTACAGCCCCAGGCCAGGGGCATCACAAGCAGGGGAAGAGAAATCAGTAGGCGGCGGACTGAAGTCATCATCAAAAGCCTCAACGATCCATCAACAGATCAGAAAACTGCGACGGTCATGGAAGTCTGCAACCTCTCCTGGATGGGAGAGGGCCCAGTAGCTCAGCCGACCATCAATTTCCTCCACAACCATCGTCAAACCAAGTTCAGGCATCCCCTCAATCGGCCACCAAGGTCGTAAATCCAAGACCACATTGCAACGGCAATCCCGTCGCGTTTGTCGCATGGTCAGCGATGGAGGCAAAGCCTCAACCAAGTCAGATCCAGCCTGCCGATAGCTCTTAAAGCTGTAAAGGTTCCAATGACCTACTGGCGATACGTTGAGTTCCCAGTACTGCTGAGAGCCAGGCAAACCAATAAAGGCCTCGAAGCAAGTGTGCTTCCAAAGCTCATCGCAGCGATCACCATGGCTTGGAACAGACTCTTGCTCTAAAGACGGCAACGCAAGAGCAAGAAAATCGCCATCGCTGGATGCGGGCCGAAGGTTGTAGCTGAGTTCAAGGAGGCCTCCTTCGCTCCACACAAACTCGGCACTGAGCAGGAGATCAGGCGAATGTTGAGGATCATGGGGAAGGAGCGGGCAAACCTGCCGGACCATCACGGGATGGCGCGACATATCAACTCGCTCCTAAAAGTTCGCGAATCATCAGCTTTAGGTCATCACCCTGGGCTTCGATCGATTGGGTCAGCGCAAATTGCACCAAGGCTCGATCCAAATTGTGAGAAGGGCGTTCTGTACGAAAGTATCGATCGCCATCGAGATAGTCGGTTAAAAAGCGCAACCCAAGCTCAAACGGAATCAGACGAATGCAGTCTGGTAGGTAGCGAAAATCCTGCTCCGAAAGGAAGGACCGCCCCATCGTCAGATAGCCCTCAAGAATCGCCCGACAGAGCTTGAGGTCGAACTTCACCAACTCAACTTGCAACGTCTCCTCTCCAAGCGGATTGCAGCAAGAACGCAAGCAATCGCCGATGTCGTAGTGAACCAACCCGGGCTTAACCGTATCGAGATCAATCAATCCCACAGCACGACCACTGATCTCGTCGAGCATCACGTTGTTGATTTTGGGGTCTCCATGAATCGGACGGCGTTGCAACTCGCCGCGAGCGCAGGCAGCTTCCAGCACATCAACGCCGTCGCGGCGACGTTCCACAAAATCAAGCGCACGTTTAAGCCGCGGATCAAGAGATATGCGTTTCGCAAGCAACTGGGATTGGTCTCGGCAAACAGTGTCGTATTGCTTGAGGTAGCTCGGGGCGATGTGAAAGCCCTCAAGAGTGTCTGCAAGGTCGCACGTTGGTAAATCACTGATGAGGTGATGGAACATGCCCAATCCATATCCCACCTCTCGGGCATGCCCACCATCACGGATCACATCACTCGTGGTGGCCGCTCCGATGTAGGTGATCGACCGCCAAAACTCTCCGTTGTGCTCGACCCAATGGCCTTCGCTATTGCGCGTTGGGAGCACCTTTGGAATCTCCCAACGTCGTCCAGCTAATTCCGGTGGATCCGTAGCCAAACGTTGTTGGACATGGGTGCCGAGAGCAAGCAAATTGCGCATGACCAGCTCAGGCTTTTCGAACACGCTTGTGTTCAGCCGCTGCATCACAAAGGCACGACAATCCGCATCCGCCGCCAAGGACACTAAAAACGTGTCATTGACGTTTCCAGATCCCAGCGTGTCAATCGAGGTGATTTGCTCGGGCGGGTGAAACAGTCCTGCAATCGCGTCGAGCGATGGGTAAAGCCTGGTAGTGGCATCGGCCATGACGAATCGCATGAGACTCAGGACGAAACAATGCCGTGTATCTGCGGATGCACCAGCGCTGAGTGTGCGGAAAAAGAGCCGGGAAGCGGCAGCATGGGGTCAGAACACCCGCTCAGCAACGGTGCCACGCTTTCTACACACTGCTGACTGGCAAATCGGCAAGCCTTATCACTGGATTGAGGAGCCTCAAAAACGAGCCCGTGTTCAGCAAGAGCGGGTCAACGCCGTTTCACGAATTGCAGCCATAGCAAGAGAACAAAACCTTGATGCCGTCATGGTGGCCGGTGATCTATTCGACTCGAGCACGGTGGCACCTGCCCTTGTGATGGAGGTGATGGAAGCCATCGCTTCGATTCCTTGCCCTGTACTTGTGATTCCTGGCAACCATGACCATGGAGGTGCCGGTGGCATTTGGCAACGCCGAGATGTGCAACGTCAAATGGGGGAACGTTGCCCCAATTTGAAGCTCTTCCTTCAAACAGAGCCTCAGGTCATTGCAGGAATGGTGTTGCTCCCGTGCCCGTTGCTGCGCCAAAGAGACAGTCTCAGCCCCGCAGATTGGCTGGAATCGTTGAACTGGAGTGCCTTGCCCCAGGATCAGCCCAGGGTCGTCCTCGCCCACGGCTCCGTGCAGGGCTTTGGTGCGGAAGAACAGATCAACCAACTACATCACAATCGATGGCCTGAACAAGAGGTCGACTACATCGCTCTGGGTGATTGGCATGCCCTCACTCAACTCAACGCGCGGGCTTGGTATTGCGGGACCCCTGAACCTGATCGTTTTCCCACCAGTGATCAAGACCAACGCTCGCAAGCACTTCTGGTTGACCTCAAACGGCAAAAGCCCCCCGAGGTCACGCCAATTCCCATCGGTGCAATTTCCTGGCACAGGATCGAGGCCAAGGTGAGCAGTGGCGCTGATCTTCAACGCCTCAAAGCAACGATCGAATCCTGCGTGGGGCGCAAGGTTGGGAAAGATTTGTTGAGGATTGAGCTAAGCGGCCAACTGTCTTTTCAAGAGCACAAACAGTTGCAACAGCACTTGCAGGATCTAGAGCAACAACTGCTTCACCTCAGAATCCGTGGGATGCCCCATCGCAGGCCCGAACCAGGAGAATTTCAAACATTTATGCAACGCGACGATGCGCCACTAATCCAGGGCATCACGAAAGATCTTGCATCTGAGCTGGAAGCCAACAGCACCTCCAGCGCTGATCACGAGGACTTAGATCGGGCCATGCTCGAACAAGCGATGCTTGAACTGCAAAGGATTGTGCTGGAGGAAGCAGAGGCTCAGGAGGCTTCATGCGGCTGATTCGCAGTGAATTTGCCAGCGTTCGCCGCCATCGAGACTTGGTTCTGGACTTTGCTCCAGGGGTAACGGTCATTGGCGGAGCCAATGAAAGCGGCAAAAGTTCCTTGGTCGAGGCTCTGCATCGAACCTTGTTTGTGCGTGCTGCCTCCAGCGGGACGGCAGCGCAGGATCTGCGATCGCAGCTGCATGCTGGCCATCCCCAAATCAAGGTGGAATTTGAAACCAGCGAACAACACTGGACCCTTCTCAAACGCTTTAGCGGTCCTAGTGGCACCACCCAATTGGAAGCCAAAGGTCAGGCAGCCCTCATTGGATCAGCAGCTGAGGATCAATTAGCCCATCTGCTCGGTGTTGACGAGATCCTCAACAGCAGGCAAGTCAACAAAACACTGCCCAGCCGCTGGGCGCATCTTTGGGTGAAGCAGGGTGAATCGGGTCGCGACTTGCTGAGCCTCAGTGATGACCACTACGACCTGAACAACTTGATCGAATGCCTGGAACAAAAGGCTGAACAATCACTTCAGTCGCCATTGGATCAACGCGTTCACAGCCAACTCGAACGCCTGGTGTCTGAAAGCTTGAGTAGCCGAGGCGTCCGTCAACAAAGCGAACTTTGGAAGCGACAAGAGGCTCTTCAAGCGGCCAAGGAGCGTCACACTGAAAAGCTTGAGCAACTCCAAGACTTTGAGCTGTCCTGTGAGGAGCTCGACCGTGTTGAAGACAAACTGCGCAACTTGGAACTCGAGCGATTACCTGAGCTACGGCAGCAGCGCCAACGTTTGCTTCAACTGCAGGAAGCGTTTCAACAATTGAAGCCACTCACCCTGCAGCAACAACAACTCGAAAGAAACTGCGCCACTCTTCGCAAGCTGTCGGCAGACAGCACGGCCTGTCGGCACAACCTGGCTGGCCTGGAGCGTGAGCTCCAAACCTTGGAGACAACCTGCAACGTAGAAAGCAACCAAATCAAAGAGGCACAGCAACGGAGCGCAGATCTCGAACAACAACGTCAGGCCCTGGAAGAGCAAGGACTTTTGCTTAGACAGCGAAAGGACCGCGATGAACTTCAACAGCGCCTTGAAGGGCTGAGCCGCCAACATGAGGAACGCCAACGCTTAACCGCACAACATCAACGACTCACCGCTGCGTTCAACAGCATCGAAGGCGGGACGGCAAAAGACCTGCAGCAGCTGAACAAGACTCAAGAAGAACTTCGGGCCATCGCCATCCGCATCGAAAGCATGGCCTCCACGGTGTTGGTGGAATCTGCAGATCAAACCATTGCCATTGATGGGTCACAGCTCAAGGAGGGTGAATCGTGTGAGCAAGCAGGTGTCTTCCACATTGTCGTTGGAGAACATGTCCGACTTCAGATCAGCCCTGGTGAAGGCACAGGACTCTCCTCACTCAAGAAGACAGAACAATCTCTGCAAAGCGCATTGAAAGCTGGATTAAAACTATGGAAAGCAAACTCTCTTGAAGAAGCTCAACAACGCAGTGAACAACGCAACCTTCTTCTCCAACAACAAGCGCTGATCAAAGCCCAACTCAGCCAGCTCGTCCCTCCTACAGGACAACAAGTACCCAACCTCGAAGAGTTACGCCTCCAGTTAGACGTACTCAATCAAGGCCTACCCACAAAAGAGCTGAAACCAGATTCAGATCATGAAAAAGAACTGGATCAATGTCGAACTCAGTACCGAAAGTTAAAAGACGAAAGCGAAACTCATCAAAAAAATATTCGCCTGCTGGAGATTCATCATGCTGCTCAACAGAAACAATGGCAACAAAAGAATCTGCAACAAGAGCGACTCAAAGCAGAGCAAAAGCAACGTATCAACCAACATCAATTGCTTGAGCAAGAGGTGGGATCCCAAGAACAACTCTCACAACTAATCGAAACATTGACATCTCAGCAGCGACGGCTGGAAGTCCATATTCAAGACCTTCAACAACCAAACCCAACGCCACAACACGTCGATCCAAAAGCAGAATTAGAGGCACTTGATCGCCTAGAGCATCAGCTCACAGAGCAACGTCATGAGCTTGGAATCCAGCGTGGTGCACTCTTAGAACGATGCGACTCTCTTGGCCAAGCAGATCTCCACTCAGCAGTGGCCGAAGCTTCAGCAAAGCTCGACTTAGCAACACAAGCCGAACAACAAGAAGCTCTCCTGATCCGCGCCCGTAGCCATCTCCTTCAACGCTTTGAACAAGCTCGCAGCGATCTCTCTCAGCGCTATTCCAATCCTTTGAAACGCAATATCAATCTGGTCTTGCAACCCTTACTAGCAAACCCAAATGATGGCTGTTCCCTGAGTTATGACCCAAAAGATGGCTTGCAAGAACTAGGCCTACAGCGCGAGGGCACACTCTTTACCTTCAACCAACTCAGCGGCGGGATGAAAGAACAATTAAATGCAGCCCTACGCATCGCCATCGCCGAGACCCTCAAAGAACGGCATGGGGGCTGTCTTCCGCTGCTCTTCGATGACGCCTTCACCAATACTGATGCTCAACGCCTTAAGGGAGTCTTGGGAATGTTGAAATTAGCCGTTTCAAAGGGTCTTCAGATTGTTGTTCTGAGTTGTGATCCCGAACCGTACAAATCCATCGCCGACAAAGTAATTATGATTGATTAAAGAGCATTTTCAATTACATTCATAGCGCGAAGGTAAGCAGGAGGATCATCATCTACTTCCATATCTTCAAGGCCTGAATCACCTCGAATTAAGCGTCGTGCATTATCTGCAATCACTGCATTTACAATAAGATCCATGGCCTCAGGTAAATCCAGGTTCTGCAGAGCTTCCGCATAGCGACGGCTATGGGTGGGCCGAACAGATTCCTGGCAATAGGTAGACAATTGCCGGCTATCAGTCATGACTGAAAAGGCAACATCTTTCGTCGCTTGTCGCCCATAGATCGCCATGTAAAGCAAATTGATCATGGATGCATCGTGAACAGGAATGGAATATTTACGCGCAATTTGAGGCCAATAACGCAAGGCCTTTAATCCCTCTAAGCCTCCCTTGCGTAAACCGGCAGCTTCACACCACCCCTCCAGTTCTTCCATGCTTTCCGGACAGCGTTGCTCAAGACGCATGTGGTCTGAAAGCACCTGACCAACCTGAAAATTCCGCGTTGGCTTTCCTGATACGGGCATCATCATGCTGCCTCGAACATCAGCAACCATCGCGGTGAGCTGGGCAAAGGTATGGTCCCGAACCTTCTCCATATCCCCTTCTCGGACAAGGGCCGCTTCAATTCTCGGCACCCCATACCCCAGTTCAGTAAGGGAAAACGGCTGTCGGTTGTAAAGCCGTTGACGATCGCGGCGCGCCATCGAGACCGTGGCGGCTTGATCCAAGCATTGATCCAAAAGAAGCGTCAGCAAGGTAGGCAGGACACCTGGATTTTGTTTGTGAAAGGAATACCCAAAGCCTGCAAACACAGACGCCATGTTTTTAGCCGCCTTGATGTATTGGCCCTCCACGTTGTGGACACCCGGTGAAACCTGAATATTGGGTGAAAGACGATCCAGCAAACGCGCCCCCAACAAAGCCGTTAAGGCATTGGGATGACAGAAATTGGCCGTAAAACTATCGAGAGGATTTCGTAGGGCGCCATGACGGTGGAAACCTGAGAAAAAAGCCAAATTGGGCTCTTTCTCACAGAGCACATAAGACTCATTGGCAATTTGGTCATGACCGAAGGAGCCAGCAAGACAAGCAATGACCACCTGCTCCCTGTTGAGCTCCGAACGAAGCCTGCAAGCCTCTCGAAGATCGTCTTCAACGTGATTGCTGTTTGCACTAAGAATCACCAGCTCACAGCGCATGAGGAGGTCGGCCAAAGAGTTAGTGACCCGCTTGCCTGCAAGCTCGTGGGTGGCCATCGCCTCAATCGTCGCAACATGGACTTCGTCCATGCCCTGAATCACATCGTCAGGAAATGCGCCAAGCAAGTCCCTCCCTGGGCGAGGAGCCAACAAAAGATGTCCCTCACTGTTTTTCTGCATGGCGCAGTTGTAGGCAAGGGAGGCGGGATAGAGCCCCACGCTGTAGAGGCCAACCTTGCCTTTCTCCAGCTCCAAAATTCGGCGATGGATGGCGTCCCGATCCAAAGACGGTGAAAAAAATGAGTTGCTATCGAGCACCGTCTCCATCAACCCACTGCGTTGCACACCCCAACACTAAGGAAGGTCTGGCTAGACGCGATGTTCGAGACGAGAACCCACACGGGCCCTCGCAAGCTCCGCAGCTGAAATGAAAAGACTAGAGCTCAAAATTTGCCACACAAGCTCCGTTAGCAAGGCGGTTAAAGCGGCATGATGCCTTCACTCTTAAAGGCAATCGCACAAGACACAAACAAAGTTTAAAACTGTATAAAAAATAAAGCAAGCAAATAATATTAATCTACTGCTATAGACAAATCAAGCTAAAAGAATTATCGACGTTTGCAGCCTATGAACCAAACGTAAAGATATTGCTTAGCCCAAACAGGGAGACCCCACTAGTTTTAAAATCGACAACCACAATCAACAAATCTTGCTATGAATTAACCATGAACCGCAGAACAAGAATTTCGATCGCAATGAGACCTCCCCTGCAAAGCCATTCCAATTACTTTCGAAATGAGAAGAGGATTTGACGATGTTGACGCTATATGGAGGTGTAAAAACTAGGGCAAGTTTACCTCGCTGGTACATGGAAGAGAAAGCTATCACCTACAACTTAATCGAATTGAATCGTCAGGAGAGTGAGAACCTTCAAGCAGACTTTCTTGCAATTAATCCGTTTGGGAAACTACCAGTGCTTATTGATACGACATTATAATGCCAAATGGGGAGCCGCTTAAGCTCTTTGAGAGCGGGGCAATTCTTTTGTATCTAGCAGAACAATATAGCGACGATATCAAAACTACTGAGAACAAAGCCTTAACCAGCCAGTGGCTACAGTTTGTTAATTCAACCCTATCGATTGCCCTATTGGTCCCAAGCCACCGAGAGAAAGAATTTCCGCGTCTAATGAGAGCACTAGATCACCAACTAAAAATTGATCAACCACTGGTCGGAAACCTCTGGGGAGCAGCAGATTGCGCTATTCAGGCCTATCTGGCCTACTTACCTTTGTTGTTTCCCCACGTCGATCTAGATCCGTATCCATCCATCCAAGCCACGATCGAATCCGTGGTGCGTCGTCCCGCCTATCGCAAAGCGATGGGATGGGGCCAGCTTTAGATGTCTCCTTAATGGAACAGACTTAAAAAAGTCAGCCCCCATGGAGATCTGGCTAAGAGACCGGATCGCGCAATCAAACCTTCCAACACTCCTGCAAGGACATCGTTTAAACAATGGCAGCACTAAGCCTTGATGCACTCCGCGACGAAATGAGGGCGGAGTCAGACTTGTTGATCGTGCAAGACCTTGATGGAGTTTGCATGCCCCTCGTCAAAGATCCACTCACGCGCAGCCTTCGTGCTGACTACGTGCAGGCTGCCGCAGCCATGCAACATCAGTTCAGCGTGCTTACAAACGGCGAACACGAGGGTCGTCGAGGCGTCAATCGACTCGTTGAAAAAGCTTTAGGCGACGACAAGAAGGCACGACGAGAAGGCCTTTACCTACCAGGATTGGCCGCCGGAGGCGTTCAATTTCAAGATCGTTTTGGAGTGGTCTCACACCCTGGTGTAAGCGACCAGGAGATGAGCTTCCTGGAATCCGTCCCTCAACGGATGGATGAGCTGTTGCGATTAAAACTGAGTCAAGTCATGCCTGAGTTGCAAGGCCAGGCACTCGAGGAAGAACTCAAGCTTGCAATTCTTGACACCCAAGTCTCTCCAACGATCAACTTAAACAGTCTATTTAGCAAGATAAAAGGTGATGTAAAGCGGCAAAAACAGCTGCAGTTGATGTTGTCAGACCTGATGGATTCCCTGATGTCAGCTGCAACAGCGGCTGAACTGCCGCAGTCATTTTTTCTACACGTCGCTCCAAACCTGGGACACGATGCTTCCGGTCAGGAGAGACTCAAACCAGCTGAACCTGGAGATGTTGGCACCACTGACATTCAATTCATGCTGAAGGGAGCCATTAAAGAAGTGGGGTTGCTAGTACTGATCAATCGGCACATCGCTCAAAAAACCGGCACAGCCCCTCTCGGTGACACCTTCAATGTGCGCACCGCCCCCCATGACCATCAAGCCCTGCTGGATCTTTGTCATCAGCACATCCAAAGGGACGCGATTCCCATGTTGGTTGGAGTTGGTGACACCGTGACATCCACGCCTTGTCCATTGGGTGATGGTTGGCTCCGAGGCGGCAGTGACAGAGGATTTTTAACTCTTCTTCAGCAACTCGGTGCAAGCTATGACCGCCCATCCCGTGTTGTTCTTGTCGACAGCAGTCATGGTGAAGTCGATCGCCCAAATTTGAGTGATAGCAAGCTCACAGGGATAAGCGATCCAGACGATCCACTCCATTTTGATTGTCTCGTTAAGGGTGGTCCAGAGGACTATGTCGAGTGGTTTAAAACATTGCCTCAACGGTGATCATTCTCTAACCAGCGATAGGGCTTATCCACACCCAATACGCTGCCTCCCAAAAATGGAGATTGGATCGCGAAAAAAGCAAGCACTCCCCTAGCCATTCACCTTGACTTCCATCTCTTCAGCGACTGAGCAGCCGTACCAAAAAAACAGAGCGGATGCTTTCCCTGCACTAAACCGTGGCGAACTTGAAACGCTTCAAGTCAATCTCGGCTACCGCTGCAATCAAAGCTGCAGCCATTGTCACGTGAATGCAGGACCTTGGCGCACGGAAATGATGGAGGAGGAGCAGATCAAGCTGATTCCCAAGGTTCTCCAAACCTTGAATCTGAATTGTCTTGACTTAACCGGAGGCGCTCCAGAACTACATCCCCAGTTTCGATCCCTTGTACATGAGGCAAGGGGCCTTGGCGTTCAAGTCATTGATCGTTGCAATCTGACGATTCTGCAAGAACCTGGCCAAGAAGACTTAGCCGCATTTTTGGCCAATGAAGGAGTAAAAGTGGTTGCCTCCCTTCCTTGTTTTGAGGAAGAGCGAGTGGATCATCAACGAGGTTTAGGTGTTTTTCAGCGCAGTATTTCTGGACTACAAAGCTTGAATGCACTGGGTTATGGAATGCCTAATAGTGAACTTGAACTTGATTTGGTCTTCAACCCTTCAGGGGCACAGCTTCCTCCAGCACAAGGCGAGCTGGAGCAGCTATATCGCAACAAGTTATTGGAAAACTATGGCATTCATTTCAGCAAATTATTGACAATCACAAATATGCCAATCCAGAGATTTGCACAAACGCTGAAAGCCCGGGGTGAACTGGAAACTTATTATTCCTTATTGCATCAAGCACATCGTGACAACAATCTCAACTCAGTCATGTGCAGAAGTTTGATCAGTGTCAGCTGGACAGGAACGTTGTTTGACTGCGATTTCAATCAGCAATTAGGCATGCCTATGCGCTCTGGACCAAAAACCCTGGATGATCTTCTAAATCAAACTGAAAGCATCAACGATCAACCGATTGCTGTTGGCGCTCACTGTTTTGGATGCACTGCTGGAGGAGGTTCCAGTTGTGGTGGAGCTCTCAACTGAACTGATCAATATCAACAGAGGACGGCGCGAATAACAACACCCTCTCTCCAACTCGACGCTCTTGCCCATGAAGGGCATAGACGCCACCTGAAACGAAGTCAGCAGTGCGCTGAGCGAGTTTTGATTCCATCTCTGAGAGATTGAGCAGAACAGTACGTTGTTCGCGAACAGCCATCACCGCATCCAACCCCTCCTCGAATCCGCGGGGTGTGAGAACGATAATTTCGTGAAAGCCTGAAACGCCAGAAAGGTCCATACTCACCAGATTGACGGAACCTTCTGCTCGCCACAAGAGCAGGAATAATTAATCAATGATTGATTCAGACCCAAAGACCAACGGAGGACACTGCGGCACGAAGCCAAAGAAATTCGCAATCGGAATTGCTCCGCTTGGAACGGTCTCCATCGGAGTTGTGCCGATGGGGGTGATTTGTATAGGCGTTGTTCCAATGGGGGTTGTCTCCATCGGGGTCGTCGCGATGGGCGTGATCAACCTATCCGTCGTGGGAATGGGGCTGTTGGCGATCGGGGTCAACACCATGGGCGTGTGGACAGCAGGACCGATGAGCATGGGTCTCGTGCAACTAGGCAAGAGCACAACGGACCACAGCGGTCATCACCATGGCCAGGCAAACGGGGATCAGGACGGTACGGATCCGAGGTTTATGGCTTACCCCACACGGGCTGAAGCAGAAGCACAGGCAGAGGCTCAAGGCTGCAAAGGTGCCCACGCGATGGGTGACTTCTGGATGCCCTGCTCGGAGCATCCATCAAGCGATCCATGATCAAAGGCAGTTAGGACAAACGGCCCGAACGGTCAAACTCGATTCGATCAGTTCAAAGTTGAAACGCTTAGCTGCTTCACGGCCAGCCTCAAGAACAGGAGTGCTTTCAAATTCTTCTGTGCGGCCGCAACGAACGCAGATCAAATGATGATGATCGCCATGATCACCGCTTGAAAGCTCAAACCGGCGGCCTCCGTCACTCAGTTCAAGCTCTTGAAGAAACCCCATCTCGACGAGCAATCTGAGGGTGCGGTAGATCGTCGCCAGTGAAACCCTTGCTTTTGAATCGACCAGCAAACGATGCACATCCTCAGCACTGAGATGGGTGCCCCCACCGATCTGCTCGAACAGGTCGAGAATCAACCGTCGTTGGGGAGTTAAGCGCCTGCCATCCAGATGCAACCCACGCTCAAGAGGCCCTTCAAGCGGAACTGGCAACGAGGCCATTGGCGTCTGCACCGGAATAACTCTTCTCAACAGTACCCATTAATGCGAGAGGAGAACACCGCAGGAATAAAGACCGGTAAGGTTTGAATCTGTTTTGCAAACGCTTTGTCTACCTCCTGGCGAGTGTTGATGCGCTTCGCTGCCAGCGGGTTGTTCCTGCTGGCACACGGATTGCTCGTGCTCGAGTACGTAGCGCTAGGAACAGCCCTTCATGGAATTGCAGAGATTTTTCTGGCTCCTTGGGCTATCCGTCATCGAGCCTGGGACTTAATTGTAATCGGGGTGATCTTTTGCGTCTTCGATCTTTGGGGAACGCTCCGGCTCACAAACGCCATTGGCTAAAAAATTATTCGATCCACCAACGCTGCACCAATCCAGACACATCTGACGAGAACGAAGGAACCGTGACTACCGAAAGCCTCTGTCGATCCCGGGCATAGTCGTAACGACAGAAACCAACACCCGTTCCGGAGCAAGCGGAAAGGGCAGGAAGCGTTGGTCGAGATGGATCCGGTTCAAGTCCCTCAACGGTTTGATCGGGTTTTGGAAGCCAACCCGATGCCAACAACGATGCATCCGCCGCGCGGATCGACTGACCAATTTGAAGTTGCACCGTCGAGGATGACATGGAGTCAGCGAAGACCACACCACCACTCAGGAATGGCAAGACGCACAATGCCAAGCGCAACCCTTTCATTGCTTCCGAACCACGACTGACTTCGGCATAGCAACAACGCAAGCCGAACGTCATCAACGAAACGAAACGCTGAGAAGCTGCAGTCGCATGAACAGCCCTAGAAACGCAGAGGTTGGAAGACCGGTAACTGATCCAACGGCAAGAATCGGCGCTAGCAAGGAATGAAGACACCCACAGAACCAATGTCCGCTCAGGCCGTTATCGATCTTGCCAACGCGATCAAAGCGGATGCAACTTTGAAAGCACTCTGCGCATCAAGTCAGTGCGCTGATGTCGATGATCAATGCAGGGTTGCGAAAGAAAAAGGATTTGACATACACCCCCACGATTTTGATCAATTCAATAACGGCGACCTCATAGAAGCAAACGACGAAGACACATTCCTCAAGCCATCGTGGTGGGACAGGATTTCACAGCAGTAAAATAATCATTGAGTCAGTCTCTCAACTTGCCGTCAGAATTAATCGAGACCCCACAACGAATCCTGATTACAGGAGGAAGTTCTGGAATCGGCCTCGAGGCATGCAAACGGTTAGTCGGAAGAGGGCATCACCTCACACTCCTTTGCCGCACAGAAGAGCGATGTTTGGAAACAATGGAGACCCTCTCAGCTAAGAGCACAGAGAAGGCAACAGCTGAGGGACTAACAATCAACCTTCAAGATCTTCAAAGCGTTGAAAAGGGTTGCGACATAATCCTGCAAAAAAACGAGCCAATCGATACCCTCATTTTAAACGCAGGAATTCAAAATGTAGGAATAAAAAATCCTCAATTTACGAAGCAAGGGCTAGAAGAAACATTCTGTGTAAATCACCTTGCTCATCAACTAATTGTCATGCGGTTGTTGCCATTACTACTCAAAAGTAAAAAACCACGACTTGTAATCACGAGCTCTGAAGTGCACAACCCAGTGAGCGGAGGAGGACGGGTTGGCCAACCAGCCACACTTGGAACACTCGACGGATTAAGACAACACAAACTGGTCGCAATGATCAATGGTCAAACTGTTTTTGATGCTGATAAAGCCTATAAGGACAGCAAGCTCTGCAACATCTTGATGGCACGACATCTTGCCGACCAACTCAAAACAAAAGGTAACGAGATCCCAGTTATCGCATGGAGCCCAGGACTGATCATTCCCAAAGGAAGCGGAGGATTTTTTCGAACCAGTCGCCAGCAAAACCCACTCGGTTTAGCTCTATTCACTTTCATCGCTAGAGATCTACTGAGACTGACAGAAACACTAGAAAAAGCAGGAGCGCTACTTGCAGATCTAACCGATAGGGATAACTACGAAAAGAACAGGTTCCAATACATCAGCAATCAACTGATCCGCCCTGGACGCCATAGTTTCAAAGAAACAGAAACCAGTCAAGAAGCTCAAAACAAACAACTTGGCGAGGAGTTGTGGACACTTGGCGAAAATCTGATCAATCAAAGGGTACTTGAAAGCAACTAAATCCTATGCAGCCTTGCAGGCAAATGCTCATAGAATAGACCATGAATAAATACGTAAAATCAAGAACAATTCTAGATACAAAAACTCTGACGAGCGAGCCGCAGAGAGGTGATGGAATTCCCTGGAAAACAAGCAAAAGGGTCTATCAAAAAGCGAAAGACTTCAAGCCTGTAACGCTTGATCAAATCACGGATGAATTTAGATCAATCGACAAAGAAGATGAGCTCCAAGACTATTACAAGCCAAAACAACAAGCTTCTTCCATTCCAAATAACCTTGATAGTCTGCTTAAACAACCAAGGAATGGGGTCTTCGCACAAAAGTATCAAAGGGGAAAATCACTATGTTGGATGAGCGGATTTTGGTGTGCACAACTTCAAATCAAAGACAGGGTCGGCTACGAGCTGAAATTTCCTGCTTGGAGCTTAGCCGTACTAGTTGGAACAACATACAGGACAGATGCGAATACAATTCGTTCAGAAATCATCAAAGTTCATACTGCAAACGGATACCAAAAATGGAAAAGAGCTGTCACTGAAGACAGAAAAGGGCGGACAGCAGTATTAGATGCCATAGCCAACTATCTCGGACAAAAAAAGAAAGTTGCTTTTAGTTATGTCGATTCCTCGTCGTCCAAAACACTCTTAAATTCCATGGGCATCCAAGTGCATCTCAATTACGCAATGATCTACCCGCATTTCAAAGGAAACTGGACAATGAAAACAAGTCCGTATCAAGCGACTGAAACCAACCGATAAAACTAAACATCCATTAGCATTATCTAAAAGCTAGCAACCAAATTAGCAGTGACAATCACCCTTTACGGCGGTCCCCAAACGCGAGCATCCATGCCGCGCTGGTATATGGAAGAAATGGATATTGCCTACGATCTCGTAGAGCTCTCGTTAGCTCAAGGACAAAATCTAAAAGAAGATTTCCTCTCGATCAATCCGTTTGGGAAACTCCCAGCAATGAAGGATGACTCCATTGTCGATGCCAAGGGAGATCCGCTTGTGATCTTTGAATCAGGTGCGATTTTATTGCATTTGGCAGAGCACCATGGGAACGAGATCAAACACCCTAGCGATCGATCATTGATTAGCCAGTGGACACATTTTGCAAATTCAACATTAGCTTTTGCAATCTTCGTTCCTGATCAAAAGACAAAGACATTGTCGCGTCTTCTAACTGAACTGGATTCAGAAATTGCGAAAGGATTTTTCATCAACAACAAATGGGGAGCTGCCGATTGTGCAATCACATCTTACTTAGCATATATAAAATTATTCTTTCCAAATGAGGACCTGAGTTCATATCCAACAGTTAACACTTTAATTCAAGCCACTCGCGAACGACCTGCCTACAGAAAAGTGATGGGGCTCAGCTAAACCTCCAATAGAAATAGCCTTCTAAAGCATAGAAGCATATTCTTTTAAATTAGATTTAGACCACACCATTAACGCATACCATCTCGCTTATGAACGATCCCCGAGATTCATTGCTTTTGCATAACAGCGGATTTTGGCAGGGATGCTTTGTCAGGCTGGATCACACTGGAAAAGAGCAGGAACGCTTTCCCACTTCCCTTGAAGTTAAAGAAGCTGAAGGCTTCATTCAAACCTGTTTGACCTACAAGCAGAGTGGCCGTCAACAGTCGATGAACTTCGGATCGCTACCTTCATCGATGCAGGTCACACAGACAGGGCACTGGTCAACAGGTCCAAGTTTCATCACACCATGGAACTGGGTTGCAGAGCTCTGCGTCGTCAATCAACAACAACGGCGTCGAATGATCGTTCGCCACGGTGCGACTGGATTAGATCGCGTCATTTATGTTGTAGAAGCAAAACAAGACACAGTGCAACCAGAGTTATCACAACCACTTCACTGCCAATCAACATCCTTTGGACAGCTGTTAATTTGGAGCCCAGAACCAGGCGTTGAATTGTTTATTGATCCCAGAGATCGACAGCAAGGAGACCTCACAGGCTGTGGAATTCGCTGGTGTGATCAAAACAAAATCACTCATCAGATTTTGCGCCAGTACGACAGGGCAGGTGTCCTTACCCCTTTATCAGACAACTGGATTCAACAAACCAATTGAAGCCAGAAATACGGTCAAGATTGAGCCCATTGACTTAATGACCTTTCTCGATTTTTAATCGAATCCACTGAGTCATACACCATCTCTTGCCAATTCGACTCAGGTAAGCCAGCGAACAACATCAAATTGAGAGGGTAGTGATCCGAATCAGTGCAACGACGAAAGTCATCACGGAAAAGGAAAACAGGCTTATTGAGAGCATAGGCAGCGCCAACCTCAACCATCACACCCTCATCGGGTGGAGTTCCATTTACGATTGCAAACACTCCATCTGCTGATCGAACATCTTGCATGCATTGCTGGGCCACGCGATAGGCCCATCCAGTCTTGGTGGTGTCAACAGTCCCATTGCGCTCAAATGGCTCCCAAACCGTGAGGCCAAGCTCGGTTAGAGCAGAAACAAACTCAGGAATCAAAAGACGTTTGCACTGGGCAGAGAAGCCGTAAGGGGAGGCCAGATAAATCGTTTTTGATGTCATTAACGAGTCTCAGTGAGTGATGGATCGAGAGGTCCTGTAGCGACCTTCATCCTCTTCGGCAAGGGCAAGATTTTCCCAAGGAAAAACCAGCCATTGATCGGATGAAACCGTTGTTGCAGTATTCCACCATTCCGGAGAGCACTTACTCATCCAGACCACAAAAGTGGCATCAACCTTGTCACGAATTGCCCTCAAGGTCTGGCCAGTTTCATACACATCGTCCACGACGAGACAACCATCCTTTGGTTCTGTCAAGCAAGGGAGAGAGAGTGAGTGACTCAGTGCCACTGCAAAGCAAAGACCACCGCGCGGAACTCCATAAACACCTATGAATGAGTGAGAGGCAAAGCGTGAGGTGATTTCTTCCACTGCCAAATCAAATTGGCTCCAAGTGAGTTGCTGCATCAAACCGTTGGCTGCATGAAACCGTAGATCGCTTGCCTATCGTAGTCATTCAATAGAAGGTCACTCTCATGGTGGTGACTCAGGCGAAGAGCATTTCAGCAAATTTTTACCGATGTTGATGAACGGATCTCTCAATGCATATTGCATATCAGCCAAAACTGCTCAAAAAAATGTAGCGAAGACCTTAGAATGCAAGCTATTACTCCTCCATCACGGCAAGGCAATGCAGAACACTTGGGGCCGAAAGTTGTGAAACAAAACACGTAAATGAGTGCTTTGTTTGCAAGTAATTGGGTTCTTGTCTAAAAGGCTTTACCATTTTCTTTACCAGTTCTTGGCGCTCTTCCTTCATCGTAAGCTTGGGCAAAACAGGCATCAGTTAATTGCTTGGACTTTTATTCTGAAACATTCTTGAGCCGATATGTTACGAGAACATCCGTGAAATATTACTAATCCTTTCTGTGATGGATGCGATGAAACAGGATCGAACTACTAATCCGATAGAGAATTATGAGATAAACGCTCTAACTATATCTAAGATTTTGGCCAATCTTTCTGATAAAAGCGAATCTCAGCAGTCATATTCCACTTCTGAACGCTGTTGACGCCTAATCACATCGTCGTCCCTCATCTGCGATTCGTCATAATCGAGGGCCCGTATGGGGCATGCAGAGGCTTTAAAGGGCTGGTGCTCTCCTTCACGAATCACTGTGCCAATGGGCTGTGCTGAGGCGATACTGATCTGCATCAGTGAGTACTGCTACCAAGTTATTACTAACGACTTTCAAGCAAGGCGCCAGCCTCTGTGCTGTCTTCCAGATCAAAGAAGCTCATGGATCAATCATTAGCTGTGATTTGAGCAGTCAA
>QCVQ01000022.1 GCA_003210315.1 Synechococcus sp. AG-686-F08 | reverse complement strand
CTGCAGGCCGCTGAAGGGCTTCCCGTGAACCTGGGCTTTTTCGGGAAAGGAAATGCAAGCACCCCAGAAGCCCTTGAAGAGCAAGTGCGCGCTGGTGCCTGCGGCCTCAAGTTGCATGAGGATTGGGGCACTACACCGGCCGCCATCGATGCCTGCCTATCGGTAGCCGATCAAATGGATGTGCAGGTTTGCATCCACACCGACACGCTCAACGAAGCCGGCTTCGTTGAAGACACCATCGCCGCGATCAAAGGCCGCACGATCCATACCTTTCACACAGAGGGTGCAGGCGGCGGCCATGCTCCAGACATCATCAAAATCTGCGGCGAGGCAAACGTGCTTCCCAGCAGCACCAATCCCACCCGGCCGTACACCCGGAACACTCTCGAAGAACACCTCGACATGTTGATGGTGTGCCATCAAAAGAAGCCTTAGCGAATGGGGTCATGCAGGGTTACGAGCTTGGTCCCGTCGGGAAACACAGCCTCGATTTGGACTTCATCGACCAACTCTGGAATGCCCTCCATCACCTGGTCGCGGCTTAGCCAAGTGCTGCCTTCCTGCATGAGGTCGGCCACGTTTTTTCCATCGCGTGCGCCCTCTAAAACCAAGAAGCTGAGCCATGCCACGGCTTCAGGGTGGTTGAGCTTGAGACCACGCTGGAGTCGACGTTCTGCCAAGAGCGCAGCCGTGACGATCAGCAGCTTGTCTTTTTCCTGGGGACTGAGGTGCATGGTGACCTTGCACTCTTTCTAGTGTCCATCTCCCTGGGCCAGTGGAATGTTCAGATTGAACGCTTAGGCCCCCAATGGATCTTCTTGTAAGGGCCAGACCCTGGGAATCTGAGGAGGTGCCAGGTCTCTTGCTTGACGGGTGCGAGCCCAAATCCTGCTGAACCAAAAACGGGCATCACGGCTTGAGTCGCCGCTGTAACGGGCGATCAGTCCCTGGGGGAGTAAGCCGCAATGCATGGTTCCTTCGAGTTCGTTGCGATCCTGCCGAACGGCCTCGAGGAGAGTGTTGACCAAGTCTGTTTGTAGAGGGAAGGGGGCTGCCCAAACCAAGGTCCCGAAGACGGGTTGTTGATTGAGTCCATGGATTGACTTCAGAGCTTCGCCGCTGATTTCGAGCCGATCAACCAGCTCCCAGCGCCTTCCCTCAGATGTTTGGCGTTGGATTTGAATGCCTGATCTCCAGCATCCGCGGCCCAATGTTTCGTTTGCGGCGGTGCGTCCGAGACGCACAATTTCAGCGCTGAGAAATGATCCATTCATCGGCAATGTGACGTTGAGGTTTTGTTCAAACAGAGCATCGGCATAAAGAACAAGCTCCTGGGGAAGCCACTCCAGATCAGCCCCAGCATCAAGCTCTGCTGAGACCTGTTGGCGGGCCCAAGCCCCCTGGGGATGGAGCTGGCTTCGACCCACTGACCCATAGACCTTTTGCGCGGCCACACTTGTGAGCAGACAGCGACTGCTTGGTCTTAAGCCGAGGTTGATGCTCAATTGGTCTCCACCCACGAGGCCGCCCGCGGTGTGAAGCAATGGCAGCTCGCAACGCCCGTTCTCACCACGTTCGGCGCGCATCAATTTCAAGGGGGCGGTGCAGCCCCCTTGATGCTGACTGCCGCTGCTGTCTGCAAAAAACTGCAGGTTGCAGGTGCCGTGCCATGGGTCAAGTCGATGCATGAATGCACGCTCGACGCCAACTCTGCTCAGCTCTGTAGCAAGCACTACCAAACGAAGGCGTGCTGTTTGGGCAGTCTTTGATGCGTGATCTCGTTGGCTGTCTGAACCCTTGGATGTTGGTTTGATTGTGTTGGACCATCGCCTCTTGTCTGAGGAGCCATTGCCTGACGCCACCCTCGCTGTCATGGAGTTGCCGCTGAGTGCGGATCAGCGCACGGTGCTGCGTGGACGTCGTCGCACGGCCTGTGGTCGAGACGTGTTGTTGCAGCTGCCGCGCGAGCGAGCCTTGACGCCGGGTGATCGCCTCACGGATTCCCATCGGCAGGTGCATGTGCTGGTGACAGCTGCTCCAGAGGAGTTGTTGAGAGTGGAGGCGGCAACGCCGCTGGCATTGCTTGAGGCTGCTTATCACTTAGGTAACCGCCACGTGGCTCTTGAGTTGCATGAGCATGAGCTGTTGTTGCTCAACGACTCCGTCCTTGCCGCCATGCTTAACGGCCGTGAATTGAAGCTGACACGGTGTTGTGGTCCATTCAGGCCAGAAGGCGGTGCATACAACACTCATCAGCACTCATGACTTCGCTTGCCTTGCTGCAATTGGTGAGTCCTGCCTTGCCCGTTGGCGCGTTTAGTTATTCCGAGGGGCTTGAGGTTTTGATCCAAAATGGCGCTCTGAACGATGAATTCGAACTTCAGCACTGGATTGAAGCGGAGCTTCAGAGGGGTGCACTGAGGTTGGAGGCTGCGGCGTTAATGCCATTGCGTGCTCTGTTTCAAGGCTGGGAGGACGAAGGGTTAGAGATGCCCAGCGACTTGATCTCTCTGGATGGCTGGTTGCTGGCTTTGAGGGAGTCGGCTGAGGTGCGTGCCCAGCAAGTGCAGATGGGCGGTTCTTTGCTGGCGTTGATGGCCGATCTTGGACATCCATTGCCTCAGGCATTGCCTCAGCCGGTGGTCTTGGCTTGGCCTGCATCCTGGGCTTGGGCTTGCTTGTCGTTGAAGATTTCTGAGTTGGAGATGGTGGAGGGTTATCTCTATGGCTGGGTTGCGAATCAGCTCAGTGCGGCAGTCCGCTTGGTGCCGCTTGGTCCCACCACGGCACAACGGATCCAACAACAACTGTTGCCGATGATTCGTGATCAGGCGAGTGCTTTAAAGGATCAAGATCCGCACTCACTTTGGTCTGGTGGTGCCGGTGCGGGGCTCGCCCAGTTGGCTCATGCTGAGTTGTATTCACGTTTGTTCCGGAGCTGATGAGCAGCAAACTCAGGCTTGGCATCGCCGGTCCAGTGGGCTCAGGCAAGACAGCGCTTGTTGCAGCGCTCTGCAGGACATTGCGTGATCGCCTGCAATTGGCGGTTGTGACCAATGACATTTACACACAGGAGGATGCCCAATTCCTGACGCGTTCAGGTGTGTTGGAGCCTGAGCGCATCCGTGGTGTTGAAACCGGAGGATGCCCTCATACCGCGATACGAGAAGACTGCTCCATCAACCGCGCTGCTGTGGCTGAACTGGAGCGTCAGTTTCCAGGGCTTGATCTGGTGATGGTTGAGAGCGGAGGTGACAATCTTGCGGCCAGTTTTAGTCCCGAATTAGTGGACCTTTGCATCTATGTGATTGATGTGGCGGCAGGGGACAAAATTCCTCGCAAAGGCGGACCTGGAATTACACGGTCCGACTTATTGGTGATTAACAAGATTGATCTGGCTCCCCTTGTTGGTGCTGATTTGGGAGTGATGGAACGCGACACGTTGAGGATGCGGCGGGAGAGACCTTGGTGCTTTACGAATCTTCGGACGGGGGAAGGGCTCGATCTTGTCGAGGCATTTGTGTTGCGACAGATACCAAACTGATGCGTATTTGGTCTGCTAATAAGCAAATTGTTTTGGTTGATACAGGAACTTCTTTCTCTGGATCGGTACCTTTCATGCTCCGGCGTTGAAACGTCGATTCACTTGTTTTGATACTCATGAGTTCATCATTGTCCAAGCGTCTCTTTGCCGGCATGGCCGCAGCGTCGCTGGGTCTGGCCGTCACAGCTTGTGGTGGTGGCGATGAGAAGGCCTCCAGCGTTGAGTATGACGACAGCGTCACTGTTGGCATCCTGCATTCCCTAACGGGCACGATGGCGATCTCCGAGTCCACCTTGGTGGATACGGAAAAGATGGCCATTGATGAAATCAATGCAGCTGGCGGTGTTGAGGTAGACGGTAAGAAGTACAAAATTGAATACATCGTTGAAGATGGTGCCTCTGATTGGCCAACTTTCGCGGAGAAGTCCAAAAAACTCATCGACCAGGACAAAGTTCCTGTTGTGTTCGGTGGCTGGACCTCTGCTAGTCGCAAAGCAATGCTTCCGGTTTATGAGTCGAAGGATGCTTTCCTTTACTATCCGATTCAGTACGAAGGACAAGAGTGTTCGAAGAATATCTTTTACACCGGCGCGACTCCTAACCAGCAGTCTGAGCCAGCAACTAGCTTCATGTTTGAGAAGTCGCCTGCTGCAGGAAAGCCTTTCTATTTAGTGGGTTCGGATTATGTGTTCCCTCGTACTTCTAATACCATCACCAAGGAGCAAGTGAAGTCTCTGGGTGGAGAAGTCGTTGGTGAAGACTATCTGCCTCTTGGTAATACGGAAGTTGCTCCTATTATCGCCAAGATTAAGACCGCTCTTCCTGATGGTGGGGTCATTATTAACACCTTGAATGGTGACCAAAACGTTGCTTTCTTTAAGCAGATTCAGGATGCTGGTATTACCCCTGAAAAGGGTTATTACGTGATGAGTTATTCAATCGCTGAAGAAGAAATCAGCACGATTGGACCAGAGTTCCTAGAAGGTCACTACGGCGCTTGGAACTACATGATGTCCATTGATACTCCTGCTTCCAAGAAGTTTGCTGCTGACTTCAAGGCAAAGTATGGAGCTGATCGTGTTGTTGCTGACCCTCAAGAGTCCGCATACAACATGGTTTACCTCTGGAAGCAGGCTGTTGAGAAGGCTGGTACTTTCGACGATGACAAGGTACGTGAAGCCTTGATTGGCATCAAATTCGATGCTCCTCAGGGACCAATTGAGGTTCGTCCAAACCACCATATCTCTCAGATCGTTCGTATTGGTGAGATCACTGCAGACGGTCAATTTGAGATCGTAGAGGAGTCTGACAACCCTATCGATCCTCAGACTTGGAACCAGTTCGAGCCCACATCAAAGGGCTTTGCTTGCGATTGGTCTGATCCCAGTAAGGGAGAGAAGTACAAGCTCTGATCGCGACTAGCTCCATCTCTCTTGATGAGTACTGCTAGAGGGGTCCCTTTGGGGCTCCTCTTTTCATTTGTTTCGCTTACTAGACCCTCCGTGCAACTGCTTTTCGAAAGTCTGTTTAACGGTGTGGCGATCGGCTCTGTTTTGCTGATGGCCGCCCTTGGACTGGCAATTGTGTTTGGCTTGATGGGTGTGATTAATCTCGCTCATGGCGAATTAATCATGCTTGGCGCCTACACCACATACGTGGTGCAGCTCATTTTTAAACTTCCCTTTCTTGCTCCTGTTTACAACGCCTACGTGTTGGTTGCTATTCCATGCGCCTTCGTTGTGAGCGGGGTGATCGGTATTTTGCTTGAGCGCACGGTCATACGACGTCTGTATGGGAGTCCACTTGAGACGTTGCTTGCCACGTGGGGTGTCAGTTTGATCCTTCAACAGTTTGTCCGCAGCGTTCCGTTGGCTTATGCGGCGGGAATGGTTGTGTTCCTAGTGCTTGGATTCAGTCTCCCGTTGCTTCTCCCGAAGCCTTTATTGGAGGGGCGGCAATCTCGCTGGGCGCGATCAGCCGGTTGGGCTGTATCTGCGCTCCTTGGTGTGCTGTGTGCTGGTGGCTTGGCTTCGCAGATCAGTCGTATAGCAAGGGCGACATCTCGCAATGTGGATGTGACGGCACCGAAGTGGATGCGTGGGGGACTCGAATGGATGGATCTCACCTTTCCGGTGCCACGCCTGGTAATCATCGTGATGACGTTGATCGCTGTTGTTGGTGTGATCTGGTTTCTCAACCGCAGTGTTTGGGGGATTCGCATCAGGGCTGTGACCCAAAACCGTTCGATGAGCGACTGCCTTGGCATTCCTACAGAGACCGTTGATGTCCTTACTTTTGGGATTGGTTCTGGTTTGGCTGGGGTTGCGGGAGTTGCCGTGTCGTTGCTTGGTTCGGTGGGTCCAAATGTTGGAACGTCCTACATCGTTGGTTGTTTCATGGTTGTGGTGCTCGGTGGTGTCGGCAATCTTCTCGGCACCGTGCTGGCTTCCTTTGCGATCGGCTTATTGACCGATCTGATTGGAGCGGGGCGTCTGCTCACGATTTGGCCCGATATGCCAGGGCCCCTGGCTGGAGGAGTTGAATTTTTTGCGACCACGAGCATGGCTCAGGTCATGGTTTTTGCCCTGATTGTGGTGTTCCTTCAATTCCGTCCTGCAGGTCTTTTCCCGCAAAAAGGCCGCATGGTTGAGGCTTGAACTGATGTTTCGTTCGTTTCAACAGCGCTCTTGGCTCTCGGTAGCTATTTGGGTGTTGATCATTGCGGCAATCGTTGCTGCTCCATCGGTTCTGCCTGTTTTCCGTCTCAACTTATTGGGTCGATTTTTGTCGCTGGCGATTGTGGCGCTTGGGATTGATTTGATTTGGGGCTTCACCGGACTTCTCAGTCTTGGGCAGGGAATTTTCTTTGCCCTCGGTGGTTATGCCGCTGCGATGTTTCTTCAGCTCAGGAGCTCATCTGAATTTCCAAATGGCATTCCTGAATTTTTCAGCCTTTACGGCGTCAAGCAGTTGCCCTTATTTTGGGAACCTTTTCGTTCGCCTTTATTTACCCTTATTGCGATTTGGCTGATTCCTGCAGTGCTTGCTGCTGTACTAGGCAACTTGGTGTTTCGTAATCGAATTAAGGGGGTCTACTTTTCGATTCTTACCCAGGCTGCTTTGTTAGTGTTTTTTAATTTCTTTAATGGGCAGCAGAAATTAATCAATGGAACGAATGGCCTGAAGACTGATGTCACTATTTTATTCGGTCAGCTTGAGTTGGGATCTCCTGAGATGCAGAGAGGCTTCTTTTGGCTAACGGCCGTTGTCGTGATCTTGGTTTGGTTGTTTTTGCGCTGGGTCGTGCGTGGCCGCTTTGGCAACGTTTTGATTGCGATCCGCGATGACGAGCCAAGGCTACGATTTGCTGGTTACAACCCAACTCTTTTTAAAACAATTGTGTTTGCAATTGCAGGTGGGCTTGCAGGAATTGGTGGTGCGCTTTATACCGTGCAATCTGGCATTGTTTCGCCGCAGTTTATGACCGTTCCCTTTTCGATCGAAATGGTGATTTGGGTTGCTGTTGGTGGGCGTGGAACTTTGGTAGGTGCAATTCTTGGATCCGTTGCCATCATGTATGCCAAAAGTTTGGTAAGTGAGGCTTTGCCTGAAACTTGGCTTTTTATTCAAGGTGGTTTATTTATTCTTGTTGTAACGGCATTGCCTGAGGGAGTGATTGGTTGGTTCCGAGGAGATGGGCCGCGGAATCTAATGTCTCGTGTTGGTTTTTCTCGGCCTATCAGTACTTATCCGCAACTTGAAGTGGATGGTAATGAGGAGGTACAGCCATGAGCACCATTGTTTCTGGGTCTAGAGCACTCCTTGAGCTCCAGGACATCACAGTAAGTTTTGATGGCTTTCTTGCCCTTCGAGATCTGAACCTCAGCTTGGAACCCGGAGAGCTTCGAGCGGTCATTGGACCAAACGGAGCTGGAAAGACAACTTTTCTAGATGTCATTACGGGGAAAGTCGCACCTAGTTCTGGTGGTGTGCTTTTTAAAGGTCGATCTCTGGTTGGAATCCCCGAACATCGCATTGCTCGGCTTGGCATTGGTCGGAAATTCCAAAGCCCGCGTGTGTTTGAAGATCTAACAGTTCAGGACAACTTGGCCTTGGCTGTTAGTCGGTCTAAGCAGCCTTGGACCTTGCTGTTTGGTCGTATGAGTGCAGAACAGCGTGACCAAGTTCACCATCTAATGAACATTGTTAATCTTCAGCCTCGAGCCGACTGGAGAGCTGGTGCTCTGTCCCATGGACAGAAGCAGTGGTTGGAAATTGCAATGCTGGTTGGTCAAGATCCAGACCTCTTGCTAGTGGATGAACCGGTTGCAGGCCTAACGGATGAAGAAACAGATCTAACAGCTGATTTGTTGAAGTCTTTGGCTGGAGATCACACCGTCTTAGTGATTGAGCACGACATGGAATTCATTCGTCGCCTTGACAGCCCTGTGACCGTGCTGCATCAGGGCCATGTTCTTTGTGAGGGTTCGATGGACCAGGTGCAACAGGATCCTCGTGTGATCGAGGTTTACTTGGGAACGACGGAGGACGACGCTCAATGACCATGCTCGAGATTCGAGGCCTCAATACCTATTACGGCGAGAGCCATATCCTCCGAGACGTGGATCTCAGGGTCCTTGCCGGGGAAATGGTCTGTTTGATAGGACGTAATGGCGTGGGAAAGACCACGCTTCTAAAATCTTTGATCGGTTTACTCAAGCCACGCTCCGGTGAGATTGTCTTTGAAGGGAAGGGAATGGAGCGCCAACCTCCTCATCAGCGTGCAAGGTCAGGACTTGGCTATGTGCCTCAGGGTAGGGAAATCATTCCTCAATTAACAGTTGAAGAGAATTTGATGTTGGGGATGGAGGCCCTCCCAGGAGGCCTTGCTCGAAATCGTCGTATCGATCCTTTTATTTACGAACTTTTTCCCATTCTCCAGGAATTTCTTTCACGAAAAGGTGGTGATCTTTCTGGCGGTCAGCAGCAGCAACTTGCTATCGCTCGCGCTCTTTTAGGCCAGCCTAAATTGTTGCTACTTGATGAGCCAACTGAGGGGATTCAGCCCAATATCGTTCAAGATATTGAGGCGGCTGTCCAACGAATTATCGCGGAGAAAGGTATCGGTGTTTTGCTCGTAGAACAGCATTTGCATTTTGTTCGCCAGGCCGACCGTTACTACGCGATGCAGCGCGGGGGAATCGTGGCCAGTGGCGCTACCTCGGAGCTCAGTCAAGAGGTTGTGGATCGTTTCCTAAGTGTGTGAGTGCATGGGGTGAGACTTCTGGCAACGCGGTGTTGACCGCGATCGGCAGCACCAAGAGTGCCATTCCCGCAAGTACTGCGAGATGGGCCAGGTTCGAAAGCTCCAGGGCCCGTCCTTTGCTGAACAGTTCCATGTCCAAAACGAGCAGTCCGAGATAGAGCCCCCACCAAAGTCCTGCTTTGGTTTCAACCTGCTGGCGTTTCCTCCAGTTGTGAAGAGCAAACAGCAGGCTTGGGATTCCGATGGCTAGCACCGCTCCCTCTAGCGCTGTGCGTCCGCACCAGTTCGTCGCCCATGTCGCCATCACGAAAGCCAGGGCACTGAGTGCGGTGGGATATGGAATCCGAAAATGTCCTCTCTCCTCGGGGAGTTGTTTGCGTAGGGCTAACAAGCTTGCCGGTCCCATGGCTAGAGCGATCATTTGGGCTGCAGTGAGAAAAGCCACAACCTGTTGCCAGCCTGGGCCGATCAAAAACAGGGCGCAGCCCACCACCAAACTGCTGACGACAGCAAGATCCGGAACCCCATGTCGATTGACCCGACCTAGGGATTTAGGGAGCAGGTTGCAGCGACCCATCATCCAGCTCACCCGAGCCGACACCCCTAGGTAGGCCATGGCCGTTGTGCTGGGGGAGATCGCAGCATCGATGAGCAAAAGCACAACCATCCAGCCGAGCCCAAGGGAAAGGGCGATGGCTGCCAGCGGTCCGCCATGTTGGCTGAGACTCAGTTGCGACCATCCTTGCTGGAGGGCTTCAGGAGGCACGCTCACCAGGAAAGACCATTGCAGAACGAGGTAAATCAGCAGGCTGATTCCTAGTCCAATTCCCATGGCTAGCGGCACATTGCGTTGGGGGTTGCGCGCTTCTCCCGCGAGGTCAACGGCCGTGCGGAAGCCAAGGAGGCAAAAAAGAATGCCACCGCTTCCGACGGCATTCACAAGTTCCGTCCCGGTGCCAGCTTTGATGGCAGATGGGTCGCTGCCAAGCGTGATTGGGATGCTCAGATTTCCCCAGTGTTGACTGAGCAGCATCAACACACCCGCCACGAGCAGGGGCACGATCAACTTCCAGATCGTGAGGCTGTTGATCCAGCGGGCCAACCCCTTAATGCCGTTGAGGTTGATCCAGGTGAAAAACACCATCAACACGATGGCGACAGCTAGACCGCCTCCGCTAAGGATTTGCGTCCCGTTCCGATCCTGCGTCAGCCAGGGAACACTGCTGTCGAGATAATCGAGCATCGCTAACAGCTCGATGGTTGGCACGCACAGGTAACTGATCCAGATGCTCCAGCCCCCGATAAATCCAGACAGCCGTCCGTGGCTTAGGAGTGGAATCTGGGCCAATGCCCCGGACGTGTTGATCAGGGAACCGAGCTCCGCAAACACCAAAGCCAGTAGGAAGGAAATCACTCCTCCAAGGATCCAGGCGGGCAGGCTTGCGGGTCCAGCTATGCGGGCGGCGTAATAAGAGGCAAACAACCATCCCGAGCCAATGGTTCCGGTGACGACGGTCAGGGTGAGGCTTGTAAGGCTTAAGTCACGCCTTAATTCCATGCGGCTGATCTTGTTCTGTTGCGCTCAGGGTGGCAATGAAATTTCAGAATGAGATGGCAATAAAGATCTCCAAAGGGTTTCTCCATTCCCCCTGTTCGTGAGTGGTTCGCCATTCACTTGGCTGATCGTCCGGCAGCCAAGACTGTTGATTAATAACCATTGATCACCAGGTTGCGGTTCGGCTGAAAGCGACTGCTCTTTCAACAGTCCCTGCTTGAGGGCTTCCCCCCGCATCACTCCAGGTAAGCAGCCATCGCTAATAGGGGGGGTGAGCCACTCGCCATGGCGTTGCACAACAAGGTTGGCGCTGCTCCCACAGCACAGTGTGCCATTGGTGCTGAGCATCAATCCATCCTCAGCCCCCCTCTGTTCGGCCTCCCGGCGCACTTGAATCGATTGTCCATAGGAAAAGGTTTTGCATCGGCTCATCAGGCTTGATGCCTGCCGATATTCATGACAACTGATCCACGTGCGTACGGATCCAAACGTTGGCGTATGACCTTGCAAGGTCATCCAAAAGCGATGCCTGGAGGGGTCGGCCGCGTTGTGATCGAGGCCAATCCCGCGTTGGTTTCCATCGCCTCGACTCCAATTCAGGCGCAGGGCACCCTCCCCTTGCGCAAGCCCAAGTCGATGAATCGCTTTTTGAATCAAGGGCTCCAACCATGCCCTTTTGGGAGGTGGTGCCATTCCTAACAGCTCACAACTTCGCTCCCATCGACGCAGGTGTGCATCAAACAGGCAGGGACGGTTGTGATGGATGAGGATCGTTTCGAATAAGCCATCAGCGAGCTGCAGTCCTCGGTCGCTGAGGGGCAGCGCCAGTTCTGCAGGCTGCCCCCACTCTTCGTTGAACCAGGCGATGCCCTGTTTTGGTTCGAACGCTGTCATTCCAGTGCCTCTAAAAGTGGCAGCAATTTCCAGTCCAGTTCGTCGGCTTCTGCCTGGGGATCCGAGTCGGCAACGATTCCGCAGCCTGCGTGCACCCGAAGGTCATTGTTTTTGCGCAGAACGGTGCGAATCAAAATATTGCTGTCCAAACGCCCATCCCAGTTCAGCGTGAGCAAGGAGCCGCAGTAAGGACCTCGACCTTTGGGTTCTAAGTCCTGGAGCCTTTGGCAAGCTCTCAGTTTTGGTGCGCCACTAATCGAACCCCCAGGCCAGCTCGCTTCCAACAGATCCACCCAGTTCAGTCCGTCCCTGAGTTGACCTCTAACAACTGAGGTGAGGTGGTGGACGCGGGCGTAGCTTTCGAGATTGACCAGCTGAGGAACATCGACGCTGCCAGGCACGCAGACTCTGCCAAGGTCATTGCGCAGCAGGTCGACGATCATCACGTTTTCGGCACGGTCTTTTTCGCTGCAAACCAACTCAGCAGCTTGATCGGCATCCCGGTTTGGATCGGAATCTCTAGGCCGTGTTCCTTTGATAGGCCTTGTTTGAACAGCACCATTAGGGAGCACTTCCATGAAGCGTTCCGGCGATGTGGATAGGAGTGCTTCGCCGTTGGCCTCACCGCTGGCAACGACAAGACCGGCAAAGGGTGCCGGGCAGGCTCGACGCAAGCGCCGAAACAGCTCCAGATTATTGACCGATTCCGGCAAGGTTGTGCTGGTGCAGCTGGTGAGATTGGCTTGAAAGAGGTCGCCCATCGCGATTAATTCACGGATGCGCTCGACGCCTTTGGCATAGGCCTGCCTGTCGCTGTGACGAACCCAAGCTGTGTGAAGGGGTTGGGGGTTGGGGCGTGCGTCAGGGGGTCGATTGAAGTGTGCACTTACCCCTTGAATCCAGCGCTCCATCGCGGCATGGCGCTTGGCATCAAGTCCTTCAATCCAAACCTCCCGTTGCTGTAGGTCAAAGCGCAGAACGGGGTCGTGGCGCCCGATCCAAAGGCTCGCCATGGCATCGCTTCGCCAGGCGTTTGTGGGTTCGAGCCAGGCGGCGGCGTCGTAACTAAGCCAGCCCGTCCAGTGTCCCGGATCGAGCGAGCGCAGAGCTTCAAACGGATTGGTGGCTCCAACCTCTCCCGGCAATCCCCGGCAACAACGTTGCTCGAGAGGATCAGCTGCCAGGGTGAGCCATCGGCCCAGGTCGCTGCCATCTCCGTCCAGCCAGATCAAGCCCGCTTCTCCGTGCTCTTGGGCGAGCGCTTGGGCGACTACATCAGGTTCGATCCAAGGATGGTTGCTGCGAATCAGCTTCTGAGTGTCGGCTTGATTGGAGTTCATCGACGGCCTGGGCTGCACAGGTCCGGCCGTCCTGCGGCGAGCAGCGCTTCATCACGGATTCGGCAGCTGTCGCACACACCACAGGGCACGTCTCCGCCGCTATAGCAACTCCAAGTGCGTTCGATGGGAACCCCTAGATGTAGGGCTTCCTCTGCAATTTTTTGTTTACTCCACTCCACCAGTGGAGCCCATAGCGTTGGACCATGGCCTTCTCGTCCAACGCGGCTGCTGAGGTTTGCAAGATCCTGAAAGGCCTTCAGATAATCCGGCCTGCAGTCGGGATACCCCGAGTAGTCCACGGCGTTAACGCCCAGCACTAGCCGATCGGCCCCCCGCGCTTCGGCGAGGCTGAGTCCAATCGCAATGAACACGGTGTTTCGCCCCGGGACATACGTGTTTGGGATGATGCCCTCCTCAACGCCGCTGGTGGGAAGGGTTTGGCCGTGATCGGTGAGTGAGGAGCCTCCCCACATCGCCAAATCCACATGGATGGTGTGGTGTTCTGCCAGGTTCAGAGCTTTAGCGATGTCCACGGCGGCCTCAAGCTCACGCCGATGGCGCTGGCCGTAATCAAAGGAGAGGCCAATCACGCGGAAGCCTGACTGGATGGCGAGCGCAGCAGCCGTTGCGGAATCGAGCCCTCCCGAGAGCAGGGCAATCGCGGTGGAATCGGTCATGCTTGCATTCTGTTGCCGTAGGAGTATGACCATGGGCCTGGGATTCTTGAGGCTGACACTGCCGCTGCTGATGGTCGCTGCTTCAGCGCCTGCTGTGGCGATTCCCCGTCTTGACCTGAGTGGTTATCCAGCACCTAAGCCAGGCTTGAAGCGTTGGGTGATTCAGCCCTCGGGTCTTCTCCCGAAGAGCGACGACGCGATGATTTCGGCCCATCCACTCGATTGGCGCGTCCAGTTGATCGTGGGGAAGGAAGTAGACATTGACTGCAATGTCAAACGCTTGTCGGGTCCGTCTTTATCGATGCAGCGACTGCCTAAAGCTTCTGGAAAGGCCTTGTTTGAAGTGATTGGGCCCGTGCTTGTGCTGAGTACGCGCATGGCTTGCACGTCGGAACAAGCCAAAGGCAGATCTTTTTTATCCCTCGGCAAGCAGCCCTATTTGATTCCCTACAACGCCTCTTGGCCTGTTGTGGTGGATCTGCCCGATGGGGTGGAGTTGCGCTGGCGAGTTTGGAAAGCGGAGACCCGTCAGCAGGAAGCCGTGAAGCTTTGATGGTTAGAGCTCTCTAAGGGAATCGGTTTTGTTCTGAAAGGTATTTAGGAGTAACTGCAAGTAACTCACGCTGCGTAATTTAATATTAGCGGTGAGAGACATTCCAACTTGTAATGGCAACCTTTTGCCGTCTTTGATTTTGAGTTGTTGGCTGTCTAGTTTGATGACGGCGGGGAATGAATATACCTGACGCATTTGTTGTTGATCTGGTGGGAGAGCATCGGATCCAACCGATTGGACCGTCCCTTCTAAGACTCCAAAATCACTGGCGGGAAAGGAGTCAATGCTGATGTCGGCTGGTTGACCAATGCGCACAAAACCAATTTTGTTGCTTGGGATCTCTACATCGGCTTCCAAGGTGTTAAAGGGCACCACCTTTAACGCCGCTTGAGATGATTGGGCTTGCGTGATGTAACCGGGGTTGTTTAGTTTCAGGTCAAAAACAATGCCGCTGACAGGGGCTCGAAGGGTTTGATTCTTATTGGTGACCTTTACTTCTGTGAGGTTGGCATTGAGTTGAGCGCGTTCGCTGCGTAGCCCAGCTAGTTCAGCATTGAGTTGTTCAATCTGCTGGTTGATCTGATTGATTTGGCGTTTGCCTTCAAGTTCCAACTTGATTAAATCTCCCTTGAGGCCTGCCACTTTGTTGCGTTGCTGCAGGTATTGGATATCAGGTATGCCACCTTCTTTGGCTAGTCCCTCTAGTCTGTTAAGGATTTGAGTTTCAAGTCTTAAATTCTCGCGGGTTGTTGCCAGCTGTTCACGATTCAGTTCGAATGTGCGTTCGCGCTCCAGGTTTTTAAGCGACAGCTGTGCTTGTTTTTGATTGATTTGAGATGTTTTTTCGATCACACCTTGTTCCAGTGATTTGAGCTGTTCGGCCGTGCTCTCCTGATCCAGCAAAATCAAAGCCTGGCCTTCACTCACTCGCTCCCCGTTTTTGACCAGGATCTCCTCCACTACGGCCCCCCCTGGGACTCGAACCTCTTTGACGTTTCCCACCGGCTCGAGTTTTCCTGATGCAACCACCACCTCTTCTGTGCGGGCAATGCCGAGCCAAGCCACTCCAAAGACGGTGGTACCGATCAAGCCCCAGGTCACCGCTTTCACCCAAACCTGACTTTGCTGGAGCACGGCTTCATTGTGATCGCTTGTGCTGACAGTGCTTTCCAGCCTGTTTTGGGCTTGGCGCACCAGATTGCCGATCGGATTGGTGCCCGTGTTGCTGTTCTTGGAAGGCTGTTTCTTGTTTGGCGTGGTCATGCTCAGCTGGCCTCCTGTTGGCGATAAAGGGCGTAGTACCGGCCTCGTTTTTCCATCAAGGCATCGTGAGTCCCTTGTTCAACAACGGCTCCCTGATGCATCACAACAATCCGGTCTGCCCGGCGCACGGTGGATAGGCGATGGGTGATGAAAAACACGCTGCAGTCATGCAACGCCTGGATCAAGTTGTCGCAAACTTTGCGCTCGGTTTCGTAATCCAAAGCGCTGGTGGCTTCATCCATCACGAGAAGTTTGGGATTGGCGAGCAGGGTTCTGGCGATCGCGATCCGTTGTCGTTGTCCGCCGCTAAGAGACGCTCCCCGTTCCCCAACCGGCGTTGAATAACCGCTGGGCAGCTCCATGATGAAGTCATGGGCGCAGGCGATCTTCGCTGCCGTCACGATCGCATCGGCTCCCACGTCAGGCTGGGTGAGGGCAATGTTTTCACTCACGCTGCCTGAAAACAGAAGCGGGTCCTGGGGCACGATGCCAATTTGGCGCCTAAGGGAATAGAGCTCCACCTTGTCGATGTCGTAGCCATCAATCAGGATCCGGCCTTGATCCGGGGCGTAGAGCCTGGGGAGCAATTTCATCAAGGTGCTTTTTCCACTACCGCTCTGTCCCACGATTCCCACGAAGGTTCCTGCCTTCACATGCAAGTCAACGTCTTTGAGAACGGTTGGTGAGCCTTTGCTGAAGGCAAAGCTGAGGTTTTCAAAGCTCACGTCTCCTTGGAGGGAGGGGAGAGGCACTTTGGCCTTATCAAGTTCGTTCGATTCCTGAGGCGTATCGATCACATCAGCTAGACGTTCGAAGCTCACCTTCAGCTCTTGGATGCTCTGCCAGATGGTGGAAAGGCGCAGCAATGGCTGGGTCACATACCCGGAAATGATCCGGAAGGCGATCAATTGCCCCAGGGTTAGGTCTCCAGAGAGAACCAACGTGGCACCAACCCAAAGCACAAGCAGTTGAGAAATTTTTTGAAGCACCTGAGAGGTCTGACTCAGTGCCGTGCCGCTGATGGTTTTCTCAAAGGTGCTGCAGATGTATTCGGCATAGCGCTCTTGCCAGGTGTAACGACTCACCATTTCCACGTTCTGACTCTTCACCGTTTGGATGCCAGTAAGCACCTCAACTAAGTGGCTCTGTGTTTTGGCATTAGCTTCAGCAGTTTTTCTGTATTGACGACGGAATAGGGGTGCTCCAAGCAGGGTGAGTCCCACCTGAATTGGGAGCACGGCCAGGGCGATGAGGGTGAGCAACCAGCTGTAAAACAGCATCACCAAGATGTAAATCACCGAGAAAGCAGCATCCAGGACTGTTGTGAGGGCCTGGCCTGTTAGGAAGTTGCGGATCTTCTCCAGCTCGCTGATCCTTGAGCCCAGTTCGCCAACGGGTCGCTTGTCGAAATAGCCCAGGGGCAAGCGCAGCAGGTGGTCGATCACCTCTGCACCCAGACGCTGGTCGATGCGATTGGTTGTTTCAGCGAAGAGGAACGTTTTGAGGCTTCCAAGGACTCCTTCAAGAATGGTGACTGCCACGAGGGCAATCCCCAGCACTTGAAGGGTGTCGAGGCTGCGCTGATTAATCACCTTGTCGATGATCACTTGGATCAACAAGGGATTCGCGAGTGTGAACAGCTGAATGACGAAGCTGGCTGCCAGCACTTGGATCAGAACGCTGCGGTAACGCTTAAGAGCAGGCCAGAACCACCCCGGGCCGAAGTTCTGCTCAGGCGTGGTGTTGGTGCGATCCAGCAGTAATAGTTCGATTCCCTCTGGGAAGGCTTCTTCAAGTGTTGAAGCAGGAAGGTCAACAAATCCTTGGCTCGGTGAGGCGAGAACGAGGCCGCGTTGATCACTACGGGTCACTAGTGCAAAGCTGCCCTGCCAAGGAATCATGGTGGGGGTCTGCAAGCGGGTGCCAAAACGCGCAGCAACTTTCGCGCCCGAGACATGCAAGCCAAGCCCTGCTGCGATTTGGCCGCATAAGCGCAGGGTTGGGGTTTGGCCACGCTTTAATTGATCGCGTAGCACCTTCTCAATCGCGTCGCGACGTAATGGCAGCTTCATCAGCTTTGCCAGCATCTGAAAGCAGGCGAGGGTTTCCTGCAATGGCCCCTCTCCGCTCACGAAGAAGTTCTGATCGTCTTCTTGGTCGCTGTTGAAGCGGCTGATGGGAGGTCGTAGTGGGGCCTTGGGGATCTCTGCTTCTTTTCCGTCGTCTACTGAGGTGTTTCCAATGACTTCTGTTTTGACCACCTCCGCAGCGTCTGTTTGCCTGAGTGGATGGATGGCTGCATCAGGAAGCGCAATCACTCTCAAAGGAAGTTGCTGTTGTTCAGTTGCTAATGCAGCGACCTCTTCTGCGCTTGTGAGCTCCTGGCCGAGTACGGCATCACTGGTATTCGAGGGTTCTCCTGCGAGGAAGAGGCATTGATTGGCTTCCAGTGCTTGTTGCACTGCAGCAGCGTCGGCGGCATCGAAAATCTGCGCTTGGGGCAGCAGGTCTTCAATCCAGCTGTTCAGCGATCGCGTTTGTTTGGGGGTTTGATCCAGGAGGATTTGTAGTAGAGCTGCCAGTTCGGCTGTCCAAAGATGGCCGAGGCATTCAGCCCGAATGTTCGGGTTGTTTTGAGCTAGATCCAAAAAGTCGTTGTCGCTCAGCCTGCGCACGACAAGCTCAGAAGCTGCTCGCACGTCTTCGCAGGGAGAACTTCTTAAGAGAGAAGCTGCTCCAACCAGTTCTCCTGCATGCAGTTTGGAGAGGGTGCTGAGACGACCGTCTTGTTCACCCAGAAGTCGGGCTGTGCCACATTCGATCAACAGCACTTGGCCAGGAATGAAGCGTCCTTCACTCAGCGGCTGGCCCAGTTCGTAGCGAAGAGGCTCTCCGCGTTCGAGGAAGATTTGCTTCAGGGCTTGCAGCCCATTGGATGAGGTTGTCGTCAGGAGAGGCAGGCTTGCTAGGGACCATTCTCGCGGCTGCAAACCGCTTTGACGAGATGGTTCGTTTCAGTTGTGATCCATTGCTCAAGAAGTTCGCTCGCCATCCGTTGTCGCATGGCGTCATCGAAACTGGCTTGAATGCGCTCTTCTAGGCGGGCCACCACCCACCACTGTTCAATGGCTAAGGGTTCGAGAACCACTCCGACGGGGGCGGTTCGTAGAAGTTGTTGAAGCTGGGGATGGGCTCGCGAGAGCGGGGTGGGTCCCACCCTGCCGCCACTGCGTTGCTCAGGCCCTTCGCTGTAGTTCGTTGCCAGCTTCTCGAAGCTCGTTTCACCGGCCTCCAATTGGAGGTAGAGCTCATGGGCGATGCCTGAATCTTTCACCCTGAGGAGGCTGTAGGTGGCCTGATCTAATTCTTCTTTGCGTTGAAGAAATCGGGCTTCTGCCTTGGCGCTAAAAGAATCCAATGCCAGTTTGCTGAGCTTGATGGGAAGACTGAGCTGAAGCAAGAGTTCGTCTTTGCTGATGCAGCGTTCTGACAGCCAGAGATTTAAGGCCTCTTCGCTCTTGAGTTGCTGTTGCTGGCAATGATTTGAGAGAGCTTGTACTGAATTTTTCTCACTAGGTTTGAGTTCTTGGGTTGACTCTTCAATGAGCAAACGTCGAACGAGTGGCCGTAATTGATCGGTGCGTCTCAAAAGGTCGATTGTGTTGGTCTGGTTGTCCTGGAATCTCGACAGCACCATCGGACGACAATCTTTCATAGCTGTGATGTGAACCATTCCACCGGATCTGATCGTGGCTCAGATCAACGTCTTCGTCATTCATCGATGACAAATCCAGATCTATAACGGCTTAATCATTTTTGGTAAATCTCTTAGCGCACGCCAAGCCATTTGTGGCTTTGCATGCTCAACCTCCAGCGTTGATCTTGCTGAACTTTGCTTACGGCGAGTTGCAGGCCTTCCTCGCAGTCCCAGCCAGGCTGGAGCAGCCAATTGGCCTGGGGTGCTTGTGTCGCTACCACCTCCGCAAACAGCAGATCTGCCGGTTCGTGCACAACAAATTTGAGCTCGTGACACGCTTGCACCACATCCGGTCTTGGAGGCTTGTGGCGCTTCGGTGAAAGGGTGATCCAGTCGGGGGTACCGCTTAATCGATCGACGCCACTGGTTTCAAGATGCACGGGCTGACTGCAGCTTGTGCGAATCGCAGCGGTGAGCTCATCGAGGTTGTGGTGCAGGGGCTCACCCCCTGTAATCACCACAAAGGCGGCTCCGGTTTCAGCTGCAGCAGTGGCTTCAATCGCCAAGTCCTTCACCAGCCGCTTGGGATGGGAGTCAGCAGGCCATGAGTGCTTGGTGTCGCACCAGCTGCAGCCCACATTGCAGCCTGCCAGCCGAATGAAAAATGCACTCCGGCCCGTATGGAGCCCTTCACCTTGAAGAGAGTGAAAGGTCTCCACAATCGGCAAACAATCGCTCAAGGCTGCAGGCTTGGATGACTGGATCCAGCCGCTGAATTGTTTTGTTGGCGCATGGCTTCGCTGGGGCTGGAGGGTAAGCGTTGTTGAGCCGCTTCGATCAGACCACGAAATAAGGGATGGGGCCGCCCAGGTCTGGATAGGAATTCCGGGTGGTACTGGCAGGCGGAGAAGAAGGGATGTTCGGGAAGTTCGATCAGCTCTACCAGCCGGCCATCAGGGGAGCTTCCACTGATTTCGTAGCCAGATTCAAGAAAAAGGTTTCGGTAAGCGTTGTTGAATTCGAAGCGGTGGCGATGGCGCTCGTACACCACCTCTTCTCCGTAAAGCCTCGACGCCAAGGTGTCTGCAGAGACCCGGCAGGGGTAGACGCCCAAACGCATCGTGCCTCCAAGGTCAACAACATCTTGTTGTTCGGGTAGGAGATGGATCACAGGATGGGTGGTTCCTGGCTCGAGCTCAGCGCTCGTGGCATCAGTGAGCCCTGCCAGATTGCGAGCCCACTCGATGACGGCGCACTGCATCCCTAGGCAAAGGCCAAGGAATGGCACGCGTTGCTCTCTCGCCCAGCGGATGGCGGCCACTTTGCCGTCCACACCACGGTTGCCAAATCCACCAGGAACGACCACGGCGTCCATGCCTTTGAGAAGGACATCAGCGCCTTGATTTTCAATCTCTTCTGCGCAAACCCAGTGCAGATCCAGGGAGGCATCCTGGGCTAAACAGGCGTGGCGTAGGGCTTCTACGACAGACAGGTAGGCGTCATTCAGTTGGACGTACTTGCCAACTAACGCAACCTTGACCGCCGGGCCGGGATTGCGCAGTTTGTGCACCAGTTGCGCCCAGTCCACCATGTCACTGTCGTGATCTTCGAGGTCCAAGACGTCAAGGACTTCACGGCACAGACCTTCGTCTTCGAGGGTGAGCGGTACGGCGTAGATGCTGTCGGCGTCCAAGGAGGGGATGACTGCTCGCTGGGGCACACCGCAGAAGCCTCCAATTTTGCGTTTGAGCTCATCGTTGATGTCGCGATCGCTGCGACAGACGAGCAGATCTGGCTGGATTCCGATCGAGCGCAGCTCTTTGACCGAATGCTGGGTGGGCTTGGTTTTGAGTTCTCCCGATGTGCCGATAAAGGGGAGCAGGGTCACGTGGATGTAGGCCAGATCTCGTCGTCCCACATCTCCTCGGAACTCTCGAATGGCTTCCAGGAAGGGCAACGACTCGATATCACCAACGGTTCCGCCGATTTCCGTAATCACAACATCGGCATTGCTATTGGAGGCCACACGGTGAATGCGGTCGCGGATTTCACCGGTGATATGGGGGATGACCTGGACGGTTCCTCCGTTGTAACTGCCTCGTCGCTCCTTGTTAATGACGGATTGATAAATCGAGCCAGTGGTCACGCTGTTCAGGCGCGACATGGCGGTGTCGGTGAAGCGTTCGTAGTGGCCGAGATCGAGATCGGTTTCGGCACCGTCCTCAGTGACAAACACCTCCCCGTGCTGAAACGGGCTCATCGTTCCTGGGTCCACATTCAGATAGGGATCCAGCTTCAGGATTGAAACGCTGTAGCCCCGTGACTTCAGCAAGCGCCCGAGGCTCGCGGCCACAATCCCTTTGCCGATGCTGGAAACCACACCGCCGGTCACAAACACGAACTTGGCCATGGCTTGCTCGGCAACGTGTCAATTTACCGCTGTAGACCCTCACCCTGGTAGCCGTGCGCACTCTCCTGATTAGTGGTGCAAGTCGTGGGATTGGTCGTGCGGTCGCCGAACGAGCTCTTGCCGACGGTCATCGCCTCAGCCTTGGGCTTCGCGACCTGGAGATGTTGAAACAAACGCCCCTTGATCCTGTGTTGGCTGGAAGCGACAAGGTGATGCTTCATCCCTATTCGGCTGAGGACCCTGAGGCGGCCAGGGCTTGGGTTGAGGCCACCATCAACCATTTCGGTGGCTTCGATAGCGTGATTCATAGCGCTGGGATCTTCAGCCGAGTGCCGCTGTTGTTTGAGCCCGGCGAAGACCAAGAAATTGCTCACACCATCAATGTGAACCTGATGGGGCCGTGGTGGCTGACTCGCGCGGCCTGGCCGCAGTTGGCATCCCACGGAGAAGGTCGTATTCAGGTTTTGGTTTCGATGAGCGGGAAGCGCAGCAAAGGTCGCTTGGCGGCTTACAGCGCCAGCAAATTTGCCCTGCTTGGTCTGTGCCAAACCATGCGCAACGAGGGTTGGGCTGCCGGAGTTCGGGTGACGGCGATTTGTCCTGGCTGGGTCAATACGGATATGGCAGCTGCAGTGCGCAGTGGTCCGAGCGACCGCTGGCCAACGCAACCGATGGACGCTGAAGCGATGACGCAGGCCGAAGACATCGCCTCGATGAGCGCCGAACTGTTGAGACTTCCCAATCGGGCGGTTCCTTTTGAGCTTGCGGTCAGCTCCAGCCTGGAGTGATGCTTAGTTTTCCAGCAGGCTGCGCAGCATCCAGGCTGTTTTTTCGTGGATCTGAAGCCGTTGGGTGAGCAGGTCAGCAGTGGGTTCATCGTTGGCAGCCTCCGCCAGCGGAAAGATGCTCCTTGCCGTGCGGGCCACGGCCTCATGGCCGGTGACCAGCTCACGCACCATGTCGAGTGCTGCAGGTTGCTGTTTGGCTTCTTGGATAGAGGCCAAACCGGCCAGGGTGGAACCTCCATGGGGAGCCAAAACGCCAAGGGCGCGTATGCGCTCTGCGATCACATCCAGGGCGTTCCACAACTCGGTGTACTGGTCCATGAACATCAGGTGCAGCGTGTTGAACATCGGCCCTGTCACATTCCAGTGGAAGCCATGGGTTTTGCCGTAAAGCACGTAGGTATCTGCGAGCAGGCGGCTGAGTTCAGCAGCAATCTCTTCCCGTTGTGCGCTGGTGATGCCGATGTCGATAGAAGAGCTGTGGGACATGGTTGATGGAAATTGGAACGAGTGGTTGGTTTAAGAATCCAGGGATTGGATGTAATCGCGCACCTTGCTTCGGCGCTGGGGTTGGCGCAGTTTCAACAGAGCCCGGGTTTCGATCTGACGCACCCTTTCTCGGGAGAGGTTCATGTCTTCGCCGATTTGAGCGAGAGTTCTGGGGGTGTCGTCTTCAAGGCCAAAGCGACAACGAATCACGGTGGCTTCCCTTGGGGTCAGCTCATCAAGCAAATGTTCGAGATCGTCGTGGAGTGCATCGCGGGTGAGGTTCTGCTCCGGTGTGGCGTGTTCGTCTTCTAGGAGCTCCCCAAGTTGGGTGTCTTGATCCCGGCCCACCTTGGTTTCCAGTGACACAGAGCGGGGAACGCGAGCCAGGGTTTGACGCACGGTGTCTTCGCTGACGCTGAGCTCCCTCGCAAGATCAGACATCGAAGCGGTGCGCCCCTCATTGCTGGCGATCTCTTGCTGCACCCGTTTGATTCGGTTGAGCTTTTCGGTGATGTGGACGGGGAGGCGGATGGTGCGGCTTTGGGTGGCGATGGCCCTTGTGATGCCTTGACGAATCCACCAGTAGGAGTAGGTGCTGAAGCGAAAACCGCGGGTGGAATCGAATTTTTCGACCGCCCGTTCGAGCCCCAAGGTTCCCTCTTGCACTAAATCCAGCAGTTCCATGCCTCGGTGCTGGTACTTCTTCGCGACGGCCACCACCAGGCGCAAATTGGCCTGGATCATCCGGTCACGAGCCTTTCGCCCTTCACGGAGACGCCGTTGAAGGGTGCGGCTTTCGGAGGCAATCAAATCCGCCCAGGTTTCATAGCCCTTGGTGATTGCAAGGTTCAACTCTTGCAAAGGCATCTCGGCAGCGCGAGCCCACTCCTGTCTTGTGGGCCAGTGAGAGAGATGGTTGGCCTCTCTCAGCTGCAGTTCCTCAAGACAGAGCAAGCGTTCGATCGCAGGATGCTCTTTGGCGAGTTGACGCTCTTCGCGCTTCAGACGCTCGTATTGCTGCACGAGGCGCGACAACACCACCTCGTCTTCAGCGGTAAGCAGGTCCACCCTGCCGATGTCCTGCAAGTAGAGACGCAACAAGTCATTGCCGCCGCTCCAGCGGATCGGGGCTGATCCCGTTGATGAGGAGCTGGCGGGCAAGGGACTGAGTATTCGATGAGATGTCTCAAGGGTCTCGGTTTAAGCCACATGGTCTGCAGAAACGTTGGTTTCTGTTCGGGTTTTGCGTTGCGACTAGTCAGTGTTCTCTGTCACGGGATCCACCCAGGTGCTGGCGACATGCAGATCGTCGAGCTGGCGCGCAGAGACACCAGCAGGTGCAGCAGTCATTAGGCAGCGTGCCTGCTGGGTTTTCGGGAAGGCGATCGTGTCGCGAATCGAGTCCTCTCCAGCGAGCAGCATGACCATTCGGTCCAGACCAAAAGCCAGTCCACCGTGGGGAGGTGCTCCCATGTCGAGCGCATCGACCAAGAATCCGAACTGTTCTTGAGCTTCCTCCGGAGCAAGCCCGATGCTGTTCAGCACTTCTCGCTGCAGGGCGGAGTCGTGAATACGCAGGGAGCCCCCTCCTAGTTCCAAGCCGTTGAGCACTAGGTCGTAGGCCTGGGCGCGAGCTGTGGGAAGGGTTTTGGACCACTCCTCAGCCTTATCGCCCAGGTCGGTGGTGTTCGGGGCGCAGAAGGGATGGTGCAGGGCTTCGAGCCGATTTTCGTCCTTGTTGAATTCGAACATCGGGAAATCGACGACCCACAGAAAATTCCACTGATCGTTGTCTCTGTCGGGCTTGATGAGCCCCATCTCTTTGGCGAGATATTGGCGCACGCGATCAAGAGCTTTGTTCACTGTTGCGGTGTCCCCAGCACCAAAGAGCAACAGGGTTCCGGGCTGAGCCCCGGTGCGCTGCAGCAGGGTTTGCTTCTGTTCTTCTGAGAGGTTGTCCTTGATCGCACCGATGGTGTCGATTTCGCCGCCCTCACGCACCCGGATGAAGGCCAGGCCACCGGCTCCTGCCGCTTGGGCTTCGCTAAACACGTCACCACCGGGTTTGATGCGCACGTTGGATACAGCGTCATTTCCTCCTGCAACCGCAATGCACTTCACGGAGCCGCCGGACTTCACGGCTCCACTAAACACCTTGAAACCCATGTCTTTCACGATGTCGCTCACATTGGTGAGCTCCATGCCGTAACGGGTGTCGGGGCGATCCGTTCCGTAGCGATCCATCGCCTCGTGCCAGGTCAGGCGTGGAAACGGCAGTGGCAGGTCGATTCCCTTGACCGTTTTCCAAATCGCAGCAATCAAACGCTCATTGAGCTCGAGGATTTGCTCCTGGCCCATGAAGCTCATCTCCATGTCCAGTTGCGTGAACTCAGGCTGTCGATCTGCCCGCAGGTCCTCATCGCGGAAGCAGCGAGCCACTTGGTAGTACCGCTCAATGCCGCCCACCATCAGCAGCTGCTTAAACAGCTGAGGGGACTGGGGAAGTGCGAACCATTCACCACCGCAAACGCGGCTTGGAAGGATGTAATCCCTGGCACCTTCTGGTGTTGAGCGGGTCAGCACCGGAGTTTCCACTTCGATAAAGCCTTCGTCTTCGAGGAATCGGCGCGCTGTTTGGATCGTTTTGGCACGCAAGCGCAGGTTGTCGCTCATGCGCTTACGGCGCAGATCTAAAAAGCGGTGGCGGAGCCGCAGTTCTTCGCGCGTGTTTTCCTCGTCATGGACCGACACTGGGAACGGAAGCGTGCTTTTCACGCTGTTGAGCACGTGGATGCTGCTCGCTAAAACCTCCACCGCACCGGTGGCAAGGCGGTCATTCAGCGACTCACCAGGTCGGGCCCGCACCTTGCCCTGGACTTGCAAGACGGTTTCGCTACGCAGGTGTTCGGCGACGGCAAAAGCATCAGCGCCCAGGTCGGGATCCACGGTGATTTGAACCGTGCCGCTGCGGTCGCGCAGGTCGATAAAGATCACTCCGCCATGATCGCGGCGGCGGTCCACCCAGCCGCAGAGCTGAACGGTTTCGTCGATGTGCGTGTCGCGCAGGTCGCCGCATCCGTTGCTGCGCATGGGAGTTTCGCTGGAGAGAGGCGAGTTTCCCACAGCCCGTGCCAAGACGCCTTTGCCCCGACTAAGAACGGCGATAGAAGGGACGCTTCACCACGGTGGCTGGTTGTAGTTGCCCGCGGATCTCCACACTGAGCTCTGTGCCGAGCTTGGCGAGGACTGGCGGAAGGGAGGCGAGGGCAATGGGCTCTTCGAGAGTGGGGGACCAGCTGCCGCTTGTTATGACGCCCACGGTCGATCCGTTGTGGATGACGGGGTAATCGTGGCGGGCAATGGAACGGCCTTGCAGTTTCAATCCCACGAGACGCTTGGACGGTCCCTGTTCAACCGCTTGCTCAAGGGCTTTCCGTCCGATAAAAGTGGCCGGCATTTCTAGATGCACAAGCCATCCCAATCCCGCCTCAAAAGGGGTGGTGGCAGCGTCCATGTCTTGGCCGTAGAGATGCATGGCTGCCTCCAGACGCAGGGTGTCGCGAGCGCCGAGGCCGCAGGGTGTCACACCCTCCTCGATCAATTGCTGCCATAGCTTGCGTCCGTCGTCTGCCTTGAGAAGCAACTCCACGCCATCTTCTCCCGTGTAGCCCGTGCGTGCTGTGAAGACTGGAGCTGTGAGCCCTTGAATGTTGAGACTGCAGTGGCCAAAGCGCGGCAGTTCGCTGAGATCGCTGCCACTTAATCGCTCCAGGAGGCCGATTGCCTTTGGCCCTTGGAGAGCGAGCAAAACGCCGTCCTCCTTTTCGTCGAGGACCTGCAGATCAGTTCCTTCAAGATGTTGGCGAATCCAGGCGGTGTCGGTTTCTGCGCAAGCTGCATTGATCACAACCAGCAAGGTTTCGTGGCTCGCGTCCAGCAACGATGGCCCGAGGTCGTAAATGATTAAGTCATCAATGATTCCGCCTTGTTCGTTCAGCAAGACCGAATAGCAGGCTTGGCCAGGACCGATTCGGTGCAGATCACTTGGAACAAGATGTTGCAAAGCATCTTTGGGATTGGCACCTTCAATGCGTAGAACTCCCATGTGGGAGATATCAAACATGCCGCTTTCGCTGCGTACGGCCTTGTGTTCAGCCATGAGCCCTGAAAACTGAACGGGCATTTCCCATCCAGCGAAAGACACCATTCGACCTCCGGCCGCGATGCAGAGGTCATGGAGCGGTGTGAAGTTCTGGTCCATGACCGAGGCGCTGGCGCTCAAATCCTATGGACCAATTTCGCATTCATAGGAATTAATCCTGGAATTGGAAGCAAAGCAGCAGATTGCGGCGGTTTTATGGTCCGCTTTTGCAAGCGTCCTTAGTCTGACCTCACGTTTACGTAGGTGTGATGTGACTCAGTCAAGTTGCCAATCCTGCGTGCATTGCACACCCCCTGCAGCAACAGGTTCTGGGTGGTGTCGCTTACGACGACTTTCCGTTCATGCGGAGTTGGCAAACCAGGTGTTCTGTCATCACTGGACGAGTCGTCCACCATCTCTTCCTGAGTTCAATCTTCAGGAGCCCTTATTGATTCCCTTAGATCGTCAGTTGGATTTTTGTGATTCGATGCAAACGTCTGATCAGGATTCCGAATTAACAGTTCGGCTCTGAGGATTGAACTGGTTGGTTTGCAGCTCTTTGAAAACTTTTGAAATTTAGATTTAGGGATTAATAAATCCTATTTTTTGGGTTCGCTCTTTTCATACTTTTTAGGC
>QCVQ01000021.1 GCA_003210315.1 Synechococcus sp. AG-686-F08 | reverse complement strand
CTAACGGTGATATTTGAGGTTTTGGGCAACGCGCTGAGTTGTGACCAGAACGGTTTCAAGCCTTGATCACGGAGCAGTGCACTCATCTGAGCGAGGGCACCTCGATTGCGATACACCTCTTTGAGGGTGATGGCCCCATCCTTAAAACGCTTGTTTTGATCAGCTTCCTGGAGATGTTGCCAAACGGCTCCTGCACCAATCGGTGGGAGCTGAGCGCTATCTCCCACCAAGACCAGTTGGCAATGGGTTGGCAGTGCATTCAATAGGGCACGACCAAGCTCCAAATCCACCATCGACATTTCATCGACGACGAGTAGGTCCAACTGCAGTGGATTACGTCGGTGACGGCCAAAGCCTCCAGGGCGAGCTTCAAGCAATCGATGAACTGTGGTGCAGGGCAAGGCTGCAGTGATTGGGTTGCTGCGAATGGCGTCTTGCAGGCGACGTGCGGCTTTGCCTGTGGGAGCGGCAAGTCGGGCTCGAAGCTTGGGCTGATTTTCAAAGGCGCGGAGCAGCATATGCAGCACTGTGCTGGTTTTGCCGGTTCCAGGCCCTCCGCTGAGTAGAACGACGCCGTAGCGATCGATGGCATGGACAGCCGCTAACTGTTCAGGACTGAGATTGTTGTTCTTGGCCAAGCGGCTGGGAGGAGCTTCGAGGGTTGTGGCATGGATTGGAGCCTGGAAACAACGGCGCTGAAGTTCGCGTTCGAGTTCTTGCATGGCTCCGTGCCAGCGACGCCAGGACAGGGTGTTGTCGTTCAGGACCAAAACCGCTTGATCACCATCCAGCCATCCACTAGCGAATAGGGCGTCACGGTGAACCCTTGGCCAGCCATCCGTTTCGATCCCATCTGGGACCTCAGCGGCATCATTTAGTTGAAGTGAAATGTCGCCACGGCTCAGGGCAATGGTGAGTGCGCGCATCAGCTCGACGAGTGGTTCACTGCTTTGCTTCGGCGGCATGCGCCGTTGAAGCGTGGCGAGCAATCCACGGTGAAGGGCAAACAGAGCATCCGACGCTGCAGCTTGCATTACGACAACCCCTCAAGCCATTGGTCCAGCCGGCGGACTCGCTTGAGAGGTGCCGGCTCGATAACGACGCCTGAGCCTCCTTCAGGGCTGATGCCCCTTAAAAACACATAGGCGTAGCCGCCGAGATGGCGTTCGGGGTCGTATCCATCGAGCCTCCAGCGCAGGTAGCGATCCAGGGCCAAAAGATAAAGATGGGCTTGAAGTGGATAGTGATGGGAAAGCATTTGCTCCTCCATCGCGGCTTGGCTGTAGTGCCTGGGTCCGCAGGCGATGCCACGTCCAGAGTCGTCACGTTCACCAATCCAATTGCTTTTCCAATCTGCAACCCACCACCGCGCTGTGGCGGGATTCTCCCCATCGGTGAACACCAGATCGATCGATCCGGTGAGAAACCCCCGACTGCGAATGTCGAGTTGGCGCAAACTTTGGGCATAGTGCTGACCAAAACGATGGTCGCTGTCTGCTTCAAAGGCATGGGCTAACCCTGCGGAGCGCACTGGCTTGCCTTGCTGGGCAACGGGTAGATCAAAGCTGAGCTCATGGAGACGCCGCCCAGAGCTCAAATCCGACAGTTTCAAGTCTTTGAGAGGACCTCCTAGGGGTGCCGTCAGAACAGTATTGAGGGCTGTGGTCACGGCATCGCTGTGCTCGAGGTCGATTCCTGCTCGGCCGAGCTCTTCAGCCACCACAACCTGATTGGGAGCTTGGTCTGCTGGACCTTGAAAGCTCACCTGTTCAAGGATTCTGTGCAGACAATCGCCCGCTCCAGGACCTTTCGGGAATTCGGCAAGAGGGCCATTTTGATCGGCTGAATCCGCTGGGCTCTCGGGGGCTTCGCTATCGGCTACGGCATCGGCTACGGCATCGATGTCGCGCCCCTCTTCAAGGTTGCGTGGGTCAGCTGGAGCTGGTTTGTGATGTCCGTTCTGAGAGGAGATCCAAGCGGAGTAGCTGCTCCGACCCCAGCTGCGGTCGAGCGTGCGTTGAGGAATGTCCGACAACTGCAAGGTCTCACGTCTCGGGGCTGGACGCCAGGACGGCAGGGTTGTGGTCTCTGGGGGTAAGTGGCGACTCGTGAGAGGTTTGTCGAGCATGGATAGTTCCTTGACCCAGCTCGCTAGGGGATTGGCCTCCTGTCCAGCAGCGGCGACCCAAAACACCACGAGATGGCGCTCCGCGCGTGTTAGGGCCACGTAGGCCAGTCGCTCTGCTTCTGCAGCGCTGTCGTCTTGGTTTCGCTCTGCAGCCTTGTGTCCAGGGCCCCAATGGGGGTTGAGTGCAATTTGCCAGGTCCCCTCTGGATCGTTTGGCGGGTTACGCCAAAGAGGGCCTTTGCCCTCAGCTGGTGCTTGCCACAAATAGGGGCAGATCACCACGGGGTACTGCAGTCCTTTGCTTCGGTGCACGGTGACAACGGCCACCGCGCTTTCCGCCAAGTCGCTGTGGGGCTGCCTGATGTCAGGGGTGGGTTCGATGGGTTGTAAGCGTTGTCGCCTCAGCCAATCTGCGGCGCTGCCGAGGTCGAGACCTTGTCGATGCATGGCGTCTTGCACCAGTCGCGCACATTGCTGGATGTCTCCTAACAACCTTCCACGGCTGGAGAGATCAGCAAGCATTCGACCCTCCAGGAGTTGGGACAAGCAACCGAGTAATCCCAGAAAAGGGAGGTCGTCCTGCAGCTTGCGGAGTTGCCCTGCAAGGCGGTCGAGATCGCCATTCGTCTCCGCATCTTGCAACTGCTGGCTTGTCCATTGCATCAAGGCAGAACAGGCCAGTCGCCGCAATCGTCCGCCATCGGCGGGGGTGGCGAGGGCGTCGAGAAGATGTTGCAGCTCAGCCGCGCCGGTGGTGCTGAGGACATCTCCAGGACTGACGAGTCGGCTGGGTAGTCCTCGTTGAGCAAGCTGTTCGCGCACCGCCTCCGCTTGTCGATGACGGCTGACAAGAACGCATAGATCCGATGGGGTTAGTGACGGATCGCTGCCCAGCAGGTGGAGCGCTTGCCCCGCGACCAGGGGAGGAATGATCGTTTCCAGTGATGTGCGCGAGGGCGGGTCGTCGGGGTCATCGCCTTGTAGTTCGATGAGTTGGAGAGGCTGCTCACCCTCTGGAAGGTTCAAGGGAAGAGCGCTTGCACAGGGTGTGACATGCGGCACCTCGAGGTTCGATCGTGTGAGGCCTGGTGCCATCCATTGGTTCATCGCCTCCATCAGAGCGGGCGTCGTACGCCTGTTGTCGAGGAGATTGTCGATTCGATCCGCTGTTTGTCGGGCTTGCTTGTAGGTGTTGAGATCTCCTCCTCGAAAGCGGTAGATCGCTTGCTTGGGATCCCCCACCATCAGCAGGAGATGGTTTGGTGTCGCGAAGCAGGCTTTCAGCAGGCGCCACTGCAGTGGATCCGTGTCTTGAAATTCGTCGATGAGAGCCACGCGATAGCGCTGCTGAATCGGGGATAGCCAGCGTTGAGGTTCGACTTCGGGCGCTTGGGGATCGAGGGCATCAAGCAAGCCAGAAAAGCTGATCACGCCCTGTTGGGCTCGGCGGGCAGCCAGGGCTTGGAGTCCATGGATGAGCGCATGGCGCCAGACCCTTTCAGCTGGACCATCCCACAGAGCTGCAATGGCTTTTTGCAGGATTGGTTGGGGAAGGTTTGTGTTGGTTTCGTTGCAGCGGCGAGCTGTTTTGCTGAAACATCCGGGATGAAAGTAGTCACCGAGCAGACTCTGCTTTCGCACGTTGCCGTAACTAATCCGTGACGTCTGCGTGTCGTTTAGCTGGATTATCCAGGCGCTCAGTTCGCTAGCGCGATCTTTTTTTGGTTTCGGAGAGTAGGGCTTGGTGTCGGCTTGGCCTCGGCTTCGCCAATCCGTTGCGCAGTCGCGAAAGGACGTTTCTAACGCGTGTCCGTTGCTGTTCCATTGTGCTTCGAATGCAGTCCAGCTCGATTGGAGCCACTGGTCAAAGCACTCGATGAGGGGTCTCTCTGGATCGTCTGAACCTTCAGTGCCGGCGATTCGAACAGCGCAATCGCCGTCTAAGCGATTGAGGGCATGGCTTAACTGATCAGCTGAGAGGCCGGCATGCAATAACCCTGAGACGTCGTCAGCAGGCAGGGCCAACACTTGGTGTTCCCAGTAGTCGTAAGCCACCTCCTGGGACAAATGCTGGCTGTCATTTTCAAGACAGACCTCCATTGCCGTGCCGTTCTGGAGCGCTTGTCGGCGAAGGCTGCGCCGGCAGAAGCCATGGATGGTGGTGATGTCGGTACGTTCCAGCCCTTCCAGTGCTTCCAATAGGTTGCTGGCGATTGTGCGACGGGTGTTGGGGTCTTGCCCATGGAGTGTCAGCCACTCCTCCATCACTGCATCAGTTGGGGTCGAGTCGGTTTGGCAGTCGGAGTTGTTGGTTTGGTTTTGGAGCAGCGCCTGTAATGCGTCGTTGAGACGACGACCAATGCGATCACGCAATTCCGCAGCGGCGGCTTCTGTGAAGGTGACGACTAAAAGCTCTTTGAGGTTCAGCTTCCGCTCTGTCACGAGCCGTAAAACCAGATGGGCTAAAGCAAAGGTTTTGCCTGTGCCAGCACTGGCTTCTAGGAGACGAACCCCGGCATCTAGCGGGTAGTGATTGGGTTCAAAACGGCTGCTCATGGCCGTTGGGCCTCCAGCAGCGGCGCATACAACGCTTGAAACGCTTCTTCAAAGCAGTCCTGGGTTAAAAAATTGTCCGCTTCGAAGTGGTCGCCAAAACAAAGCTGCATCTCCGGACGCTCCCGTTCCCCCATGGCTGCGAATCCCCCATCCCATCGGCTTTCAAATGCTCGGTTCGCTTTGTCGAGGCCTTTGTGCAACATGAGCGCTCTCGCCAACCCACTGGCAGGCGGCACCGGCCAGCACGACTCAGCTCCTGCGATCGCTAGAGCATGGAGGGAAGAGAGAAGCTCCTGAGCTCGGTCTGGATCCAAGGGTTGCCAGTGAAGGGCAACTTGAAAGTGATCAGCCTTGGCGTTGCTGTCACCTCGACAGATCACAGCCGTTGGGGTGGACACTCCCGACGCTTGCTGGATGAGGTGGGTGAACCATCCGCCAAGTGCAGTGCGCGACTGAAGCCGGCCTGCGCTGACCCAAACCGTGGTCGAGCCAGCTTTGAGCACGGTGCGTGACGCGGTGTCTGAGCGGATCGAATCACAGTGCAAAGGCCCGAGTTGCAAGAGGGTGTGTTGCAGGTTCTGCCAGCGCTGTTCGAGTCGATGGGCCGCCAGTTGGCCTGCTGCGCCAGGCGGAAGCATTCCTTGGCCTCGAAGCTGGTGGGTCCATTCCCCCGGAAGCGCGTGCTCCCAGATCAAGTTCGAATCGCTCTCCAGCAAGTCGAGCTGATTGAGGAAGGACTGGTTCAGAACGGATTGACGCTCCCGCTCCTCGAGTTCCAGAGCTGAGAGATCTTCCACGAGGGTGGACCACTCTCGTGTTTCCAATCCCCGCGCTTTGAGCCAGAAGCGCTGGGGAGCTTCAAGCCAACGGCTTATGGCGTCTGAATCCAAACCGTCAGAGGTTGCAACAGGAGTCCAGCGCAGGGGTTGGGCTAAGCCCAGGGCGTTTTTGCTTAAGCGATTGTGATCGCGGCGATCCAGATTAAGCCTGGCGTCTAAATGGTGGCGGTCAGAGCTGAAGACGGAGCCGGAGCTATTGGCGAGAAAATTACGAGGATCCAAGGGATTGGCCGGTTGCTCCAACACCACCCGCTCGAGCTGTTCGGGAGTGAGTTGCTCCTTCAGCAAGGTGAGCCATTGTTGAATTGGAGGCGCGGGGGGAAGCGCTTCGCCTTTGCGTTCATCGCGTGCATTCCAGCTGATCAGAAGATGTTGTCGGGCGGACATCAACGCCTCCAACAGCACGTATCGGTCTTGATCTGTGCTCGATGGATCGCCGAGGCGGCGCTGCTGTTCCAAGAGGTGAAAGCCAGAGCGTTCCTGCTGACGTGGAAAACTCTGCGCATCAAGTCCCAACAGCACGATGAGTCGATGGGGAATGGCCCGCATCGGCTCTAGGGCGCTGATCGTAAGGGCGCCACTGCGGTGGCCAAAGCGACCGCTATCGGCGGAGAGGGCCTCATCAAGAATGGAGACAACGACGGTGAGATCAAGCTCAAGAGTGCACTCAGATGCCTGTTGCTGCATCGTGTCGAGTGCTTGAACGATCGCTTGTTGCTCCCAGGCCCAGTCCCCTCCATCGCCATAGAGATGCTGGAGAAGCTGATTTAACTGTGTGGTCCAAGTGCTGGCACTGTGGGGTTCACGCAAACGGAGGATCCACTGCGCTAGTCCATCTAGGAGTGGCCACCATTGTTCAAGTTGCTGAATGGTGAGCCCTCCCTCGAACGGAGCACAGCCTCCAGGAGCAAGACCTGGCTCGGCGGGCAAGACGAGGCCAAGCAGCCAGCGATCAAGGCACCAACGGAGGCTGTGGGTGTCATCGCCTCCTCGCTCCTTGCCATCCACCCCCCATCGGAAGCCGGTCTGCTGGAGGCACTCGGTGATTCGCACGGCATCCGCGGCCGTGATGCCTTGAAGCACTTGCAGGGCAGGGTTGGCCAGAAGTCCTTCCAAGCCGGATGCCGTAAAGCGCTCACTGGCCAGCCTCAAAAGGGCCATAAACCCTTGGCTCAGGCCTGGAGTGCTCTGTTGGCTTCGATCGGTGAGTCGCCAGGGAATACTGACTCCAGTGGCGTCGTGATCACCGAAGACGGAGCTGAGGAGCGGGGCATAGCGCTCCACATCTGGCGTCATCACCAAAACATCGCGTGGCTCAAGGCTTGGATCAGAGGCCAGCCATTGCAGGATCTGATCGCGAACCAGCTGCACCTCTCGCCACGGCCCCGCGCAGGCCAAAAAGCGCAGTGAGTTGTCCTGATCAACAGGGGTAAGCGACGGTGCGCTTCCATCCACAAGCTGTTGTTGTACTTGTTCTAAGAGCGTGGCTGCCCGCTGTTCGGATGCAGCGATCTGAACGGGCGCCGCGAAGAGATCGCCCTGATCCCATTGGCCGAGCAAGCAGTCTCCGTTGCCTTCCAATAGCAACTGAAACTCTGCCCCCATGCGTCCCAAAATCGCCTCCAGTCTTGGCGATTCCAGGAGCCAGGGCCCATCAGGTGGTGTGTTCCACGCCTGTCCGAGGGTTTGTCGCCTTTGTTCGGAGCGTTGCCAAAGATCTGGACAAGGTGTGAGCAGGTAAAGCTCGATCGCCATCAGGCCCGAGAGGCCCTGGAGAAGTTCCACCTGTACCGGAGCGAGATTGCTGATGCCAAACAGGCGTAACCGAGGCGGTAATGCTGTCGCCGAAACATCACCATCTTTCAGCTGTTGAACAGCCTTTTGCACCTGAAGACCAAAGGGATCACAGGGCAGGAGAGCTGCAAGGGCACGCACCAGCTGTGGTTGCCAGAGCAAATGTTCTGGCAGGTCAGAGTCTCCATGGCCTTCCATCCATTGGCTCAGTTCCTGTGGTCGGTAGAGGGCATAGTCATCCACAGCATCAGCGAGACAGCGGGCAAGCTGCCAATGATCACGATTGAGTCGTCCCGAAACGCTTGCGTGTTGTTCCCACCAGAGGTTCAGGCTTTCAGCAGTGGGGTGGTCGAGAAGAGCGGGGAGCACCTTTAAAACAGACCAAACCAGACGTTCTGCCCGCCAAGGATCTTCAATGGTTGGATCGAGATCCAAGATGCAGCGCACTAGCTGACGTAGGCGCGATCCAGGAAAGGGAAAACGCACATGAGCGCTGATGCCGTTGGCTTTGGCAAGTTGCTCGCCGAGCCATCGGCTTGTGGGCCAGGTGTTGACCACAATCTCCAGCTCCTCAAACGGACCTGGGGGGTCAAGCGTCAGCGTCTGTGCAAGAAGCGTTGCCAGAAATTCTGTGCGATTGCTGCGGTAGACCGTTAGCAAGGCACTCCCTGCAGCGATGGGGCAATTCTGTTTCGCGTATTAGCTGTTGCTTGTTGAATTCCTTCTACTTGGACAACAGCTTCTGTTTCTGGGCAATACGCCGAGAGTTGTCCTCCATACGCCGCACCCGTATCGACCATCACGATCCGATCGTGACGCTCTACATCAGACCTGGGGGTATGACCAATCACCACAAGTCCATGGCTTCCGTCGTAATGCTCCCAGAAGGGTTCACGAATGGTCAGGTTGGGATGACCGTTGGAATCAAATCCTGCGTGGGTTGCCACCCAGCCATGTCCCCAAAAAACAGTTGGGAGTCGCTGCAAACGCGGCAGCCATGGGTTGGCACTGTTGAGGGAAGGATCGCTGAGGCTCTGTAAAAGAGCCTGCTCATGATTTCCCCTCAGCCAGGTCGCCCTTCCAGCCGTGACCAATGACCACACCAATTGCATTGTGGAGGCGGTATCGGGTCCACGGTTGATGACATCTCCGCAAAACACGACGTGATCGTTCTTTGGCAAAACGCCGAGTAGGCGCTGCAGAGGTTGATAACAGCCATGGACGTCACCGATCACCCAGTGCTTGCCTTGCGGTGGCATGTCAAACAGCAGATCTCTCGCTCACATTAATTCCTTTAACTTGAACGATTGCGATGCGTTGAAATGCTTACCCTGATGGCCGTTGTGAAGATGGTATGGACCCACGATCATTGCCAGTGGCTCGTCGCGTGAACCTACTAGTGAGCGCACTCGATGGCGCTCAAAAAACCAATGAGGCTCTGGCTGCTTGTGCTGATGGAGAAGAGATTCTCGATGTACTGCTGGGAGCATCGAGTAAATTGCGCCTTGGTTTAACGCGTGAGCAGCTCCGAAATACACCTCCGATTCGTGATTGGGTTTGGTGGAAAAACAAAGAAGCCCTTGTCACCATTGGGAATTGAGGTATGAGGAAGGTACAGGGACTTGTAAGAAACTTTTTTAATTTGATCCTTATGTAGAGGGAGATACTGTTCTGTTGATGAGCCACAGAATCCACTACAAATTCCCTAAAATATTTGAAGGAAGTTGAAATAATTATTGGTCACGAGTGTATGTATATTCTATTTCTTTAATTTGATTGTTTTTCCTCGCACTATTCTTTTCTCCTATGTAAAGCTGGATGTTCTAAGTTTGATCAACCATAAAAAACTCCCTGTGAGGAGGGAGTTTCTCTTCTGGCGGGAAGAGTTTGGTTATATCCCGCTTAATATTACTGGTATCAAATGATTCACGAGTGCCATTTGATACAAACCATTGTTTGTTTGGCAATATCAGCCTAAATCACTCGACAGGTTTTTCCCCGGCGACCTTGCCGACTTGGTCAACTCTTTGACCTCATGGAAAACGCTTGTGGTACCTATTTAATAAAAACATAAGCAATTTGTGGTCATTGTTTTTGCTTCGCGTGAATTCTTGAATAACTTTCAATATTGAAATATTGAAGTATTGAATCAAGTAAAATATCTACGTTTGTTTAGGTGAAAATTTGAATAGCAATCAAGGCTGAAAGAGGTATGAAGGTCAAGATACATCATGACTACAATGTCTAGCTGATAGATCGTCTTCTTGGTCTGCCTGGATGTGCTTTTTGGAAGCTATTTGTATTCTCCATGTGACAATTGTATTGCAAGCTAGTTCCGATTAATTCGAATAGAGGATTGACTTAGATCTTTTCCAGTACTGAAGAGGAAATATGTCCATAAGCTTCAACTGAATTTTTACTGCCTTAGAAATTCTCACCTTTTTAAAGCAGTCATGATGAGGCGTGAGGCCACGGTTGGAACGTAAATGAACTAGTATGTTTTAGATTAGATGTACTCTAGCAATGAATCAACAACCATACGACCTTTTCGACATTGACAAAGGCACAGATAAATTGTTCTTTATCGGCACTTCTTTCATTGTGATCTTCCTTTTTCTACTTTAATTGCAGGCCATCTGTGTCAAAGGATATAGAGGTATTCTAATAAGGGGCTAATAATCAGCTTGTTTTTTGTTTCTCTTACTTTCTGTGCCGTTGTTGTTAATCTAGATCAATTAGTCTTCTCTATATGCTTCTTATTGTTTTACGCCATATCCGATTTCGGGCCTAATGCCTGGTAATTAACATCCCCGTCTCTTTAGGTATTCTTAAATGAGAAGGTAAATATCTGTGCCATATGTGAACATCTTGTTCACGATATCAAGATTTTACAGCTTGTTGTTCTATGATAATTAAGGAGTTGCTTTGAACAGTTGTTTAAAATGAAATTGTTTTTTCCCTTTGCTACTGCTTCAGCGTTGAGTGCATCACTTGTTGTGGGTAGCCTGTTAAGTCCTCTTCCAATTCAGTCAGGACCTCTCTACCTGGCAAAGAAAAGCTTGGAAGGGCCTTTAAAAAACTATGTTGTGACAGTCGATTCATTTAAAAGTGTTGATGATGTCATTGATTTGTTGCAGAAAGAGTTTCTGAAGAGGGGATTTATTGTTAAAGGCATCATTAATCATCAGGACATTGCAAAGTCACAGGCAATAGAGATTCCACCTAATAAAGCATTGCTTGTGGGTTCACCATCCTTTGAGGCTCCTGTTATCAAGGCCAATCCCCTTGGAGGTTTGTTCGTACCGTTAACGGTTTCTGTCTGGCAAGCAAATAAGATAACTCGGATTTCTTACTGGAATCCTAAAACTGATATTGGATCGAATCTATCGATTCACGAATCGGATGCTGTAAATGCTTTAGATAATATGGCGTTAATATTTGCTTCTGTGGTGAATTCAGTTCGCTGATTTATTTCCGTTATCGTTGCTTGATCACAATCAGCTAGAGCATTTGCACGGTAAGTTGCCTGCTTGTTTGTTATTGATGAAGCAAGTCCAGGGTTTAAAATAGCTTGAGTTCATCAAGCTTGGCAGTGGTTTATCGAGAACCGAAAAGAGATCTGATACTGCTCGTGATTGAATCAGTTCCGAAGACAACATCAATTGAGTTGCCCCCAGAGCTGATGATGTTAGATGGATTGACCGAGGTCTCCCTTCCTAGAAGAGAACAGATCTTTTACTCTTTCGATGTGCGGCACTCAGGTTTCTTGTCGTTTTGTTAATACCAGGCAATTGGTGATTAAATCACCCTGCTGTATCCAAGTTTTGATGGGTAAATTTTGAGGGGAAGTCCAAAGGATTCCATCAATTTTCTGCAAGCATCGCCGACAGTTCCATACACCTCGATACTAAAACCATCTCCGAGATGAGCATGCTCTTGCAAATACTCTTGAACAGGAGGGTTCGAGACGTGTGCCGCAAATGCTTCGTCATTGGCATAGACCTCTGACCATACAAACGCCTGTGGGTCATCAGGATCTTGATCAAAGGTGTGATGCAGCATTCCAGGCTCGGACGTCTGAACGGCTCTATCAGTCTTGCTGGCGAGTTCCAGATATTGATCGACGCAGCCTGGCTTCACATGGATGCGAGCGAGAAGCATGAAGGGTGTGGATTGATCAAAAGTGGCCATGTTGAGCAATCAAATTGGATGAGTTTCCCAAACAGTACGTTGATTCTCTGTTCATTTCAAACACATTGTTGTAATGACCTGGAATGCATGCTTTCAATTGCCATTTCATAGCTTTCATTGAGAGGCTGATGGCTACTTACAGTATGCTGTAGTTGTAGAGCTGAAGAGCAATGAGTTCATGATCATGGATCAAGGTACTTTCCTTGGGCATGGTATTAATGCTGTATTCAGTCATTGCCTCTGTTTGATCAATACAAGGGTGCCTGCCTGCTAAGACTTACCAGGTTTTGCTTAACATGTTGACCATCTGATTGAAAATCATCGCTTTATATGTCTTGTGAATGCTATTGCTTTATCTTTTGGGATTTCATAAATTTGAAATCATTTTCGCTGTGATTTAAGTGAACCAGTCTGACAATACATTATTATTAGTTTTGATATCGCCACTCAAGTTTTGATCGAACTTCTTTTAACTGGGAGTCTCGCTTTCATCATGTTTTCTTTGGGGCTGTCCCTAAGATCACAAGACTTTGGAGTTGCATTTCAGCAGCCAAAAGCTTTGATCGCCGGGGTAATCTCTCAGATTTTAATGCTTCCACTCATCGCTTTTGTATTGCTAAAGATTTTTGGAATTCAAGGTGACTTTGCTCTTGGAATCATGATTTTGAGCTGCTGTCCTGGAGGTATTACATCAAGTCTTGTAACTAAGCTTTCTCGAGGAGATGTAGCACTTTCAATCTCTTATACCGCATTGGCCAGTCTTGTAACAGCTGCGACTCTTCCTGTCGTTCTGAGCCTTACAGCTCCAATTCTTCTCCCCCAGCAAAACGTCGGGTTATCAATAGTTCCCTTGAGTTTAAAAGTCTTTTCTTTGGCGACACTTCCTGTTCTGTTGGGTGTAGCGATTCGCCAGTGGACCCCAAAATTTGCCGTTCGTTGGCAGTTACCAAGTAGTCAATTGGCCAATGGTTTGTTTATTGCAGTCTTGATCGGAGTTTTGATTGGTCAGTGGGATGTTTTTATTGCTTACCTGCCAGTCCTCGGACCAGTACTATTGCTGCTCAATCTGATAATGCTAATCATAGGTTTAGCCGTTGGCTATTTGCTGAGCTTAAAGAAATCTCAGATCACTTCACTATCTGTAGAAGCTGGTTTTCAAAATGGAACGATTGGTATTGTCGTTGGTTCCTTGATCAGTGAAGAACTCGTTCAAGGTGGATTGAGTCGTTTTAGTCTACCTTCGGCTGTTTATAGTGTTTTGATGTTGGTAACGATTGTACCCTTCGTTCTTTGGCGAAGAAGTTTGTGACATGCGTATAAGGTAATGCCACGCTAACTTTTTTCAGTTTCGACTTCTTGAATAACCACGACTCCATCTCCTAAAGCTTCAACCATTTCTTCAACAAAGTGATCTGCATAAAACTTGAGGTTGTCCAACTTCTCGGAGGGATTTTGATCGTTGGTGATCTCATCAATTGCCTCATCTGCGATCGCCTTTCTCATCTCAGCTTTTGAAAGCAATTGTCGAGCTTCCTCGACACTCATCAATGGATTTTGATTGGTCACACTGAATGCATGAAAGGCCGTGAAGGTGAACCCAATGGTGTGCGTGTACTCAGCCATAACCTGCATTTGAAACACTGAAACCCATTCTTGTTGCCATTGTGTTCCATGGCTTTTGTCGTGCTGATATACAAACGTTAGCGCTCAAGCTTCTGCTCTTACAGAAGCGCACTCAGTCTTCCTTAACCTTGCTGTGGACTATCTCAACGCGATCTTTTAGCCCACGAGGTCTGCTTCTAATGCTGCTTTCACCACTTCTAGGTCGTCAAACGAAGAAGGTTTCAAATGGTCGATGAAGTGAATGCGCCCTGCGTCTGTCTTGATCCATTGATTGAGTTGCTCCCGGCTCTGAAGGGCGGGAACATTTAAATTCACCGTGATGGTGGCAAGTAGGGTTATTTTTTGGGAGTACTCCATTTGATTCTTAGGGTGCAATACACATCTTTATAGTGACTATAGGGATACATTAGGGTTTCGCTAGTGATTGCAAGTTTTGTCTGCACTTTTTGAATCATCTGGTTTTGTTTTTCCTGTACATGTAGAACCATATGTGTTTGTCTTGCTCATGTAGCTGCTTTCTTATTGCGCGTCAGTTCCTTAATGGGCTTTTGTTTCTGAGTTGGTTGTGTTTGCTAAGACTTGGTTGGGGAGCGTAGGTTTGTGTCTTTATTTAGCGTGTTCTGTGTTTTATTAATGGTTGGCAGTCAATGGGAGTGAGCTGACGAGCAGCGCAAGCTTCACCGATGATTTGTTGCCTCTTCTCAGGAGTGGTAGCACCATGCTTGTTTAGTAGTTCATAGATAGCAGGGCTGATTAATCGTTGCTCAAGAAGCATTTCGTTGGTCATTGCTGAGACTGGATGTACTAGTATTGCTCTACTTATGAAGATGAATAAGCGCGCTATGTAGTGATAAAGCATGATCAAATCATTAATTGGGACTGATGCTGAAATTTCAGACGAATGGGATGAAGATTGCTTACAGTTTTGTGTTGTATGGTTACTCGCTGACTTGATGGAAAGGGCTAAGAGTGCTTGCGATTTATGCTATGTGCTCTCTATGGAGATTTCTCCATGCGTATGTACTGGGTCCCCAGTTCGGCAAATCCGCGGATCTACTGAGCTTTGGCCATAAGGCCTTCTCCAAAAAAAAAACCTCCCACTGTGAGGTAGGAGGCTTTCGTCGTGATCAATGGTGATCACTTTGCATAGGGAATGCCGCGGTAGGTCAGAAGTGCTTTCTTCGATGAATCAAAACCAGCACCTTGGAGCTGTACGTACTTTTTGCCGCGATAGGTGAGAGTCATTTGAGGTTCCTCAGAAATCCAGGTCCCCGTTCCGTGGCCTGGTGAGTCTGCGCCTCATATCAATGAGGTGAACGTTGTTCGCAGCTTCTGCTGCCTCACTTATATAGCAATAATCGCTGCCTTTCAGTTGTTCAGCACTTTACAAAGCTGAGGGTAATCCTGAGTTGTGTAGCTTATGTATACAGAAGTGTCTTTAATTCGTGCGGTGCCTGGCTTGATAGCTTTCTTCAGCACAACAAAAATCTCAGGCGATTGCCCCGTCCTATTGCGAGACAGCCTTTCCCGGGATTCTTGATTTCTCATACACCCCAGATTCACCTTTATGAATCTTGGTGGACAATTTGTGATCAATCACTACGTTGAGCACTGTTTCGTGCCACAAGCCGATATTTAGGGCGTCCAACGAAGTGAATTACCCATACGGTGGGAATAGCTTTTGAACTCCCCATTGAAGATACTTATATGAATCCCCAACAACATATTCAAGGTAAACGTGTCCTCTTTTTTGATTAGATCAAAGCGTTGATCATCGCCTTATTGATTTTGATTTGTTCAGCAATACAATACCCAGCCTGAAACATTTGGCGCAAAGGTAACCGGCTGAAGTGCTACAGAGACCAATGGAATTTTGGCTGGGGTGGATGTTGAGTTTCGGCTTGAGTAGTAGATCCAGTGGGACTCCTAGCCGGTTGCTTTACGAGATGAGCCTAGACAGCCAGGGACGTGGCGCATCAACAACGTCACCTATCTCGAGCAGTCGGGATTTCAGCTCAGGCCTTATCTGCGGAAGATGTTGATCCAGCTTTGTGATCAGCACCATCACCAAGGGCAAGAGATGCGTTTGCTAATCATTAAGGCATGGCCAGCACTACGACCTGTCCAAATGGGTCATGAGTGATTCATATCTTAGCAAGTGCTACCTCAATGATCGTCTGAAGTGATTAGCTTAAATGTATCTATCTAGATTATGAAAAAAGCCTCAACTCTTCCTTCATGTTGTCTAGTATAAGGCAGAATCAGTGGATGTATTGATTGGTTGATGTTTGCGCTCAGAGTAAGAACGCGCCAATCAATAAGCCAATGATCAGCCCCTTAGCCCACACGAGAGCTGCCATTTGATAATTGCCGAGCCCAAGCTTACTTTGAATCCAATAATAGGCATCTCTGTCAGCGAATACCGTGGCACGGATAGGTTTGATGATCCAGTTTTTTATGTTCTTATTCATTGTTCAGATGTTGATGATATTAACTCAATTGTGCTTTATGTGTATATGCGATGTCAATGCGATCGAATTAAAACTTTTGTGGCTCACTCCCTAAGGTCACTCCTCTGAATCTTCATCGCCGCTAACCAAGAACGGCTCACTAGCACCTGGCTCATCGTTGTCGAGCACAAAAGCACGAGTTATGTCATCGCTTTCAAAAGCTATCAGCCCCTGCTCTGGATCAACTGACTTCATTTCGGGATGGTTGTTCACTAATAATTTGTTGTCTCTCCACCTTTTTCTGTAGCCAAGCAGTTTCTCCGTGAGGTGGATGAGCAGGGCAATGTTGACGAGCACAAGAGCTAGAAACGTCAATACCTGCATGCAAAGCCAGATTACTATTCCCATCTTAGTAACGCTTCTGGGTTCTCGCTTGTATCAACAGCGTCGATCAACCATTTTATTCAGCTGATGTAGAGCCGTATTTATTGTCTTTTTTTTAATTGATTTGAAAGTTTTGACATTGAAGAAAATTTACTAGTATGGTTTTTGTAAGAGTATCGCTATCTTTACGTGGAATGACTAATCTCTTAGATTGATATTCATGATAGATTGTGTTTACAGTGTGATCTCCAACGAGAACATAGCCAAATCTAATATTTAGGTTGATGGCCTATGGATGAAGCATGGTGGTTTGAGTTGTAAGCACTGCCTAATTGCCTTTGGACGCTTCATCGATGGTTGTTCCTCTTGGATGCGAAAGTTTCCCAACCGTATTTTCAGTTAATATGGTTTTGGCTTTTCCTGTAAAGACGTAGGTAGGCTGTGCAGTAAACGCTTAGCTAATCCGGCGTGAGCTGTAGATACAAATCCAAATGAGGCAGCAATAACAGTCGTTCTTTTCATCCGCAGTCCAATGCAACTCTTTTTTAGCCATAACGCAAAAAAGGGTCACTGCTCAAACATCATTCAACACGATCAATACGGTTACTCATCGCTTCTCCCATATCCTCTGCAAGGACCATTGGCTCACCTCTGTCTGTCCTTCACCTGCCTTGTTGGTTAAATCTTCGGATGGAGGTATACCAACCTTATTTTTCAGTTCCAGTCTGCAAAAGAGGTGTGAGAGAGGCAGAAGGCGTGACCCCACCCACCAAATCAAGCAACCACGCCTGATGAGGTCTCCCTCTCACGCCGAAATTATAGACAAAAACCCTGTTCCATTTCTTTTAGGTTCTCGCTGTGCTCTCCAGCTCCATAAGTGAAGTGAATAAATAAAGCCGCTTTTTGTGGGGCTAAGTTTTATTTTTTAATATTTATACTTCTAATATGGATTCATCGAGGATTTGTTGTAGAAATTAAATCCATCGCTTATTGCCTATTAATAGCCTCCCAAAGCTTTGACTTTTTGGCTAATGGTTCTGTAAATTACCTTTTAGTCTTGACAAAATACTTTCTATTTTGGATTCTGCTCTGACCATCGTTTTCCTTGCTTTCATGTTGCCTTGCTGGTTCTTGATATTTGTCCCTTTTCTATTGTGTAATGCATAGCTGATTTCTACACGAAGTCGTGTTTCTTGTTGCCGACTTAAAGCCAAGCCTCCTTCCCTGAGTTGTCTTATTGTTGCATGAGTAGCGGCATCAACGGCTTGGCTTTTTGTGAGTTTTTTATTCAAGATTACTTATAGAACAATTGACTTAATTTAAGCACTTCCATTTGTACTTTGACTTAGATCTTGGTGAGAGTCTGATTAAAAAAGTGTCAAGCTGTTAATCAATCCATTTACTGCATCACTATGTTTGTGGTGAGTAGCTGAGATTCTATTCCCAATGTTTTTTTTACTTCTTTTCTTCCACGTGACACCCAGCCATGGTCAGTTGTTAGTAATGAGTCGCGCATCAAAACAGTTGTAGCCCCGCTGCCTCTTTTTGATCTGAGCTTTTGGGGTTGCGTCTCCTTCAGAGTTTGGTTTGATGGTTTTAGCCGTTTCTTGTCAGATGTCCTTGCTTCTTGAGCGACAGATTGAGAGGCTGGAACGTGCTATCGAGCTTTCGTCAGATTGGCTGGAGATTCAATATCTGATGGCCGAACTGGATCAACTCAAGGACTTATATGAGGAGCCAGACGAAGAGGCAGCATGATCCTGACGTTTTGTGTCAACGGCGTTTGCCAGTTTTGGCTGTAGGTATCTGTTTGGAAAGCCCAGCTGGCTCGATTGCTCACGAGACCCTGTAGCACTCAATTTATGTAGAAGCCGTTTAATTGCTTGTCCAGTGAGTTCTGTGATCAACTCTTTTTGTCGTTTGTTCTGTGTTTTGGGAGTTCTAGCTTTTATTTGAATTATTTTGGAGCTGACCAATGCTGATGTCGATAATCGCGAAACTTGTTTAAAAATTGATAACTCGATCGATTGTTTGCATTGTCTTTGCCAACATATATTTCTTGAGAACAATATTGTTGCTGTGATTGACCATTGGCACTCCTAAGCAAAGCTGTATTAAAATTCATATCCTAGTCGTTTACAGTATCCGAGCTTCTAATGCTTTATTTTTTTGTTCATCCCAGTTTAGAAAGCTGATTCTTCTGGAAAATATCTATTTGGTTTAAGAGTATAGTCTTAAAAGATCTCCATTCATGGAGACCTTTTATAGATCGTTGCCCGTTCCCTCAGGAAAGGTTTTACTGCTGTGGCTCTTGGTTCAGTTTGTAGATGTTTAGTGCGAAGCAAGCAGTACCGAAGCTGATAATCAGTACAAGTAGGTCTTGTGTGTTCATGATTTGACCCATTAAGGTTGTTTCAGTCTGCAGCTCAGTTTTGAGCAGCCTTTGCTTTCTTCACGACAGGTAGGTCGGAAGGCTGGGCGAGAACGTAGATCACAGCGGCTGAAACAACAGCGGTGAAAGCGATCAAGCCAAAGATGGCGGTTGAGTAGTCGGTCATCGAGTGGTGCTCTTGAACTTATGTAACAAAGTCTAGAGGATTTGTTGCGAAAGGTAAACCCCCGCTCCTCAGCCCCGTTTTGAGCGTTTCTGGTCACCCTTGACGTTGCCCCTGTCTTCATAAGGGGCTGTGAGGAGTCAATGCTGGTGAGGAGTTATCACCCCATACGGAGTGGACACCCTGCAGAGCATTGCGACAACTCACCCCAGCAGTCTTGCTGAGTGAGCTTTCTGATGCAGTGTTGCTGTGTGAGGAGGACTTCTTTACGGAGTGGATACAAGGCCTCTCGCCAATGAGAAGCTGAACAACTCTCTCTGTGGCGGGATTTTTTTTATGTATATGAAGAGGGGTGATTTCTCGTACCGCTCTTGAAATTCATATCCACCCTGTCCGACGCCGCAGAAGGAAGCATGATGTATTCAATCAACATGTCTTTGTTATACATCCCCAAGTCGATCTTTGGTCAGGGCTACGGGTTATTAACACCAAAGCCTTGTCTGATCACTCTTGCTCGTTTTGGCTTTATGTTTTTCTGAGTCATTAAAAGTAGCCTCTTGGATCAAGGTATTTACTGAACTGTTCCGTACGTCTTGTTGACCTGGGTCGAAGCTCAGAAATGTTTGTGTACGAATGTGCTTAGAAATCCAAGTACATTGCTCTGTCCTGCTTAGTCACTAGTGGTTTTATGCTGGTGTCGGTGAATGCTCTATCCGAACGTGAGGACTGGTTGAACGTATTCCTTATGATCGCGAATGAGGTGTTCATGTTTCTTTGTGGATATGGCCTTATCTTTCAGTTCTATGCGTCTTGGTGCCAAGCCTGATTAGCTATACTTTTCAAAATAGTAATTGTTTATTTGAATAAAAGCCCTCATTACCTGTGTCTCTTGGATTAAAATTGTTTAATTGATCATATTGTTTAGTTAATAGAAGGAACTTTGTTAATGCTTGTCAACAATGATTGCTTATCTATCAAGACTGTTCTAGTTACTTATCCAGTGCTATTACTTTTTTAAATGTCGATATTATTTAAGATGAGCAACTCAAACCGTTCTTAGATAACGGTTTAAACTAAGTCATCTTTGCTTGAAAAGCTGTTCGCTGCCCAACACATCACCATTAAATTTGCAAAAGATTTTAGGCATGAAATCGAATTGGAGCGAAATTGAGCGTCATTGGGAACGATTGCGTGACAAGTCTGGATTTGATCTGTCTATTCCGTGCGTCGTCATTACACAGGAAGTTGAAGTGATGGAAACGACTCTGTCTGGACTGTCGAATCATCTGAAGGTCTCAGCAGCAATGTCATCACCTCAGGTTAAGCGTTACCTCAAACTCACAAATGAGATTGGAGCCGTGAATGCAATGAACTCCCTGTTGATGGATGAGGATGGTGGAGAGGAGTTTGCACTGCAGTGGTCTGAAGCAAAGAAAGACTTAGAAGCGGGTGCGATTGCCTCCGTCGATGATCTAGTTGCTGCAGTGGAGACAGCAAGGAAGGGATTCAACACTTATCCGCGCAAAATTATGGTCGTGCAGGTCAACCAGAGAGATTGCGACATCCTGCTTGTTGCACCACCAACCGATCAATGGTCTAACGATCTCCACCCTTGATATTGTTTTGATTTGCCGGAGTTTCGATCGTGTGATTGTCACCATCAAAAGTTGCCGTATCAAAGACCAGAACACTTTCTTTGTGCAACCTGATACAAATCCTTTGTTTCACCACAAATCAGCTGGAATAGCAGTCCAGATCACACTAAGACCTACTTTCCTGTTATTGAGGCTGCCGCAAGCCACATAAGAGATCTCATCTCCGTTGACCCAAGTGATGCAGCCGTTGCCACGTTGTCCACCTGGAACATGGTGTGGACTTTTGAGTCTCTCTCGTCCCTTTTACGGCAGACTCTTTTCCGGACAAGTCAATGGTGATATAAAAAATACAGGTTTAGGGTTATCAGTAGCGTTGACTAAGATCACATTTTGAATAGACTTAAGAGAATCGCTTGAATGAATTGATAAGGCATTTGTTATTTGTTCAATTCAAGAAGGGAGTGCTAAGCGAAGATATTGTTCGAGCGCGAAGTGAATTTTCTGAAATTCAACATAAAATTGAGGGCATAAGTGGTTTTGAGTGGGGTGAGAATACAAGTCCTGAAGGATTTAGTGAGGGATTTACGCATTGTATTCAAATCATTTTCGCTAATGAAGAAGCACGCAATAGATATCTGCCGCATCCAGATCACGAAAAGCTTAAAACCACACTATTGCCTATTTTAGAAAAAATTATCGTAATAGACTATTCAATATAGGTTTTGTCCTAAAAACAATTACCAAATCTCCTGACTTCACTCGTAAACGCAACATGCTCAGTTCGTTCTGGTGAGCTACTACCGCTTGTCATCACAGCTGGGCAACCCGTACGAAAGCAAAGGATGCTCAGGCACCTGTGCATCGAGATGTGGATCAACCTGCAGAGGATCGGTTGGTCAGGCTTCGCCTAGCTAAGTAATTCTTTTGTGATGACGTATTTCCTGTGTGAGCAAGATCACAGCACCGCTTGATGGTGGTCATCACCTTTGCCATTGATTCAGGAGATGGTGTGGGAGTCGATAGGTCTCAAGCAATGCACACTTTCTTCAAAGGGTTAGGCGGTGTTTGTCTCGGTGCTCTTACTGGTGCTGGACTGGGTGGGGCGTTGTTTTTCGCAGCCGAAGTGGTCTTGCCGAAACAAGTCGACGCGGCGCCTGCGCACACCGTTGCCAAAACCCTCTCAAGCATGAGCCTAAGCTCAGTGCCAGGCAGACCATCCTTGAGGCGAACCGCCACCTGATCGCCAATGGCTGGCGTCCAGAGCTGGAAAAACTACCCACGACTAGAGGGCCATTGGCACACAGCTGGCACACTCTCTACTGAGCAATAAAAAAGCCGCCCTGGGGAGGCGGCAACTGAGCCCGTCAATACTGACGTCTCGGGCATCGGGGTGACAGGATTCGAACCTGCGACATCCTGCTCCCAAAGCAGGCGCGCTACCAAACTGCGCTACACCCCGTGGCTCTTCCACTTTAAAGGAATGGGTTCACTTGATCCTGTAGATGCGTGTCTAAGCTGACAAAAAGCTTTTCCGGGCATGTCAAATTCCTGGACTCCTGGCGCAGTTGATGCGTTAAGGCAGCAACACAATCTCCCTTTCGTTCGAACGGATGCCCAGGGTCAGGTGGTTGAGTTCAATGACCGCTTTCGCCTGATTTATGGCTGGGACGAACGCTTAGTGGGTCAAACCATTGGGATGATCCTGCCCTCATCGTTCCGCGAGCTCCATCACGCAGGTTTCTCTCGCTTCAAGCTCACAGAGACCTCAAAGCTTGTGAATCACCCTCTCGAGCTGGCGACGATTTGTAGTGACGGAGCTGAGATTCGAAGTGAACATTTCATCGTTGCTGAACGCAGCGATGCTGGTGGATGGAGCTTTGCGGCAACGCTGAGGCCCCTGGAGGGCCCCCATGCTTGTTGAAGACAGCTTTTCAGGGTCGGCAGAGTCCAGATCTCTGATACAGCAGATGAGTCAGTCGCTCGGATTGCTACGAGTTGCATTCGACTCGACTGGTGAGGCGATGCTGATTGTTGACGAATCTTCTGCTGTGCGCTGGGCAAATCAGCAAGCCGCAGATCTTTGGGGAGGCGGAATCACATTGCAGATGGTTGGAAGACCACTTTCAGCTTTGCTGCAGTTTTATCACCTTGATCGGAGCCCCTTGGGTGATGATGAGCCCAGTCACCCTTTACAAAAAGCCCTATCTGGTGAGGGCCGTAATTCCTATCTAATACAAGCACTCTCTACTCCTGCTAATGATCTTGAAAAGTCAGGACTAATTAGGCGATCGGTGAGTTGGCGTCTGATTATTCAAATGAATCAGAGCTTTATTTTGCTGATATTTCGTGATCTCGATCCATTGGAGAAAGCCTTGGCGAGGCAACGACAATTTATCGATAATCTGGCTCACGAATTAAGAACTCCAATTGCAATTATTACTGGAAATCTGCATCGCCTAAAGCGTAAAGAACAGTTTTCTGACAATATTCGCCAATCCCTCTCTGATGCCACTGCGGAAACTCATAGGATGGCAACTCTTGTTGATAATCTTTTATTGCTTTCTGAATTAGATACTGATTATCGCCGTTGGAAGTTGCAAATCGATGATTTACGAACTTTTGTTGATCATTGGGCTGCCAAGCTTAGCTTCGACTTAAGAGGCTGTCTTCAGGTCAATGTTGCCAATGAAGCTGTTGACTATCAAGTTCAGGTTGATCGGGATGCTTTTCATCTAATTCTTGATAATCTTCTTGATAATAGTTGTCGTTTTTCCTCTTCTAAGCCATCAATTCAGATCCTACTGATCCAATCAAAATCCTTCATTGAGCTTCAATTCATTGACGATGGTCCTGGTCTCCAAAATGAAGAGCAATGTGCTGCAGTGTTTGACAGATTTACCCGCATTGAGGATCATCGAAATGCCGACATGACTGATGGAGGAGGACTAGGGCTTCCTTTGGTGAAAAGCCTGATGGAAGGAATGGGAGGTTCAGCTAGTTGCTCGTCTCCTCAATCACCTGCCAACTCAGGCTGTCATGGTCTTGTCGTTACATTGCGATTTCCACGCCCAAGGTTATCTGCCGGGGTGACAAATTCTGCTTAGAGATAACGCTCTAGTAATTCAGGTAGCAGTTTGAATAAGTCTGGTTTGAGAATAAAATCGCTAGCGCCGAGAGCTTTCGCTTTGATGCGTTTGTGGTCTTCATTAAATGCAGTAACGACCAAAACTGGAACAGTATTGCAACGCTCGCTCAGACGTTGTAGGCATGTCATTCCGTCCATCTTTGGCATCATTAAATCCAGCAAAATTAAATCTATTTTGCGTTGATCTAGTAGTTCCAGCAAAGCTTCCCCATCTGAGCAAACAAAAGGCTCTACTCCTTCATCAATTAATTCGTCTCGTATTAGTTCTCGTAATCGTGGATCATCGTCAACTATCGCGACGGATTTCATGATTTTCCCAATCCAAGGAGCTTTTGCCTGAAACCATTAAGAAAGAATGGAAAAAGGTGTAGCTTTGAACAAATGGGTCGCCTGAGATTCGAACTCAGGACCAATCGGTTAAAAGCCGAGTGCTCTACCGCTGAGCTAGCGACCCGCCGCATGGGCATGCCAATCAGGCACTCATGGAGGTTATCACTCAACGATCCTCCCGCAAGATATTTCCTCCCTGTACTGATCTCCGAGTTAGGAATGAACAACCTTTGGTCCCAGCCCTGCATTGCTTCGGATGCCTTTATTGCACCTGGAGCTGTGCTGATGGCCGATGTGACTGTGAGCTCAGGGGCAAGCATTTGGCCAACGGCCGTTGCGCGTGGCGATATGGCACCAATTCATATCGGTACCTGCAGCAACGTTCAGGAGGGGGCTGTTTTGCACGGCGATCCAGGATTTCCTGTTCACATTGGTGAACACGTGACGATTGGACATCGAGCCGTTGTTCATGGTGCTTTGCTTGAGGCTGGCTGTCTGATTGGTATCGGTGCCGTTGTGCTCAATGGCGTCACCGTTGGGCGAGGGGCTCTTGTTGCCGCTGGGTCTGTGGTCACCAAGGATGTCCCAGCCCAAACGCTTGTGGCAGGTGTGCCTGCCAAGGTGAAACGTGAGCTGAGTCAGGAAGAAATCAAGGATCAGTGGCTTCACGCAGATCATTACGCCGAGCTGGCTGGGCGGTGGTCTCAATTGCTGCAAAACCAAACGGACTGCCCACTGTTGATCCCGGCTTCTCCCGACTGTCCTTAAACTCCAAAGGTTTTTGTGCATCAACTCATGGACCTTCGGCTCGTGCTCGTGGCTTCTCCGATCCTTCTGGCACTTGCCTGGGCTGGGTTCAACATCGGTCGTGCTGCTGTTGGGCAGCTTCAGCTGATGATCAGGCGAAGCCGTGCTTGATGGTGATCGATAGGGTTGAGCTGAGTTCTCGATTCCATCGTCCTTGAGCGAACAGTCTTCGGTTGTTGTGATTGGTGCCGGCCTTGCCGGTACAGAGGCTGCTTGGCAGGTTGCGAAAGCAGGCGTACCCGTCACGCTCTGGGAAATGCGCCCTATCAAGCGATCGCCTGCTCATCACAGCTCTGAGTTTGCTGAGCTTGTTTGCAGCAACAGCTTCGGAGCTCTCAGCAGTGACCGCGCAGCGGGCTTGTTGCAGGAAGAATTAAGGCGTCTTGGATCACTTGTGATCCACACGGCTGATGATCATTCCGTCCCTGCCGGCGGAGCTCTTGCTGTTGATCGAGGCCGCTATAGCGCAGCACTGACATCTGCTTTGGACGATCACCCCTTGGTGACGATTCGTCGAGAAGAGCAGCTAACTCTTCCTGATCCTGATCAGATCACCGTGCTGGCCACAGGTCCTCTGACCAGTGAAGCGTTGGCTGATGACCTACGCGCTTTTACCGGCCGAGAGGATTGCCATTTCTTCGACGCGGCCAGCCCGATCGTTGAGGGTGAAAGTATCGATATGACCAGGGCTTTTCGGGCCAGTCGCTACGACAAGGGCGATGCCGACTACATCAATTGCCCGATGGATCGGGAGCAGTTTCTCGCCTTCCGAACGGCCCTGCTGGAGGCAGAACAAGCAGAACTGAAGGACTTTGACCAAACCAGCGCCACTTTTTTTGAGGGCTGTTTGCCGATTGAGGAGTTGGCCCGTCGAGGGGAAGACACGATGCGTTACGGCCCTCTCAAGCCAATCGGTTTATGGGATCCGCGCTGGGGTGATGTGAATAACCGTGACGTGCGCCGCGCAAAACGGGCCTATGCCGTCGTGCAATTGCGACAGGAAGATAAGGACGGCAGGCTCTGGAATCTTGTGGGTTTCCAGACCAATCTCAAATGGGGTGAACAGAAACGGGTGCTGCGGTTGATCCCTGGCTTGGAGCAGGCTGATTTCGTTCGATTTGGGGTGATGCATCGCAACACCTTTTTGGAGGCACCAGAACTGTTGGAGCCGACCCTCCAGTTTCGCCGCCGCCAACATCTACTTGCTGCCGGCCAAATCACAGGCACCGAGGGATATGCAGCCGCTGTTGCAGGGGGCTGGTTGGCAGGCACAAATGCAGCACGGTTGGTTCATGCTCAAGAACCGATTCAGTTGCCGCACACCACGATGATCGGAGCACTCACCCATTTCATCAGTGAGGCACCTTCGGGCAAATTCCAACCAATGCCTCCCAATTTCGGCTTGATGCCTGAACTGCCGGAGCGGATCAGAGACAAGCGCGCTCGGTATGGCGCGTATCGCGATAGAGCCTTGGCGGATCTTCAGCGAACCATCGAAGAGAGTCAGGTTGCCCATGTCGCTTGCACCGCTTGACGCGCGTCAAATCGAAATCCGCTCGCTGCGCATTGGCATTTATGCCAGTGCCTGTATGGCCGTTGCCGGCATTTGTGTGCATGTGCTTTCCGGGTCGTATGCCCTTCTTCTCGATGGTCTTTATTCGGCGGTGATGGTGGGTTCAGGTCTTGTCGCTTCGAGGATTAGTCGCAATGTGGTGCGTCCTCCCGATCGGGCCTATCCCTACGGCTATGACGGTCAAGAAGCGTTGTACGTCCTCTTCCGTTCACTCGTGCTGATTGGCGTTCTCAGCTTTGCTGCGATTAGTGGCCTGAGCACGTTGATTGATTACGCCAGAGGAGGTTCCATTCCCGTGGTCACCCTTGGCCCCGTGGCGTTTTATTCCACCTCGATGGTGGCGATTTGCTGGGGTCTGGCATGGCGCCATGACCAAGATTGGAATCGCTCCGGCCGTCAGTCTCAATTGCTTTTGACGGAAGCAAAGGCCGCGAGAATTGATGCCTTGATTAGTGGGCTGACCGGCATTGCTTTGCTGGGCGCACCGCTGCTGAAGGGAACGCCGTTGGCAGCCCTCAGCCCCATCATCGATTCGCTGTTGGTGTTATTGGTCAGCATCGTCATCCTCAAAGACCCTTTGCAGACTTTTCTGAATGCACTTGGACAAGCTGCTGGCGCATCAGCAGAAACGGAGATCGTTCGCAGCACTCGCCTCGCTCTGGAAGACTTGCTGGCCGGGTTGTCGTGTTGGTTGCTGGAACTCACCGTGATGCAGGTAGGGCGCACGGCTTTTGTGGTGGTGTATCTCAATCCCAATCAACCGATGGATGGTGCAGCCATTGATCTGATTCGAGAACGCATTGAGGAGCGCTGCTGCGAGCTCTTGGCCATGCCGGTTCGATCAGAAGTGATTTTGACCGCCACCCCTCCCTTTTCCACGACCGGAGCCTCCTAGGGTCTAAATCGAAGGATGAATCGTCGCTCCGATGCCTGACTGGGATGTAATTGTCATCGGATCCGGCATCGGTGGCCTGGTCACAGCATCACAACTGGCCGCGAAGGGAGCGAAGACCCTGGTCCTTGAGCGCTATCTGATTCCTGGGGGATCTGGAGGCAGCTTTCGACGGGAGGGATACACCTTCGATGTTGGCGCTTCGATGATTTTCGGATTTGGAGAGAAGGGGCATACCAACCTGCTCACCAGAGCCCTGGCCGATGTGGGCCAACACTGCGCGACGGTGCCTGATGCTGTGCAGCTTGAATATCACCTGCCAGACGGCCTCACGATGGCCGTGGACAGGGACTATGACGACTTCATTACGCGAATGAGTGCTCGCTTTCCCCATGAAGCCGAGGGGATTAGTGCTTTTTATGAGACTTGCTGGCAGGTGTTTCGTTGTTTAGATGCGATGCCTTTGCTCTCTTTGGAGGATCCGGCCTATCTCGCAAAAGTATTTTTTAAGGCTCCACTTGCCTGCCTTGGACTGGCTCGCTGGCTTCCTTTCAATGTTGGAGATGTGGCTAAAAAGCACATTAAGGATGAGGATCTTTTACGTCTGATCGACATGGAATGTTTTTGTTGGTCCGTGATGCCAGCAGATCGCACACCCATGATCAATGCAGGCATGGTGTTTTCCGATCGGCATGCCGGTGGCATCAACTATCCGAAAGGCGGCGTGGGTGTGATCGCTGAAAAACTCGTGGCTGGTCTGGAAGCCAATGGCGGCGAAATTCGCTACAAGCATCGCGTGACCAACGTTCTGATTGAACAAGGTCAAGCTGTTGGTGTTCGTCTTGCCGATGGCGAGGAGCTAAGAGCCAAGCGGGTCGTGAGCAACGCCACTCGCTGGGACACCTTTGCTGGGGAGGGGTCCACAGACTCAACTCTCGTTGGCCCTGAGCACACGCCAGCAGCTGAAACCACATGGCGCAAGCGTTATCAGCCTTCGTCATCATTCCTGTCCCTCCATCTCGGCATTGACGCCTCTGTGGTTCCCAATGGTTTCCATTGTCATCACCTGTTGCTTGAGGATTGGGCTGAGATGGAAGCCGAGCAAGGCGTGGTGTTCGTATCGATGCCATCTCTTCTGGATCCTTCTCTGGCTCCAGCTGGACGTCACATCCTGCACACCTTTACGCAGAGTGATATGCGCTGTTGGAAAGGTCTCTCCCCCTCGGCTTACGCAGATAAGAAGCAGAAGGATGCTGATCGCTTAATCGCTCGGCTCGAAGCACTCCTCCCAGGATTGAAGAGTTCCATTGAGTTCAAGGAAGTTGGGACACCTCGCACCCATCGACGTTTCCTTGGCCGTATGGGTGGTAGCTATGGCCCGGTTCCGGCGAATCGACTTCCTGGGTTGTTGCCGATGCCGTTTAATCGCACCGGCTTGAAAA
>QCVQ01000020.1 GCA_003210315.1 Synechococcus sp. AG-686-F08 | reverse complement strand
TTGAAAAAATTCCCCCAGCGGCCAATTGTTTGACCAAGGATCACGGATGGGACCAAAACATCGAGCAGATCCCAAAAGGAAACTTTCCGCCAACGACAGAACAAAATCACGGAGATCGTGCCTCCTATTAATGCTCCATGGATCGCAATTCCCCCTTGCCATATCGCAAACACATCCCACCAAGAGTTTTGGTAGGAGCGCCATTCAAAGGCCACATAATATAAACGTGCACCAATAATTGAAGTCAACACCAAAATTGGCAGAAGGTCACTAATTAATCCCGATTCGAGATTTCTCTGTTTAGCTAACCAACTCGATAAATTGAGGCCTATGAGTACGGCTAGGGCAATGAGCAGCCCGTACCAACGCAAAGTAATAGGCCCGAGCTGAAAAAGCACGGGCCCAGGTGATGTAAATACAGCGGGAATGATCACCTTGATCAGACGCCTTCAGCAGCTTGTACCTTCTCAATCTGCCTCTTCTTCAGAACCAGCATGATCTGAGCCAAAGCAACTGCGGCGAAGAACGCGAGCATGCCGTAAATGCGAACTGGGTTCTGCAGAACAACTTCGGTGTCGAGCTGACCGAATCCACCAACATTGGGATCGTCGGTGATGGGGGCTCCAGCTTCAATTACATCGCCAACAGAAACCAACAGAGCAGGACCCACTGGAACGGTCTCAGTGATTTCAGCACCATCGGCAGACTTCACGGTGACCACGCTTGCTCCATTGTCGCCAGGCTCAATGGCACTCACAGAGCCTGAAGCCGGCGCCGTGTAGACGGTGTTGTTGCTCTTTTCACCGGTTGGGTACACCTGGCCGCGGCCGCGGTTTCCACCAACGTGAATGGAGTACTTACCAAAACTGATGCTGCTATCCGTCGCGGGGTCAGGAGCCAGCACGGGAAAGACAATCTCTTGATGCTCATCACCAGGGATTGGCCCCACCAAGATGATGTTGGGTTGGTCGTCGCTGTACTCGGTGAAATAAACGCCTTCCGTTTCCTCCTTGATCTCATCGGTCCAGCGATCCTGAGGAGCGAGCGTGAAGCCATCAGGAAGCATCACCACAGCTCCGACCTGGAGAGGAACCTGACTGCCATCAGCACCCAGCTCTTGAACATCGGTGTCGTAGGGAATCTTGACAACTGCCTTGAAAACGCTGTCAGGCAAAACGGACTGGGGAACTTCTGCCTGAGTGAGCTTTTGGGCCAAGTGGCAGTTCGCACAAACGATCTTGCCGGTGGCCTCCCGGGGAGAGTCGTAGTTTTGTTGTGCCCAGAAGGGGTAGGCCCAACTTGCGGAGGGTGCGCTGAAGACAGCAAGGCCGACGATCAGTGCGGCAAAAGTAGAGGAGAGCAGGCGACGCATGAGAAAGCGAGGTAGGAGAGAGACAGCAAAAAGCAGGGGCTGATCAGGACCACCAGGGCTTTTCGCCCGTCCGGAAATCGGTTTCAGTCCATTGGCTGACAAACACGTTGTCGTTGTCGACGCTGACATTGGCTAATGCCAAAGACAGAGGCGCGGGGCCGCGCACGACCTTGCCTGTGGCGTCGTACTGACTGCCGTGGCAAGGACACATGAATTTGTTGGCTCCGCTGTTCCAGGGCACGACACAACCGAGGTGTGTGCAAATGGCATTGATGCCATAGCTCCCGATGGCATCAGCGCCTTCCACAATCAAATAGGTGGGGTCACCTTTCAAGCCTTGGACAAGACTGCGATCACCCTCAGCGTGACTACTCAGCCAACCGCTCGCGGTTACCGCATTACCGAGCTCGTCCTTGGCACTGGTGCCACCACCACCCCCAGCAGCTCTGGGCGGGATGAAGTAATTCGCCACCGGATAAAGCGCCCCCAGGGCCACGCCTGTGACGGATCCGAAGGTCAGCAGATTCATGAACTGCCGACGGCCCATACCGGGCACATCACTAGCTGGCATCTGAGTCATGGCTGACGCTCAATCAACACTGAATGAGGTCCATTATGGAGGGTAAAGGTCCCGTCACGCTTTGCAACGACTGGGCTTTTAGATGATCCACTCAGCCGTTTCCGTGCTTGTAGAACCACCATTCGAACAATCCATCCCTCCACTAACGGTCGATGAGGTCATCGACCTGCTGCGCGAGCGCTGGCAAGCCAGCTACGACATGCAACTCGTTGTAAGGCGCAAGCGGCTGTATCTCCAGGTGATGTGGGCCTATCTCGAGCAACAATCCTTCCCGTTAAACGAGGAGGAATACCGCACCCACCTAGCCCAAGTGGTGGACGTGGTGAACCGCCTAGGCCAAGCAGGCGCCGTCCGCACCTGGTTAAACGACACGCGAGACCGTCCCCGACTCGGGAAAGCACTCAGCCTGCAGCTGCAGGGGGAGGACCGTCTGGAGGAGTTTCTGGTCTGAATCGTTCAACGGCCGCGACAAGAGCCACACCAACGAAAAACAAGCCTGAAATCGCCCCGGCGAGTAGCGACATCGTGATTGGATCAGTGGATGGGGTTAATACGGCTCCTGCAAGCGCAGCAAGCAATACGACCCAACGCCAGGCCGAGAGCATCCGCTTCCAACGGACTAAGCCAAACAATCCAAGCAACAACTGCAAGACGGGCAATTGAAATGCCAATCCCGTGGAGAGCATCAGCAGAAGCACAAAATCGAGATAGCGCTCGATTGACCAAATCGGTTCCACCACATCAGCCCCGTAACTCACTAAGAAGCCAAGGGCTGCAGGAATCAGTGCCCACCAGGAAAAAGCAATTCCTGCAAAAAACAGCACTGCTGAGCCCGCCACAGCGGGAGCGATAAGACGACGCTCGTTCCTCGTGAGACCGGGCAAAACGAACGCCAAACCTTGATACAAGACGTAAGGAATCGCCAAGGTGAGTCCCGCATAACCGGCAACCTTGAACGAAACAAATAGAAATTCTCCAGGCGCCAACTGAAGAAATCGGATCGATCCGGCGGGTTCTTCCAACAGTCTCACCAACGGTTTCACCGCGAGCAGGCAGGCCAGAGCGCCCATCACAATCGCAATCAGGCTGCGAAAAACACGCTGACGCAGCTCCTCCAGGTGATCCACCAGGGACATTTCCACATCGTTGGGTGGAAATTGCTCTGGTTGAAGATTCACCCGAATCGGTTCGGGAGCGGGAAGTGCTGTTTTCTCGTTCGGCTCGGGAGGGATCAGTCCGACTGCTATTGGGTCAACTCAGGCTAAGAGCTTGCCGGCACTCAGTCGCTGTCTTGCTCGATCTGGCTCAGCCCAGACAACCTCACCATCTTTGTGTTGCACCGTTCCAAGCGCTGCACCAGCAATCCGTTGAAGATGCTCCACAGGGGCTTTGACCACAGCAACACGGCGATTACCCCGAGCACGGCTAAACCATGCAGCCAGATCAGCAGCGAGAGTCACGTCCTCTTCGTCCGCAAAACCAGCCGATGCCTTCAACACAACGTGACTTCCCGGACACTCCTGGGCATGAAACCAAAGGTCACCAGGTCGTGCCCGCCGGAGACTGATCCAGTCGTTTTGACGATGATTGCGGCCCACTTGAATCAGCAGCCCCGCCTGGCTGCGAATCTCGAGAGGCTGGGGGTCGACGCGACGCGACCCTTGTCGGCGGCGACGGCGAAGCCGTTTGGGAGCCAACAGATCATCTAACTCTTCACGCAGGTCTAGAAGGCTTTGAGTGCGCGCCTCTAATCCGTCCCAATCAGCACCCGTCAGCTCTTCGAGAAAGGTTTCACTGCCCTCGAGTAACACGAGCCGGCTTTGGTGATGCTGTAACCGTTCTTTCAGAGCCGGGACTGCCCTTCTCAGTTTTCGCGCTCTTCCGTACAACTTTTGGGCGCGATCAATGGTCTCCCGATTCGGACTCAGCTGACACAACAACGCATCTCCCTGCTGTTGCAAGTCATCGGCAGCACCCGTCTCCTCCAGGCCAGCCCGTTGGTCAGCCATCAGGGCCTCCTCACGGGTTCTTAACTGCTTGAGCTGCTTTTGCAAATCCTGAGTGGCACGATTCAGGTCTTGCCGCTGAAGGACGGTGGCGTAGTACTCACCTAGACGCAGACTTAGGGGTTGTTCAGGTGTTGAAAGGTCTTCCAACACCGGCACTGCAGACGCAGGCTTCCAAACGCGATAGGAATTGGGTCCATCAAATAGCAGCTCAAACCCGTCGGTCTCAAGTGCCTTCAGCCAGCTCTGCCAGCGCTGGAACAACATCTGCCACTCCCGCTCGCTCAGCGCATGAACGCTTGTCGCCAATCGCGCTCTGCCAGCGTCTTCATCCTCGCCAGCCAGTTGTTTCGCTAAAACAGGACTAATGCCTTGATAGGCACTTCGCATCGCCTTTTCCAGGCTTAAAGGCAAGAGCTCCAAGCGCTGTCTCCAGCGCTGTTCAGGCTCATCCAGCCGGGGAGCAATGCCTTGAAGGGCCGGAGGGGGGCTATAGGCATCTCCTGTACCAATCGGCCTGATTCTCGACTGGTGCGAGCGGACCTGACGTGCAATCGCAGTGATGCGTTGCCTCTCATCAAGCAACAACACATTGCTGTGACGCCCCATGAGTTCAAGCACCAAGGTGCGCTGGGGAGGCTGTCCAGGTCGAGGCGCGAACTGAAAGTGCACGACCCGTTCAAAACCTTCCTGATCGAGCTCCGTCAGCGCCAGTTGGCGGAGTCCATGCTGAATCTGTTGCGCCAGTGTGCTTCCAGCACCCTGCTTGGGTGGCGCCGTAATTTCAACCAACCGGGGAACTTCTGCTTTCCAGCTCAGTTCCAACCAAATCATTCCTCGCAGGGTGCGAAACCCAAGTTGCAGCGTCTGAGGATCAGGCTGTTGAGCTTTCTCAAACCGGCTCGGTAGCAGCCGTGCACGCAAATCCGCCAGCACAGCCCTCAGGCTGGTGAGATCCATCACTTGCGGACTTTGGCTGACCATGGATTGCCTGAGAAGCAGGCTGAACAAGAAGCCTTCCTACCCTGCGATGCAGTCTCAAGCAACGCATGGCTCCTGATGGATCAATCGCCAGGCCCACGGTGCTCACCGGTCCTAGCGGCGTCGGTAAGGGCACCTTGGTGGCCCGACTGAGAGAGCGTCATCCAGAGATATGGCTCTCCGTATCGGCCACGACGCGTGCTCCGCGCAGTGGAGAAATCGACGGAATTCACTATTTTTTTCACTCCAAGGAACGGTTCAACGAACTTGTTCAAAGTGGTGGCTTGCTGGAGTGGGCTGAATTCGCTGGTAACTGCTACGGCACACCTCGGCAACCTGTTAGCGAACGCGTTGCAAACGGAATTCCCGTTCTTCTTGAAATTGAATTAGAAGGAGCCAGGCAGGTGAGAAAAAGCTTGCCGGAAGCCATTCAACTTTTCCTTGCACCACCAAGCGTGGAGGAACTTGAGAAACGAATTCGCGGCCGCGGGACCGAAGCAGAAGAGGCGATCCAGCGTCGTCTCAAACGAGCACAAGACGAGTTAGCAGCTCAAACAGAATTCGATGCTGTCATCGTCAACGACGATCTTGAAACAGCTTTAGCCGAATTAGAGAACAAGATGAACTTGACCGGTACCTAATAAAAAAGGGGCCACAAGGGGCCCCTTCTTAGATGGTTTTAAGGACGGAACGATCAGCCCATGGGGTGGAAGAGAAGATCTGGGAAAAAGCGATTCCACTCGATCAGGATTCCGGCGGTGAGAGTGAACCAAATCGCAGCAACGACTGGTGCAGTAGTAAGGAATTTCTTCATCGTGAGAAAGGTAAGGACTTCGTGGAGCGAGTTCAGCGAGGAGAGATCGTCACCTTGTCGTCGCTTTCAAGCAATTTGCCACTCGTGAGTTCACCAAAAGCAGCGATAGGCCAGGTGGCTGATGCCAGCACAGACTTGAAGGCAAGAGACACATCAATTTGAATCTCTTTCATGTATTGCTCTTTGGTGCCACGAGTGCCTTTGAGGTACTCACGACCTGCCCAGCCAATACATCCAGTGATGTAAAGGAACATCAGACCTGGGAAGACGAAGTCACCGGCATGGCTCCAACGACCATCCACGATCAAATGAGGCAACCCATCTTCACCGCATACAGCCTCGCTATACATCTCGAAACGAGCCTTAGCTTGAGGCGTGGCGGCAGCGCTTGCACGCTGCTGAAAACGGGGACTTTCGGCGCAGGGTGTCAGACCAGCTACATCCGCCTTGGCGACGGGGGCAAAGCCGAACACCAGCAGGGCCGAGAGCGCTAGAGCGAAGAGACGACGCATCGGAACGGTTCCTGTTGAGCCTGCCCCAAAGCGGCAGGATGTCACAAACGGACAGTAGGGGAGCCCCCTCCATCTTCATGCCCACAGTGCTTGCCCTCGAAACAAGTTGTGACGAGTCAGCCGCGGCGGTACTCCGTCAGCAGGGCGACCAGCTCACGGTTTTGTCCCATGGCATCGCCTCTCAAGTTGAGGAGCACGCGAAATGGGGTGGGGTCGTTCCTGAGATCGCCTCGCGCCGGCACGTGGAAGCGCTCCCAAGGCTCGTGGAGCTCGCCTTAGAAGACGCAGGTCTTGTTGCGGCAGACCTCGATGCCATCGCGGCGACCGTGGCACCTGGCCTCGTGGGAGCCCTGATGGTGGGCTCTATTACTGGGCGGACACTGGCCGCCCTGCATCAAAAACCGTTCCTCGCCGTTCACCATCTCGAGGCACACTTGGCATCGGTGTTTTTGGCAGATGACCCACCACAAGCGCCTTATTTGGTGCTTCTTGTGAGTGGCGGGCACACCGAACTCATTCGGGTGGATTTGCATGGAGAGATGGAACGCCTGGGGCGCAGCCATGACGATGCTGCCGGCGAAGCCTTCGACAAAGTGGCGCGACTCATGGGCTTGGGGTACCCCGGAGGTCCTGCGATTCAGGCCATCGCCGTGGGAGGTGATCCCAAACGTTTTCGGCTACCCAAAGGGCGGGTTTCCAAGCCAGAAGGAGGCTTCTACCCCTATGACTTTTCATTCAGCGGGCTCAAAACTGCGGTGCTCCGACACGTGGAAGCCTTAAAGCGTGAGTCCGAGGAGCTTCCTCTTGCGGATCTTGCGGCCAGCTTCGAGCAAATTGTGGCCGATGTCTTGGTGGAGCGAAGCTTGCGCTGCTGCTCAGAGCTGGGCCTTAAGCATTTAGTGATGGTGGGTGGCGTTGCCGCGAACCATCGCTTGCGTTCTCAAATGCATGCTGTCGGACAGACCAAGGGGGTGTCTGTACACATCGCCCCTTTGGCCTATTGCACAGACAACGCTGCAATGGTTGCCGTAGCGGCATTGCGTCGGCTCTCAACCGGCGTGGAGCCCAGCTCTCTAGAGCTAGGAGTCTCGGCGCGCTGGCCATTAGAGAAAGCATTAAGCCTTTATGGCCCTACACCCCCCTTTTAAAATTTTCTCTTAAGGTGGCCTCCCCCGAGATCCTCCTGATGGCTCCCAAAACAGATCTCCAACAGAAAGTTGTGGCAGAGCCCATCGATCCCATCGAATTGAATGCTTGGAAGAGAGGATTCACTCCTCAAGCTGAAATCTGGAATGGGCGTTTAGCCATGCTCGGATTATCCATTGGCATGGCAACGCTTTTCATCGTCCGGATGTTCAATAACGCAGCCTGAACTCCCTCAACCCCTGCCTCTTAAAGCCTGGGATAGTTCATTCGGGCGAGGGCTTACAGCTAGCGCCTTCTCGGCTTCAACTTGACCAGATTCAACCAGGCGTTGCAGGGACTGATTGGCAGTCATCATTCCATCAAATTCGCTTCTTTGCATGATGTCTTCTACATCATCTAAAGCGCCCTTTTTTATATAGTCTTTGCACGCATCAGTATTAATCATTAGATCGTGATATGCGGCCCTCTTTCCACCAGCACTTTGAATTAATCCCTGGGAAATAATTCCCTTCAATGATTCTGCAAGAGATTGCCGGACACTCTCTTGCTCTTCTGGTTGGTACATTCCCAAAACACGTTCAACGGTTTTAACTGCTGAGTTTGTGTGCAGCGTCCCGAAGACAAGATGTCCAGTCTGGGAGGCTTCCATTGCAGTGCTAAGCGTTTCTTTGTCACGAATTTCACCAACTAAGATCACATCAGGATCTTCGCGCAGCGCCGCTCTTAAAGCATGGTGAAACTGAAGCGTATGACGACCAACCTCACGTTGTCGAATTAAAGACTGCCGACTTTCATGCACAAATTCAATGGGATCCTCAATCGTGAGAATATGCCTACTTTGATTGCGATTAATCCAATCAATCATGGCTGCCAGCGTGGTGCTCTTACCTGAACCGGTAGGACCAGTTACCAGCAACAATCCTTTTGGATGAGCACAAAGATCTTGCAGAACATGCGGAAGCTTTAAATCATCCAGCGACAGGATCTTTTGAGGAATGAGCCGCAATACCATCGCGGCACCTTTCAAAGCATCAAACAAATTGATGCGTACCCTCACGAAAGAGAAGGCATGAGCCCCGTCGAACTCTTTGCACTGTCTAAAGTGGTCGATCTGCTGTGGCGTGAGCAACTCCCTTAGCCAGTCCTGAAACTCACTCGGTTCGGTGGTAGGCCAATCGGAGCGAATGATCTCGCCACGAGCTCGAAATCGTGGGCTCTCCCCGATCCCAAGATGAATATCGGAATGCCCTTGGTCATAAGCGATACGAACGATCTGCTCTAAGGACGGGGGTGGCGAAGCCGACGGCTGCTGAATTGGAGAAGCTGTGAACGTTGGCCGCGCTGGAATGCCAGGAGGAAAAACGGGCTGACTCATGCTGATGGTGTCCGCTGTATGCAGCTTCGCGACGGTTGGTCATCTGGCAAGTTGATGCCAAGACCTACCGGCGAGATCAACCGTAGGATTAGCTCACAATCTGGATGGTTATGGCTCGCCTGCCACGCGTGACAATCGTCTTGGGCACGAGGCCTGAAGCCATCAAATTGGCGCCTGTGATCCAAGAATTCCGGGCCTGTGAGGCCTTGGAAACCAGAGTCGTGCTGACAGGTCAGCACAGGGAGATGGTGTCTCAAGTGATGGATTTGTTTGGCCTGAGCGCCGATCTGGATCTCAATCTGATGGCTCCACGGCAAACTCTCACCCACGTGACCTGTGCGGCGCTGCAGGGCTTGCGTGATGATTTTCAAGCGTTCCCTCCACAGCTCGTGCTGGTTCAAGGAGACACCACCACGGCCTTCGCTGCAGCCCTCGCTGCCTTCTATGAGCAAATTCCTGTGGGCCACGTCGAGGCTGGACTGCGAACAGACAATCTTCTCGATCCATTTCCAGAAGAAGCCAACCGGCGTTTGATTTCTCAAATTTCGCATCTTCACTTTGCTCCTACCAAGCAATCCGAAGCCAACCTCCAAGCATCTGGGGTTGTTGGGCGCGTGATGCTCACGGGAAATACCGTGATCGATGCCCTGCTGCGGATGTCAGAACGCGCTCCTGCTTTGAGCGACTTAGCCATCGATTGGGGCACGCAAAGAGTGATTTTGGCGACTGTTCACCGTCGTGAAAATTGGGGAGACCGACTCAAGAACATTGCGGATGGAATGCTTCGTGTGCTCGACAGCCATCCCGACACCGTGTTGCTGCTGCCCTTGCATCGCAACCCAACCGTGCGTGACCCCCTCCAGGCACTTTTAGGTGACCATCCACGCGTGACGCTGACCGAACCTCTGGATTACGACCGCTTGGTGGCAGCCATGAAAGGTTGCACGCTCTTACTCACTGACTCCGGTGGATTACAAGAAGAAGCACCAGCTCTTGGAAAACCGGTTCTTGTGCTCCGTGAAACCACCGAACGCCCCGAAGCCGTTGACGCCGGAACAGCCCGATTGGTGGGGACTGACCCAACAGCCATTCACCGTGAAGCCTCATTGTTGTTAGACAACAGTGAGGCCTACAACGCCATGGCAAAAGCTGTGAATCCCTTCGGCGATGGCCAGGCAAGTGGAAGGATTCTCGAGGCTGCACTTGAACTCTTGGCAAGCTGAAGCAGCACTGAGTTCTTGCGGTGCTTACCGCTGGTTATTGCATCGCCCTATTCAATCCAGTGATCAGATCTCGAAGCAGAGACGGGTGCTTCTGTTCGTTGGACTGAATCCGTCACGAGCGGATGGTCGTCGAGACGACCCAACCCTGAGACGGCTTCAAGGGTTTGCACACCAATGGGGGTATCACCATCTCGTGGTCCTGAATCTGTTTGCCCGCATCTCCCCTTCCCCCTCCCTGCTGTGCCGATGCGCAGAGCCCATCGGCGCTGAGAACGATCTCATCTTGCACAGCTGGTTCCAACAGTGGGCTCAACAACCCAAATGGGATCTCTGGCTGGGATGGGGGGTCGGCGGAGGATTGAGGCAGCGGGATGCAGAGGTCTTAAAAATGTTGAACGACGTCAGCGATCGACGAGGAGTACTTTCACCCCCCTTCGTGACTGGCTTGACCAAAGCGGGCTATCCACGCCACCCCCTCTACCTTCCATCTGATGTGCAGAGAGTTGCCTGGGCAGTACGGTTCCTAGATGAACCGCACTCCGCGCCGGTATCGGATCTCCCTTCACCTGTCTGGCGGGCAGAGCGAAGTGGTGCATTTCGCGTCACTTGATCAATTCCAGGATTGGTATCAAGGCCTGGTCAATGCCAGTGCTGAAGGGGCTTTTGTCAATGTCCCCCTCAGTGACTTAGACGGTGAGTTTCTTGTTGTGCGTCCGGATGCCGTCATCGGAATGCGGGTGGAACCGCAATACGCCTTGATCGATGACGCCTGAGCGTTTAGGGCTGCTTTGGGGCATCACGGTCTTTGCGGGTGCAGGGGCGCGACTGCTAGCAGCTTTATCCAATATCAATGGCGTGGTTTTGCTGCTTCTTTCAGGGCTGCTGATCGGGCGCTCTGGCCTAGGACTCGTTGAACCTCTCGATCTTGGACAAGGGCTGCAAACCATTGTCGGACTGTTGGTGAGCTTGGTGTTGTTTGACGGAGGTCTCAACCTTCGACTACCTGGAGACACGATCAAAGCCACGGTGCTTCGCATCTCAGTCCTGAGAATCTTCATTTCTCTCGGTGCTGGAATCCTTGCAGCGCACTGGCTCGCTGGCCTTGGATGGTCTTTAGCAGCAGTCTTCAGCGCCATCGTGCTGGCGACTGGGCCCACCGTGGTCACCCCGATCGTGAAACAAATTCGCTTAGCCCATCCCCTTGGAGATGTGCTGGAAGCGGAAGGACTGGTGCTCGAGCCCATTGGGGCTGTGTTGGCATTGCTACTCCTTGAACTTGCGCTGGGAGACCTCCATGGCTGGCGTGAATTAGCCCAAGGTCTGCTGGCACGCCTCGGAGGAGGAGTGCTGATTGGTGTCACGGTTGGTTGGCTGTTGTCAGAGGGGTTACGACGCCTTAAGTCCTCGCAACCGGTCGGATTGCGTCTACAGCTCACTCTTGGGGCCTTGTTCCTCATGTACGCGATTGCCGAATGGCTTCTGCCTGAATCAGGCCTACCGGCATCCGTTGCCGCGGGCGTCATGGTCGGGCGTCGGTCAACCGAAGAAGCCGGTCAGCTCCATGAGTTGATCCGAGAGTTGGCTGCACTTGCCATCACCATGCTGTTTCCACTCCTGGCAGCTGATGTGTCATGGGCTGAGCTCAGTCCGCTCGGATGGGGCGGTGTGAGCTGTGTCTTGCTGCTCATGTTTGTGGTGCGTCCAGTCGCCGTGAGTGTGGCCACAATCGGTTTGCCCTTGGTATGGCGGCAAAAGTTGTTTATGGCCTGGCTGGCGCCACGCGGAATCGTGACAGCAGCTGTGGCCTCCTTGTTTGCCATCCGCCTTGAACAGGCTGGGATTTTGGGTGCAGGGCGTTTGCAAGGGTTGGTCTTCCTCACAATTTTGATGACCGTGGGAATTCAAGGACTAACAGCGCAACCCTTGGCACGCATCCTTGGCCTAATTGCAGAAAGTCCAGAAGAAGCCTCTGACGCCACGACCTCTGCCGTATCAGAGGCAACGACGCAAGCGCTGCCGATCGTGCCCGAGTCTGGCCAGTAACGCCCATGTCGTGATGAGGTCTGGCCCCTGAAGTCGACCGAGCAATGCGGCCCTAAGACTCTTCATGAGGACACCCTTTTTCACTTCAGCGGAGGCGGCCGCATCTTTAAGCAAGGTTTGGGCGCGCTCAACATCTAGACCATCCCAAGCATTCAGCTCAAGAGCGGAAAGAAGTGCCTGAAGCGCAGGACGGGCACCTGCTTGATCTAGTTGCTTCAGCCCATCCTCTTCTAAGGGAGGTTCTTCAAAAAAGGGCTTGGCTTGCGTCACTCCGTCTTCGATCAAGGTGAGTGAAGGTCCGAGCAAAACGGCTAAATCGTTGGCCCAAAGGGGGTCGTTGACAATCCAACCTTGTTTCTGCCAGAGGGGTTCAACTGCCGAAAGAAGTTCGGCTGGCGACCAACCATGCAAAACCTGGGAATTGAGCCAGTTGAGCTTGTCCCAATCAAATTTGGCACCTGCTTTATTCACCCGATCAAAACTGAAAACTTCAGCGGCTTCTCGAAGTGTGAACCGTTCCTCTGTTCCCTCTGGAACAGACCAACCGAGCAGGGTCATGTAATTGGCTAAGGCCTCTGCGGTGTAACCCATGGCCCGAAAATCACTAATAGAGGTGACGCCATCACGCTTCGAGAGCTTGCGTCCCTCTGGATTAAGGATCAAAGGCGTATGAGCAAAACTTGGGCAGTTCAACCCCAGCGCCTCGTACAGCAACAGTTGCTTGGCCGTATTGGAGATGTGATCCTCACCTCGAATCACATGACTGATCGCCATAGCGGCGTCATCAACAACCACAACGAGGTTGTAAAGCGGGTCGCCAACCGTGTTTGCAGGAGCTCGCCTTGCGATGACCATATCGCCACCAAGATCGGCGCCGCGCCATTGCATCGGACCGCGCACCAGATCGGTCCAAACGATGGTGGCTTCGTCATCAATCCGAAAACGAATCACCGCTTCTCGCCCTTCAGCCCGGTAGGCCTCCTCCTCTTCACCACTGAGATGGCGGTGACGGTTGTCGTAACGAGGAGGCCTGCCTGAGGCTTTCTGGGCCTCACGCATGGCATCTAATTCCTGTTCGCTGGCATAACAGCGGTAAGCCAGACCTTGAGCGAGCAATTGGCTGATGGCCTGTTTGTGAGCCTCAATCCGCTCGCTTTGGATGACCGGTTCCTCATCCCAGTCCAGGCCAAGCCAGCGCAAACCGTCGAGAATATTTTGCGTGAACTCTGGCTTGGAGCGTTCTTTGTCCGTGTCCTCAATTCTCAGCAAAAATTTGCCGTTTTGATGACGGGCAAACAACCAATTAAAAACAGCCGTACGAGCCGTTCCGATGTGAAGCGTGCCAGTGGGGCTTGGGGCCAGACGAACGCGAACCGTCACTAAGCCGGGGGAATGAAAACGGGACCGACGGGATTCGAACCCGCAACTTCCGCCGTGACAGGGCGGTGCTCTAACCGATTGAACTACGGTCCCAGGTTGAACTCGAATGGGGGAGTTTTACCCACAAAGAGTGACCTTTGCCGCTAGTGCGACTTGGCCAGTATCAACTGCCGCCCTGCCCTCCGTCAACAAACTCGAGGAGACGCCAACGTTTTCAGAACGTTTCACCTGCAATCTTGAGGCTCACTGGTCAGATCGAAACAACGCGAGCTTGATGGACCTCATCTCTACTTACTGACCAGCCCCCACGACAAACCAACAGGGATGAAGCCATGAAATTGCCATGGTTTTGATAGACGCCCGCAAGTCGAACAAAAAAACCTCCCCGACTGGGGAGGCTGAAAGACCAAAACAGGCCCAGAACAATGGGCTTAAGGACTACTAAATCCAGCTGGTTCGATCAAACGCACTTGATTGCCTCGGGCCGTAAATTCACGACCTTGATCACTTTGGACAACGACTCGTCCACCGGACTTGACGCGAATCACTCGTGCACGAACCCAGCCGAGAGCGGCTGATTCGAGCACTTTGACCACATCACCAGGTTGAAGATCTAACTCCATGCTCGAAATCAAGAAAACTGCAAGTAAGGGGTCATCGGACGCGCCGTGGAGGACTTGAACCCCCGACATCAGGTTTTGGAGACCTGCGTTCTACCAACTGAACTAACGGCGCAAGGCGATGAACCCCTTAACCATCGAAAAACGATGACATTAATTCGTTGAAGCGAAAGCCTCAGCGATCGAAGCGCTGCTTCACGCGAGTGGCCTTGCCCACTCGGTCCCGCAGATAAAAAAGCTTCGCACGTCTCACTTTACCGCGACGCTCAATCTTGACCGAAGCAACTTGTGGGCTGTGGAGCATAAAAACCCGCTCAACGCCGATGCCCTGGAAGATGCGGCGCACCGTGATGGTTTGGTTGAGGCTTCCATGGCGTTTAGCGATCACGACGCCCTCATAGGGCTGGACACGCTCTTTGTTGCCCTCACTGATACGAACACCAACACGCACGGTGTCGCCGACGTAGATCTCAGGGAGATCACTCTTCAGCTGTGCATCTTCGAATTCTTTAATCAGTGCGTAAGCACTCAACTTCTTCGAATCTTTTGCCGCTGATTTTTCAGCAACAGCAGTAGTTCCGCTGGTCGCCTCAGTGGCTTCGTCCACAGACGTCTCTATAGGGTCCACCGCCATCCCAGCTCCTGGTAACACGCCAAACAACCAGCTTAACCCCCAGCCTCCTTCCGAAACGCAATCCACTGCCTTCGAAAGCTTTGCAGAAGGAGCCAGGCACCGGTTGCAAGCATCCACAACAGGCCGACCGCGTTGAGAAGAACCACAACTGGTTCGAGAACAGGCCCAAGCCACTCGCCCTCATGGATGGTCATCAACCAATGAACCTGCTCACGACTCAACCCCCCCCAGTCCTTGGCTAACCGATAGGTCACGCCGGTGCTCACAGTCACCAGCAATGGGAGCACAACAAGAGGAGCCATCAAGCGATGCCATTGGCGTACGCGAACCAATAAGCGGGCCACCGTCGTTCCCTCCATTGCAATTGATAGCGTGACAGGAGGACTGTCTGTAGAGCTTCCGCCGATGCGGCTTGCTTTAACGGCCTGAAACAAGAAACGCCGAAACACGATGAATTTGTTCGCCGACCTCCTGGCCTCCACAAAGGGGTCCACTGTCACCGCCACCGGCCCGCGCATCCAGCAACGTCGTGGAGTGGAAATCAAATCGGCCCGTGAGCTGAAAATCATGGCGAAAGCCAGCTCCATCGTCGCCACCGTTCTGCGCGAAATCATGGAGCTTGTGGAGCCTGGCCAGACCACGGGGGACCTCGATGCCCATGCTGAGCGCCGCATCAGGGAGATGGGCGCAACCCCAAGTTTCATGGGCTATCACGGCTTCCCGGCGAGCATCTGCGCCAGCATCAACAACGAAGTAGTGCATGGCATCCCCAGCAAAAAACGAGTCATCCACGCTGGCGATTTGCTCAAAGTGGATACGGGGGCCTATTTCGACGGATATCACGGAGATAGCTGCATCACCGTTTGCGTCGGTGACGTCTCCGAAGAAGCACGCAAGCTCAGTCGAGTTGCCCAAGAATCATTGATGGCTGGACTCTCTCAGATCCGTGCCGGCAACACGCTTCTTGATATCGCTGGAGCAGTCGAAGATCACGTCAAAGCCAATCAATTCAGTGTGGTGGAGGACTACACCGGCCATGGAGTCGGACGGAATCTCCATGAAGAGCCCTCTGTATTTAATTTCCGTACTAACGATCTTCCTAACGTCAAATTACGTCCAGGCATGACGCTTGCTGTTGAGCCGATTCTCAATGCAGGAAGCAATGCTTGTCGCACCTTGAAGGACCGCTGGACGGTCGTCACCAAGGACGGCAGCCTTTCCGCTCAATGGGAGCACACCATCGTTGTGACGTCTGATGGTTGCGAAATCCTCACCGATCGCGGAGATTGTTGACCCTCAATGAGCGGCAATAAACCCTTCTGATCAGTTCGACCAAGGGCATCAGTAAGTAAGTAAGTGGATTGGGGGTGACGATGATCAAGTTCACCCCCAGATTTGCTTGCCAAATCACCTGTCTGGAGACGAATGCAGACGTCAAAACTCCGATTGGGTTGAGATTGGAGCGAAACGGCCCAAGAATGAGTTTGCGTAACCGCAAGGTTTGACGCTGCGTCGCGCTTCGATTGTTCCAACGCAAGCTGACTAATTCACCTAACAATCGCTTGCTCAACTCATAGCCAGGACTCAAAGCCGGCTGGATCTCGGCCTCTGAGGTATTGACCCAGAGCTCCCTTGGCTGATCGCGATTTTGGTCTTGATCAGCAATGGCCTCAAATTGCTGTATCAAACGCCAGTGGCTTAATGCGTTCACCTCCAGGGTTTTAGAGAGAGTCGCGGGGCACTGATCACCACCAGGGTTGATGCCGTGGTTCAACAACAACACATCAACTCTTTTGAGAATGGAATCGAGCTGAAGCTCGTCTCCGCAAGACCAACGCACCCACTCTTGAGCCTCATCCGTTGTCGTTTGAGCTTGGGGGGGCGGACTGTGGCTCAAAGCAATCACCCAGGCGCCCTCTGCGTTTAAAGCCTTGGTTAAGGCCCGTCCCAGCGCGCCACTTGCTCCAGTGATTCCCACTGTTCTGCCGGCCCAACGCCCTGAGAGAAATGGAGCAGAGGAGGGAGACGCCTGATTGGCCATGAAAGGGAACTTGGATCGGGGGGCAACAACCTGGCCGAAACCATTCACCCCTTCTCCGCCTCAACGATGACAGCACAACGGGGCTTGACCTCTAAATTGCTGAACACGCCGGGATCTCCTGCATGGGCAACACACTGCTGATCGGATCCTGTGAGCCGTTCAGCGGCAAATCCGCTCTCGTACTCGGATTAGCCCGCCATCTCCTGTCTGAGGGCCGGACTGTTCGCTTTGGGAAACCACTGGCCACCAGTCTTGAGTGGACAGCCAAAGGTTCTCCTCTGCCTGATCCGCTGATTGATGACGACGTGCGATTCGTTGGCACAACCCTTGGGATCGACGAGACCCGCTTAATTCCGTCTCTCCACCTGCTCTCACCAGAGACAGCCGAAACTCGCTTGCGCCAGGGGAATTTGGATGCGGGAACAGGGCTCGAAATGCTGCTGAACGATCTGCAAAACGATCAAGACAGCTTCACCATGCTCGAGGCGGCAGGAAGTCTCCATGAAGGCCTGATGTACGGCCTGAGCCTCGTACAACTCGCCCAAGGACTCGATGCTCCTGTGATCCTTGTGCATCTATGGCAAGACAGCCGGAGTGTTGATGCACTACTAGCAGCGCAGCATCAGCTCGGCGACCGACTAGCCGGTGTTGTTTTGAATGCGGTGACACCCGATGAAGTCGAGGAATTGAACCAACACGTTGTGCCTGCTCTACAGGCGCTGGGATTGAAGGTCTTCGGGGTGATGCCCCGATCTCCGCTTCTACGCAGCGTCACCGTTGGAGAGCTGGTGCGACGTCTTGATGCTCGAGTGATTTGCTGTAAAGAACGCCTCGAACTCCTAGTTGAGACCCTGAGTATCGGAGCCATGAATGTGAATTCAGCGATGGAATTCTTCAGGCGGCGGCGCAACATGGCAGTGGTAACAGGTGCCGATCGCACCGATATTCAGCTCGCAGCTCTGGAGGCCTCAACGCAGTGCCTCATCCTCACCGGCGCGGGAGAGCCTCTCCCGCAACTGGTCAATCGAGCCGATGAATTAGAGGTCCCACTTCTGAAGGTTGAACACGACACATTGGCCACCGTTGAAGTGATCGAACAGGCCTTCGGACATGTGCGACTCCACGAAACAGTGAAGGCCACCTACGCCTTCCGACTCGTCGAAGAGCACTGCCACCTCAGCGAATTATTTCGTGCCGTTAGCTGAGCGTTGCCGAAGCGCTCACCTGGTCACGCTTCTCTCGGGGGCCGCTGCTAGCGTTTGCAAACGCCAGTGGGATGTCATTGAGCAGCTCTCTTGATCTTCCTGCACTCGACAGGGTCGACACGCTTGCCCAAGAACTTGCCCTACTTCAGGACAAAGGCAAGCGAAGAATTGCCATTCTCGGCAGCCGCCACGTGCCGGTCGTCGCAATTCACCTTGTGGAGCTGATCTCTCGATCTTTGGCTCAGGAAGGTCATACGTTGCTGACCTCTGGCTCTCAGGGCGTGAATGCAGCTGTAATTCGTGGGGTGTTGGCCGTTGATCGGGAACGACTCACCGTGCTGCTCCCACAGAGTCTCGATCGCCAAGTCTCTGAAATTCGTGAGCAACTTGATCAGGTTCTCCATCTAATCGAAAAACCTGAGCATGATGATTTGCCCTTGCCCATCGCCAGCAGTCTTTGCAACCAAGAGATTATTAACCGTTGTGATCAATTAATTTGTTTCGCGTTTCATGACAGTGAAACGCTGTTGGCCAGTTGTAGAACCGCAGAAGACATGGGAAAAGTGGTCAGCCTTCTCTTTTTCGACTAATCGACTTCGATCCATTGATTGGATCCTCTCTGCTGAATGCGACCCAACCCCACGATCTCAATGAGGTTGAGAGACAACAATGGTGCTCCTTTAGCCAGCAGTGATCAAACTTAAAAGTTTAAATATGCCTGCTAATCCGAGCGAGGATTGATCAATTGGTCGTTCAGGCCGATTGAAGCAGAGCCTTCAGCCCCTCCACGTACAGAATGCCTGTGCAGAAGAGCGCCGAAGCCCAGCACAAGCCTCGCAAGGCTGCAACATTGCCGACATAGGCACCGATATAAGCAAGGCGAAGGATCGGTTGAACAAGGGCAACAATTACGGCGATGCCTGGCAAGGGTCCTGTTTGAAGAGCAGCAATGAGAGCCAACAAAGCTGCGGGTGCATGCAGGCCAAATGATTCAAAACTGTTTTGATGGGCCCAAGTGGCCCGCTTACCCCAGGCGGGCAAACGATCAAACATGGCCCTAGGCGCATCCATGTCAGCGATGGTGAAATCAGCCTGGGAGCGCGCCGCACCGAGAGGAACAATGCTGGCAATCACAACCGCGCCAGCCAGCACAAGGGACCAGGCATAGGGAGCCGCTGGAGCCGCAGTAAACAACGCAATCAAATCCATGGACAACTCAAAAGCAATTCCTTTCTAAACAGCAATCTTCTTAATTGTGATTTCTTCAGCCACTCAAGTCTTCTCATCTCTGCAGAGGAAAGGCTTAAGAGCCTGGCCAGCCATCAACGATTGGAGGCAAAACCTAAGCTAAGCCACGAACAAGACCTCGAAAACGAGACAGATCCACAAGCACAACACACACCAGCATTAGCAATCCAAGGGACCTACGGCACCAAAAAGCTAGTTAAATCAATGATCAAAACCTAGCAAGCAATAGATCTTGTTAAATATCAAAAGACCAACCAAAAGAATCATTGATTGCCATATAGCGCTCATTTATTCAAAGGAAAGCACAATGCATGGAGTGCCATTCACGAACTATTTTCGCCTCTTTAATAAAGCACCGCTAAGAATTGCCCTCTACATGCTCTTGAAGCGCCTCATCCTCAGGACGCTTCCGAATCACTGACATCGGATCCAGATCCAACCTCATCACTAAGACTTTGCCCTGGACGCCAGCCGCTTTTCCAAATCTCTCTGCATTGAAGATTGAGAGTGTCCCGAGTCAATCCCCAACCAGAAACAACTTTCTCCAAGTCTGTCTTGATGTCATCAGCCCCAGGAAACTCTCCATAACGCGTCGCAAGTCTTGCTGCTGCGGTCAGCTGGTCGGGGCCCGGAGCACCTTCAAAACCAAGCAAAGAATCCAAAATGTCCCGATCCGACGCATAGAGCGGATGGGTTTGCTGAATGTCTTCTGCCATAAGTTTTGGCCTGCAGGCAACAACGCACAAAGGATGAGACACCCCTCGAAACACTCAAGCGCATTGAGATCAACACGGGCAAGCCTTTAACAGCCATGCCTAAGGATGCATGGCATCGAGCGAATCAGAGCCAGAGAGCACTATCAGATCGCTGGGTATGCACTCCGAACACCCCAAGCAATCAGAACAGCGATACTGCCCCACACCATGAGAGAGGTAGCAAACAAACGAAATCTGTTTTCATTCTTTGGAAGTACGAGCTGACGATTCATTTAATAAGGCCCTCAAACCCCTTAATGACAACGCCCGACAATGGTCGCAAGCATTTCACAGGATTAGCTGACAATGATGTCAAGCGCAAACAGCGTGACTAAGTTGTACGAAACGCGAAAACTACATGGGCTTCGACAAAGGCGATAAATTCATTGATGACGCAAAGCAACGTGCCCACGATGCAATTGGCGAATCCAATCCAAAACTTACATCGCTTGAAAAAGGGTTTTTACACGCAATGAAGCGACGTCAGGCCCGCGAAAAGCATGCCAGAAAAGGAAGCTAAGACTTTGCTTCATGACTCTGAAAGCGATAGCGAAAAACATCTCTTTCCAACGCTAGAAAACATAAATAAAATCAATCACTTCGCTAACACCAACAATTTTAATCGTTTTCGCAAATAATTTTCATTTAGCACTCATCAAGCTGACACCATTTTGTCTATTAGATCTTCTTAATTGAATGCCACTTTGTTGATCATCGCTTGATCGATGGGTTTAACCCCAAGCATCCTCACTCAGCCAACAGGCCGAGGCTGCTCCATCGATTACGACACCACTTAGCGTTTGCCCCCATGGTTGATCTGACACCAACAAGGCTGCAGCAACTGGCATTTGATTCAATCGGATCCCATTGGGCAAAAGCTGGAATGACCGAAATTCTTAAATTTCCATTACAATGTGAAGCCGTCTAGGAATAAAATGCTCAGATCGATTGTCTCGCTGTTATTCGCTGCAGTGATGTGGGTTCAGGTCCCTCAATGGTCAAACGATTGGTCGAAATGCGCTGTAGACGTCCCTGACACGGCTTGCCACTGGTACGTCGTTGCACCAGACAACACCTTTGGGGAAGGTTTCAGCTGGGCCAACGCCCCTTGGTTTAGTGCCGAAGGGCTCCTCGATATTGGCGAACTCACCGACACTATGACCAATATCCAACTTGGAGCGATTGAAAACGCTTAAGAACAAAAGATTCACAAAGCACCATTTAACCTCTACTTTCATCAAGAGAGGGTTGATTCCTCACTTAATCAAACCAGCTTGACAAGCTCAAAGGAATATTTATTTCTTACTAATGACAAAACTCAAGATAAACCATAATTTTATCTAGTCACTGTCTTTAAAGCGCATCGCTCGAAAGGCTTTCCACTGCTGCGATTAAGCCACTTGGTATAGACAGATTGTATGGCAAACAGCTTTTTGCAAGACTCAACACAGCACATTGAGACTCCAGAACCAATGGAACTTGAAGACAACCATTAAAAAAGCCCTGAGCGATACTACGGGGCTTTTTCTTTTGCGATGTGCAATTATTTTTTCTTCAGATATGGCAAATCGCTTGGCTGAGAGAGAGTGTAAACAACAGCTGCTGTAATCAAGGCTCCCACTGCCAGCATTGCGTAGATCCAAACGGAATAATCAGTCATCAATTAATACCTAAAACGCCAAAAGTGAATTGGCTCAGAATGCCATGACCAGTCAATGCTTCCGTGAGTAGACCAATCGCAAAGCCAAGCATGGCCAAACGACCGTTGAGACGCTCAGCGGCTACGAAACGTCCAGACTTGATTTGCTCTGAAGCTTCTTCTTGGAACCAATCAATTTGGGGCTGAGAAGTGGAATCCATCAACTTCTAATAACTATACATACATTACCTGTTTTGCAACGTTTTGCGAAGCGCTCCTATGCGCCCTATCAAGCCCACTGACTCCCCGTTATTGCGCGAGATTTACGTGGATGCCATTCAAACGCAGGCCGCTCAGGCTTACAGCCCCGAGCAAATACGCGCTTGGGCAAACCTCGCTTGGCTACCAGGACTTTTGGATCGAATCCTGGAAGAAGGCCAGGGATGGATCAGTGGAATCGATGATGGGTTCGCGATTCGCTACCCCGTCAACCGACTATCAATGCTGTATTGCCGAGGTCGATCGTCTCGACAGGGGCATGGCACAGCTCTTCTTCAGGCCATTGAAAGAGATGCGCAGCGAATGGGAATCCAACGACTGCTAACAGAGGCCAGCCTCCTCTCTCGGCCCATGCTTGAACAAAGAGGCTGGACAGTGATCGCCCCTGAGCCATTCATGATTGCCGGCGTGCCTTTCGTACGTTTCCAGATGGAAAAAATATTGGGCTGAGTCACCACCTATCCACCGACCCACAAAAGAGAAGAACAAACCACTCAGGGACACCACCATCGGTCGACGACCACACCCCAAAGCGTTGAAGATTGCGCCAACCCATGGCGAAAACATCGCCCCCTTCAGGCTCCGCCAAGAACCTGAACGCTGATCATTCCTGATTCACAAAATCCTTCTCTGCACATCTGTTTTTCCACACGAATTTCAAATCAAGACAGACTTTTGCTCGCGCGATTGTTTCTCTCAAGGCTCATCACAGCGACGAAGCAAGATCGGTCATGAAATGTCGCAACTTCGGGTTGGCAACGATGTGACATTTTTTACCCGCAATAACCCTTTCTATGACTGGGCAGCATCAAAACAAGCCGACTCATATCAAAAGGGAACAACAAAATAAGAGACGCTGAATTCAAGAGGATCACCCTTGAGGCAAGGCCTGAAGGGTGAACTTTGACTGCACAGGCTTAGCCATCAGCGGCTGTGGAAAAGTTGTGGAAAATCATCCAAAGCGTTGTGATTGCTTCCTTCACGCCTGGTTTTAAGGGTGAACATGGTCCACCCTGCTGAGATGACCGTCTGTAGACGGCGTATCAGAACGATTGATCCGCTCAAGTCTGGTTGCCACCAAACATGTCGTCATAGCCTTCGTAGGGGTCATATTCAGCCCATCCAGGACTGGCTTGATCCATAAGTCCGTATTCGCCATCAATCATCTGTGTTCTTGTGTTCCCATAAGGCACCGTGTTGCAGGTCACGCCTCCCCCAGCAACAGGTTGGCAATCATTGAAGCGAACCTGGCCCTTCACTGAGACACCAACGAGTGAAACGAAGCCGATGACGAGAGGGAGCGCTGACTTAAAACGTTGATCAAGACGTTGATTGATCGGCATGAGCTGATGGACAACTGAAACCAGTTTGACGGCATCGACCATCAAAAGCCCTGGCACTGAGCATTCACAGCCGTCAAAAAATTGACAGCGTCTTTCCCACGTCCTGCCCGAAGCTGCACCATGACCAAGTCGGACTGAAGGCCTAAAAGCATCGTTTGGCACGGATATCGATCGCGTGCTGATGCACTGCGCTGCAGCTGTTCAGCACGAATCAAAGCTTGCTGACAGCTGGCGATTCGCTCGAAGCGAAAACAATCCAATGCAACAGGATTCACACTTCTAAGCGAAGCCGCAGAGGCCGAGCCCATGAAGGCACTACCAACGGCCAACAGAATTACCCCAGAAATCGCAATCTCCTGAGAGGATGCGACAGCTATTTCTCGGATCGGATGTACACCGACTGGACTGCTGTCGCCCTTCTGCTGTTCACCACTGTGCCTTTGCTGGCTGTCGTGGTGACCGCAGCCTTCTTTATTTGGCAACAGAGGAAGAAACAACTGCGTTAACCGGCTCAGAACGGGCCTTGGAATGCTGAAGTCCAAGTGCTGGAAGTGACATGTCCAGCTCTTGATTTTGACTTTTGATGGGCTCGCCTTGACCCAAACAATCAAGACAGGTGCGAAAACGCTTGTCATTGATCCGCTGAATTCCACTACCGCCGCAGCTTCTGCAGGTCATCGTTCCTGTTGTCATTTCAAGACTTTCAGTTTGAGGCCTTTTTTCTGTTGTGATCCCGAACATTTCCTGAAGAATCAGCCCCAACAACCAATGACATGAGCTTGTCCTGACGCTCTCTCAGCTCCTCCAGCAATTCTTCAGGCGAAATTGCCGTCGTGGGAGTTACCAACCCAAGAGATGCGGCCAATCGGCCAATCACTTGTTCTGACTTCTCTCCACGATCACGAAGCGAACTCAGGCCTGTCGCATGATCACGTTTTGACAATTTTTGACCGGATGAATCACAGAGCAAAGGCACGTGCCCATAGCGCGGAGAGGTCATCCCCAAGGACGCGATGACAGCACTCTGAGCGGCACAGACCGACACCAGATCTTGTCCTCGCACCACCTCGTTAATACCTAAAGCCAACTCGTCGATGGACGTTGCCAAGTGGTAGGCGATGACTCCATCAGCGCGACGGAGAACGACATCTCCAACTGCTGTGGCAAAAGGCTCAACAACGCGCAGTCTCCAGGCCGGTAATCGCGCATCCTTCAAGCCCCAGTCTTGATAAAGCCGCCTGCACGTTCCCGGATAAATCGTTGCACCGTCAAGCTGACGGCGACTGCAGCGACAGGGATAGAGATAACCCTGCTTCCGCAAAGTTGAAAGGAATGAGCCGTACAGCCCGCGTCGAGTGCTTTGCAGGACGACGGGTCCATCCCAGTTGAGTCCTAGCCAGCGAAGGTCGTGCAGCACCGATTCAATGGCACCAGTCCGAATCCTTGGGGTGTCGAGATCATCCACTCGTAACAGCCATTGCCCGTTGTTGAGTCGGGCACGCAGCCAAGACAGAAGGGCCGTCCTCACATTGCCGAGATGAAGGGGACCGGATGGAGTCGGCGCAAAGCGGCCCCTGTAGCCCTGTTGGCTTAGCCCTTGACCGTTCTGCAGGACTTGATTGAGGTGATCAGGAAGCTTGATAACCATCGACAGTGCTGCTCATCGACAGTGCTGATCGTTCAGATCAACAAAAAAGGGTGGCCCGAAGGCCACCCCATCATCATCAAAGGTCCAGTGATCTAGCCCTGGACGCGGTCTTTGAACATTTTGCCAGCGGTAAATGCGGGAACACGCTTGGCAGGAATTTTGATCTTTTCACCGGTTTTAGGGTTCAAGCCCTGACGAGCAGAGCGCTCGCGTGGTTCAAACGAACCGAAACCAAGGATTGAAACTTTTTTCCCTTCGACAACGGAATCAATGATGGTGTCGATAGCGGCGTCAACGACGAGGGAGACGTCCGTTTTGGTGAGTTCGGTGCGAGCAGCAACGAGGTTGACGAGGTCAGCTTTGTTCATGGAAGGAGTGGTGTGGAGCGAGAGCGCGCTGGTTGACGTTGCGGAGGTCAACATCCGCACGGCTTCCCTGAGCGTGCCAATCGTATGGAGGCCAGCGCCTTGAGGCAACCGAAAAACACTGTGCCGCAATGCATTCACCGAATCAGTCTTGAGGGAGACGGTCGGATTGCGCAGGACTCCAACTCTTAAAAGGAGCTAAGCGCCCACCTCGTAGCGCGCCAAGCCCTGCTCCAGAAGCAAGTGCTGGACTGGATTCTGGGGGAATCCAATCGCGCAAGCGCCGAAGACTGAGCTGCTGTCTCGGCCAATGAAAAGTGCGTCGATGACGAAGAGGAGCCAGCTGGCCTTCTTGAACGGGAATTAACAATCGTCCGCAAAACAGCACATCCAAAGGGGCTGGAGCATGCAAAACGCAGCTTCCAGGTGTGGGTCCTGGCGTCCAAAGCAGCCTTAAACCGGAGGCAGTGATGTGGGAATCAACAAAAGTTTCAAGAGGTTGAACCCCTGGCAACAAGTAAGCCTCTTGCTCCTGAACCAACACAGGCCACCCCAATCGTTCTTGCAAACGCCGAAGGCGTCCATGCCCCTCTCGACTCGTGAGAACAATCCGAGGCGAACGATCAGAAGCCAGGTCATGCAGGGCTTGAAGGGTGGCCTCGGTCAGCGGCGGGCAATCAATCAGTACGGGTTCAGGCTCTACATCGAGCCACCAAGACGACCCACCCCGACAGTCTCGATTGGGTGGAAACAACCAAAGGTTGTCCAAAATTTGCTGAGGTGGTCGGCCTGACTCCAAAGCCGAGGTCATCGTCATTTCGGTGGAGTTCCATCACACCCTCTACTTTGAGGGAAGTACGTCCTGCGATCTGCGGGCGGATCTTTGAGCACGATCCATCGCGGCAGTCCATGGCCATTAGGCAGCACAATCACACCTCGGGGTGTGAATTTTTCTGTTGCAGCGCCGACGGCCAATCGGCTGGAATTACTGATCTTTTCCCATCCAGAGGCAAAAACACCTGAGCAGGTGATTGAGCTATCGGAGGAGCATCGCTCGGCAGATTATTGGCATGTCGAGGTCGAAGAACTTGGTGCTGGATGTTGTTACTGCTATCGGGTGTTTGGCCCCATCGAGCCAGGTGGTCATGGCTTCAGACCCGCCAAGGTGCTTGTGGACCCATGCGCCCGAGCCATCGATGGCTGGAGCGTTTACCAGCGCGCAGCGGCGACCGGTGCATCACCGAACACAGATCGGTGCTTGAAATCGGTGGTTTGCGAACGAGAGCCGTTCGATTTCCAAGCCCACCCCCGGCCTCGCCACAGCTGGCAAGAGACCGTGATCTACGAGCTCCACATCGGCGGGTTCACCAAACGCCCCGACAGCGGTGTTAGCCCAGATCAACGCGGGACTTATTTAGGAGTGATCGAAAAGATCCCCTACCTAAAGGAGCTCGGAGTCACCACGATCGAACTGCTTCCAATCCAAGCCTTCGATCCCAACGATGCCCCCGCTGGTCGTGACAATGTTTGGGGCTATAGCCCTCTCAGTTGGTTCGCACCTCATCACGAATACGCGGTGGGATCCGATCCCCATTCAGCTCGAGACCAGGTCCGAGACCTCGTAGCGGCCTGCCACGACGCGGGCATCGAGGTGCTTTTGGATGTGGTTTACAACCACACCACCGAAGGGAACCGCAACGGTCCCACCTTGAGCTGGAGGGGGTTTGCTGATCGCAATTACTACCACCAGAGCGATGCAGGTGAGTACATGGACGTGAGCGGATGTGGCAACAGCATTGCTGCAAACGATCCCCTCTCCAGACAACTCATCCTCGAATCACTCCGCTGCTGGTCCACTGAACTGGGCATTGACGGGTTCCGTTTCGATTTAGGGATTGCTCTCAGCCGCGGGGAGAAGCTGAAACCCCTGGAACACCCCCCCCTGTTTGAAGCGATGGAGGCTGATCCGCAGCTGAGTGAACTCAAACTTGTAAGCGAACCCTGGGATTGTGGTGGGCTCTATCGGCTGAGTGATTTTCCGGCCAAACGGATTGGCACCTGGAATGGACACTTCCGTGATGCATTGCGCAGTTTCTGGAAAGGAGATGAGGGCAGCACCTGGCCTCTCGGTCAACGCTTCCGTGGCAGTCCCGATTTGTACAACGGAAAAGCGGCAAGCCTTGGTAGCTCAGTGAACCTGATCACGGCCCATGACGGATTCAGTCTCTTGGACCTTGTGAGCTTCAACAACAAACACAACTTGGCCAATGGTGAAAACAACAGAGATGGGGAGAACCACAACAACAGTTGGAATCACGGCGTCGAGGGGCCCAGCAGCGATCGCGCTATCCAGGCCTTACGAGGGCGCCAACAACGCAATTTGCTCAGCACCTTGCTGCTGAGTCGTGGTGTCCCGATGCTCCTTATGGGCGATGAAGTGGGGCGCAGTCAGGGAGGGAATAACAACACCTGGTGCCAAGACAGTCCGCTCAGCTGGATGGTCTGGGGAGACGATCACTGCGATCACGAATTGCAGACCTACGTGCAACGTCTGCTTGATGTGCGCAAACAGCTGGCGGTTTTATTCAATCCGGTCCGGCCTCACAACGAAAAGAAACCGCTTCGTTCAAGCGATTCAGACGAGTTGTGGCGGCAGTGGCATGGGGTGGAGCTCAGCAAACCTGACTGGGCTAATTGGTCCCACTGCTTAGCAATGAGCCTGCAGCAAGGACATCGCGGAGCTGTGTTGTGGATGGGCTTCAACGCCTACTTCAAATCCATGCACTTCGACCTCCCGGAAGCGGCCTCGCCATGGTGTCGCTTGATTGACACAGCGTTACCCGCTGGAGAGGATCTCCCCACTCAAATCGAGCGTTGGAGCCCATCTGGAGTGCCCCTAGAGGCGAGAAGCCTCGTGGTGATGGTGGCTCAGGAGTACGTAGACCAACTGAGTTTGTGAATCAAGCGGGCGGCGGGAATCGAACCCGCATCATCAGCTTGGAAGGCTGAGGTTTTACCACTAAACTACGCCCGCACTAGTACGTCAGAACTGTTTGCCAGAAATGGCAGCCGTTGAGTCGTGTGCCCAAGCATTATGACGGTCCGCGTGCCCCCTGTTCCGGATTGACCTCTTCAACAGCTCGCCCCGAGGGCTCCCGTCGCCGTCTCATGCTCGCTTATGGGCTTGGTGATGCCGGTACAGGACTAGCCGCCACGACGCTGGGGTTCTACCTGTTTCCCTTCTTCACCTCTGCAGCTGGGGTGCCAGCTTTCATTGCCGGATCCCTACTCACTGTGATCAAACTTTGGGATGCCATCAATGATCCTTTGATCGGCTGGATGAGCGATCACACCAGCAGTCGATGGGGCCCAAGACTTCCCTGGATGTTTGCGGCCGCAATGCCCTTGGGCATCAGCCTGGCAGCGATGTGGTGGGTGCCTGAGGGCAGCACTTTGCAACGGACGGCCTATTACGTGCTGATGGCCATCCTGCTGATGACGGCTTACACAAGCGTGAATCTGCCCTACGCGGCGCTATCTACCGAGCTCACACCCGATACGGCGATTCGCACAAGACTGAATGCAGCTCGATTTACTGGATCCATTACGGCGGGAACAGTCGGGCTGCTTATCGCTGTTTTCGTCTTGCGAGAGGGCAGCGGGGGCTACCTATTGATGGGACAAATCACAGGAACGATCGCAGCAGTTGCCACCCTGCTTTGCTGCTGGGGCCTTGCCCCATATGCCAAAAAGGCTCAACGTCCTAGTGGAAACAAAGAGCCCCTGCTGCAACAACTGCGGCGCATTCGCTCCAACTCACGATTTCTGATGGTGCTAGGGCTGTATTTGCTGCTTTGGTTTGGCCTTCAGCTGATGCAAGTGGTTGCCCTGATTTGGCTCGTCCAAGTCATCCACGTTCCAGCTGGAATTGCCACATTGCTCTTGCTTGCCTTCAATATCGCCGCCTTGGTGGGTCTCCAGGTTTGGAGTGTGCTGTCCAACCGGCACGGACGAATTAAGGCATTGGGCTGGGGATCGAGCATTTGGATTGCCGCCTGTCTCCTTTCGATGACCCTTGCGCCACTGACGGAGAGCAGCGTGCTTTCCCTGATCCCCGTGATCGGCCTGATCATGCTGGTGGGATTGGGGGCCTCAACGGCCTATCTCATCCCCTGGTCCCTTCTTCCTGATGCGATCGACGCGGATCCCACCCGCCCAGCGGGCCTCTACACCGCATGGATGGTGTTTGGGCAAAAACTGATCATTGGCCTCAGCATGAGCGTGTTTGGAACCTTGCTCTCGCTCACTGGATACATCTCAACAAAGACAGCTGATGGCGCCTTGAGTTCTGTCCAACAGCCTGAAACAGCACTGATTGCCATTCGTCTCTGCATGGGTTTAATTCCAGCTGTATTAGTCGTGCTCGGGCTTCTATTGATGCGACGCTGGCCTGATCGCGGCGCTCACCTGCACAACGCTTAAGTCTTTTCTCCGATCTCCTCTTAATGAAGTCCCCTCGCTGGCTGAACCGACTTGGCAGCAGCCTGCTGATCGGCGGACAGGCTGTCTCAGCAACAACCAAAGGCCGAATCAACACGATCGATCTGTTTGATCAGCTCCAGGAAGCAGGTCCTGGAAGCTTTTTGATCGTGATCATCACGGCCTTAGCGGCAGGCACCGTGTTCAACATCCAGATCACAGCGGAGCTCAACAGCATGGGCGCCGGATCCACCGTGGGGGGTGTTCTCGCCATTGGCCTGGCGAGGGAGATTGCTCCCCTGCTCACCGCGACGCTGCTCACGGGAAAGGTTGCAACTGCCTATGCCGCCCAATTGGGAACGATGAAGGTCACCGAGCAGATCGATGCGATCACCATGCTGCGCACCGATCCAGTGGAGTACTTGGTGGTCCCGCGCCTCATCGCCATGGTGGTGATGGCACCGGTGCAATGCCTGTTGTTTTTTGGAGTTGCGATTTGGAGTGCTCAAATCAGCAGCACCAACCTCTACAGCATTCCTCCAGCTGTGTTTTGGACAGCCGTTAGGACCTGGCTAGAGCCTGATGACCTTCCCTTCATGCTGGTCAAAGCGCTGGTCTTTGGTCTTCAAATCGGTGTCATTTCCTGTGGATGGGGAATGACCACCAAAGGTGGAGCGAAAGAGGTTGGCACCAGTACCACCGGAGCTGTGGTCATGATCCTTGTCAGCGTGGCGCTGATGGATGTGCTGCTCACCCAGATTTTGTTCGGCTGATTGCCTAATCCCATGACACCCTCCACAGAGACCAACAACGTGATCATCAGCCCGAGTCCAAGGCTGCCATTGCTGATTCTGTTGCTGAGTGCAAGCCTTTGGCCCTTACCCCTCAGTCCATGGCCAACCCTCGTGGTGGGGCTGTTCAGTGTGTTTCTTCTGGTGCAGACCTACATCCTGAAACTTGAATTCAGCGAGGACGATCTGGTGGTTTGGCGCGGACAAAAGGAGCTACGCCGTTTCCCTTTCAGTGAATGGATGTCTTGGCGTCTCTTCGCACCTTGGCTGCCCGGACTC
>QCVQ01000019.1 GCA_003210315.1 Synechococcus sp. AG-686-F08 | reverse complement strand
TATCAAGAAGCAATTGCTGATTACAGTAAAGCAATAGAGATTAATCCGCAGTATGCCGTTGCATACTTAAATCGCGGTAATGTCAGGACGTTGTTAGAGGTTTATCAAGAAGGAATTGAAGATTACAACAGGGCAATAGAACTTAATCCACAGTATGCCAATGCTTACTACAATCGTGGTAGTACAAAGGAAGATTTAGGAGACTATCAAGGAGCAATTGCTGATTACAGTAAGGCAATAGAGATTAATCCGCAAAACCTCAGTGCCTATTACAATCGTGGCAATACCAAGCGTAAATTAAAAGATTATCAAGGAGCAACTTCAGATTACAGCAAGGCAATTGCAATTAATCCGCAACTTGCCGCTGCCTATGCCAATCGTGGCAATACCAAGCGTGAATTAAAAGATTATCAAGGAGCAATTGCTGATTACAGCAAAGCAATTGCAATTAATCCGCAACTTGCCAATGCCTATTACAATCGTGGAGTCCTCAAAGGTAAATTAAAAGATGATCAAGGTGCAATCGTTGATTTCAGCAGAGCAATAGCAATTGATCCGCAGGATGCCTATGCTTACTACAATCGTGGCGTTGCTAATACGGAGTTAGGTAATCGCAAAAATGCCTGTATTGATTTTAAGAAAGCGGCATCTCTTGGCGATGAAGATGCTGCTGAGTGGGTGAAGAAGCAGTGCTAATTGTCAGTCCTGTAATCACACGATGCGGTTCGCCACCTTCCTAAAAAAGTGGAACCCACCTCAATACAGGAAGTATGTGAGAGAGAAGGAATTGGCAAAGACGAACTATCAACCCAAGTTTCCTGATTAGGGATAGAAGAGATCCATAAGATTTCCGTCGTCGTCAATGATCCTGTATTGCTTACCTGATTGAGTTGCTTTGGTTTGTGCTGTTCTTGCGGCAGAGGGAAGGTGATGAACTGTTTGATACTGCTGCCATCCACCGAACTGATTTCTTACTTGGATTCTGTATTTGGGTGCTGCCATGATAGGTAGTGCAAGTGAAAGGATTAGTAGGAGAAATATTCTCATTCGCCTAGTCCTTTGAACTCTTTAAGCAGAACTCTGTTGAGTCGGTCATCACATCCAACAACCAGTTGTGGGTAAATCGTTCCTTGCAAATAAGGTCGATAGGCAGCAGAGCAGACTTCCATGGTTGCCTCTCTCCATTGCTTAAGAGTCTCTGGTGAGAGTTTCTTCTCAAGTGCTGCCTTGGACTCATCCATACTCTTGGAGGCGCACCATCTCATCTCAACGGTGTTGTTCCCTGGGCACTTGATGTTGGGTTGCTCTGCCTTCGCTGGCATCAGCGGCAGGAACATCAGTAGCAGAAGTGCTCTCATTTTTTTCTAGGACTTGCTCAAGCACAGCATCCTGCACTCGGTCTTGGAATGCTTTGCCTTCTTGCTCTGGTGCAAGCGCATCAGCAGCAGCACGCAATGCATCAGCAGTGATCTGGCGGGCACCTGGATTAGAGAAGAGAAGGAATCCCAGACCAACCCCAATAAGAATCTTCAGCATCACACCACCTCTTCTTCTTTGATGATGCGTGTGATGGTTGCGAGTGCCAGACCTGTTTGATCCTTGATCGACCGATAGGACTCTCCTTCTTTGCGGAGACGCAAGACCAAGGACTCTTTCTTGTTGGAGGTTTTAGGTCTCCCTCCAAGGTTTCCGCCTGTCTTTCTGCGGTGATCTACGGACTCTCTGCTTCTCTCCTGGATAAGAGATCTTTCCACTTCTGAAAGTCCAGTAAGGAGTCCAACGACAAGAGGTGCCATCTTGCCAAGTGCCTTGGTGTCTATTAATCCATCCAGGGTCCTTACATGGATTCCCTCTTGCTGGAGATCATTCAGACGGTTGATGACCTCGACCTGACTCCTCCCAAGGCGGTCCAACTTGGCAACACAGAGCAGGTCTCCTTCACGGAGAACAGATAGGCACGCACGCAGTTGATGTCGTTGCTCCAGGGTTGTGGTGCTTGAGACCTTTTCAAAGAAGACCTCTTCGCATCCATCTGCTTTGAGGTCATCCACTTGCGAGTCGGTGGATTGATGAGTGGTTGAGCACCTTGCGTATCCGATTTTCCGTCCCATCTGTTCGGAAAGGGTAAGTGTTTCTAGAGTATAGCAACCGAACGCCTTTCCGAACGAATTTTGCTCCTGAGAACCCAGTTGAGCGTCCTGTTCGTTTTTGATTGAGCAACTCAAGAGTTTCCGAACACCAACCCACTGCTATGACTAATACGCATGTATTAGAAGAGGGCGATCGTGGGAGATGGTTGGTTGCGAAATCCTCAGGACGGATGGACCTATCGGTTTCAGAGGGATGAGAAGAGTTGGTCCGTCGACCCTCGTGTCTTCGTGGATAAGGGTCGTGCGATGCCAGATGGTTCTCCTGCTCTTCTCAAGACCCGTAAGCACCTCAGAAGGGAAAGAGCAGAAGGTATGTGGAAGGACTTGGTGCGGAAGGGTTGGGAAAAGGTTCCTGCTGTCTGGGGTGCTGATGCGGAACCGTGAGGAGGTGCTTCAGAGTCTTTCTTCCCTTATGTTTTCCAGTGTTAGTTATGGTGATGTTAGAGGGTAGAAGTTATTGGTATAGTCAATATCTGAAAAATGCCCTTTACCTAACATTAGGATATTGAAAACACTCTCCAAGTTCTCTTTTGTTTTAATAACTATTGCTAGCATGGTACTTCTCGCTAGTTGCGAGCAATTTGAGTCGGTAAAACAAGACGGTAGATTTCGTCTAAGACCTGAGAGGGTTGAGTCATTTACAACCGATAAAGATGCAAGACGCGAATGCCTTTTGGAATTGGATAAGTTAGAGGAGGCATCCGACAAAGAAGAAGTTCAATATTACTGTCGATATGAAATATGGATTAATACATATGGTCTCTATGAAAGCGATACCAGGAGGTTGCTTGTTGACTTTAAGTATAAGGTGAGGACATGAGCGATTTCCAGTTTCAGTCTGTTATTCCGTTATTTTGTTATGGCATTAAAGGGTTAATTGCTATAATTGTCTAAAAGATGTCGCTTTAAAGATTACTCTTTATCTTCTGATTCTTTTGCCTTCTCTCGCTTTTTAGCAACTAAATACCTTTTAATGTCCTCTCCAAGTGCCTTGGTAGCATTTTCATGATCATAGGGACCAAAAACATCTTGAATTATGGTGGCAGCAATAAATGGAAATTGTTTCCAATCTTTGAATACAACAAATTCATTGGTCTCCTTAACACATGCACCTCCATTCCAGTCAACCAAATAAGTGCAAGATCTGCCATGCTTCCATGTTGAGTCCTTGTTGCCCCAAAAAACTTCTTGGCGACCATCCTCAATATCGTTGATATGTAATTCCGGCGGATTACTCTCACTAAAACTAGTTTTTGTCATCAATTTTTTGACCCATGAGTCCATTCCCTGCGCCACAAGTGTGCAGTCATTATTGATTTCTTTATAGATCTCTCGAAGATGATTGCTCACAAATTTTTGTAGAGACTTGTTGTACGCATCCGCTTTCTCAATTCCATTGAGGGTTTGCTCCATAGCATCAAGGAATACTAAAAGTTGTATAAGAAATTCTGCCCACTCTCTTCTAATATTTAACACAAAATATCTGACCTTTTCTCTCACTTCTTCCTTGAACCATTCATCAGTTCTAGAAGTTTTGAAATGGATTGCCATGGCACTTGCGCATAGTGCCTTCCTCACCCATTCTTGTAGTGGTGGATGTGATTTACTATGACAAGAATAATTGCTGTTCAGTAGTAGGGAATATCCAAATAGTACTTCTATAACTGGATCAAAAGTACAAATTTGATCGTATGTTTCTTTACTATAACTCTTCCAGTTTTGAAGAAAGTCTATGGTTGTTTCTTCAGTCTCGTTCAGGTATTCCTTTGGATCATTAATGTTGTCAGTTTTTTCAAATATTTCTGAATCTCCTAGGAATATTGCCAATTCCACCGCAGCATCGTATTTTTTCATTTCCTTTTCAATAATATCTTCACTTTCTGCATCTTCTTTGATCTTTAATACAATTGCGCTTCCAGAACCTCCCGCTAAGGCAGCAGCAAGTACATAAGACTTTTGAGCACCTATTGCAGACACGACCACTGCACCTGCCATCCCAGCACCGAGGGTCATTGCCAGGCGTTTGTAGTTCTCAAGTTTCAATTACTTTGCTCCTCAGTTCGCATTCTTGAGACCGCATCCGCAATTTGCCATTTATCAAACAAATAAGATTCCTCTTTTTTAAGTAGTGGGATCGAAGAAATTGTTTGAGTATAAGTGATACAAATGCATATGCCCAGTATCCAGTACCACCAAGGCGCAGATACCGTTATGAGAAGGATGCTAATTGCAAGTGTCGGTAGATATACAAGAAAACCGCCCCCTCTCATACCAAGACCCATCGAAATGACTGCTATCGGGAAGAGAAGAAGGAGAAATAGTTTTAATGGATTTGCTGTTAAAATTGCAAGGTATATCGGTGCAATTATTGATGCAAATATGAGTAGTGTGCTCGATATATTGGTTATCAATTCTGTTCTTGCAGTCTTCAACTTTAGTTTTAGTAGATATTCGACCTTGGTGTTTGTAGGGGCATCGTCATCAGGCAAGACTTCGTTGACACCCTTACTTTTATGAGCACCTCTCAACGCACCAAGTAATCCAGTTATCCATGCAATTAATGAGAAGGTAAGCGTGGTGCCAACTTCAACGCTTGGATCCCCAAATGAGAGAGAGACTAAACCCCCCTTATTGATGACCCATTCACCTGCTAGAAGCATTGCTATCCCTACTAGAGAAGCAAATATCTTGGTGAGATATGACTTGTGCTCCTTCCCAGGATTAATCCACACTCCTAGAAATGTGGTAACTGCGGTCATTGATAGAAAGTATCCTGCAAAACTAATAAATGCATAGGGAAATCCCTTGAATGTAAGTACTAAGGTTACTGCGATTAGTGCCAGATTGATAAGTGAGAATGCAGCGTCAACCATAAATTCAATATGTAGAGTGTGTAAAAAGGGAAGTTTTCATTAGTTATTAACCATCAACGGTCATGCTTTCAATCCACTCTTTCTTGAGATGAAGTCTATCTAAGACTGCTTTCTCAAAGTCTTCCTGACTGCATTCAGTCCAGAAATCAGGATTGAATTCAGTGATTAAAAGTGTATCTTTATCATACTTTTCAAAACCGAAGGAAAAGTCATCTTCCTCATCTTCATCGAATTCCACATTGTCAAACCAGGCAAGGAGATATTTCTTAGGCATCTCGATATTAATCATATGGTCTTCGTCCCATTCCCATCCTGCTAGTTGAGCGTCGGTGATTGTCTTGTACTTTTTGCCAGGTAATTGGTTGGCAGGTGGGTGCAGTTTTAACCATGGTGGACCATACTCTTCTGCAAGTTCCTCAATAGTATTGGCAAATAGTGTCTCTTCATCCTCATCAGGATGTTCCTTCTTCCTGACCTCGATCGCTCTATCAAGGATACGTTTGTAATTTTCACTAAGTAGGTCTTTTCCGTGTAGTTCAATTTCAAATGGCACATCTTCGTCTTCATCTTCATCATTACAGTTCTCCTCATAATCTTGATCGAACTGATTATCAAGATAATCAAGTCTGAACGATTCAGGTAATACCTCGAAATCGTCCCAGTCTTCTGACTGTGTTTTGTCCCAGTATCTTTTGATATCGCTCTCGTAAAGCGCGAATATCTTAGAGAAGTATCTAAATTTATCTTTGTCAGTCAATTCATATCCAAACTTCTTATGCCTTGGAGTTGTCATGACAATTTCTACGATATATTCATTCTATCTTGATAGACTCAAATTGTCTAGGAGTGCTCAGAAGAAGTCTATCGATATTCCAATATTGCATTCTATTGGTATGTTGATAAAATATTATAATAAATGAACAACAGTTCGAAACTTTATTTATGGATAGAAGAGGTCCATCAGGTCTTCTCTCAGGCATCTCTGATTGCCTGAATAGTTTGCTCTGACTACCTTGATGGAAGCAGAGCAGTTATTGCAAATCACACAAGTATGTTTTATAGTTATTGCTATAAATTTGTATAACTAGATCCAAATGAAATTAATCCAATCCAATGTATGCTCTGGTTATATCGAGCATTCAATGAAGATTGACCCTAGTGGTCGCTATCTGTTTTGTGATATTGGTATTGCTTTTGACAATAATGGAGGTTTAGGTGATTTGTCTCCAGAGTCATGTCTGACGGATGGCGTGTTTGAACATAATGGCATTTACTTTGCATTGTTTGGAACTGCTAATGGTGATGGTGTTTACCCGTTTTATGAGGCAGACGATTTGCACGACCCTGACTCAGTTCTTCTTGATTGTAAATCGTATTTTGCAGATGATGAACCCTTGGATCAATTATTGATTGATTCAGGGCGTATCGCATTAATTCAAGATACTGTTTTATCACCTTCTTTCGATCCTCTTGATGTCGGTCCACTAGTTGATTTGGCACGTTTTGATGAAGAGGACTATGAAGACTCACAGTTGACAATTTACGAATGCGATAAGGCAATTTATTTGATCGACTACTTGCTTGTTCGTGATTTCAGATACTGGGATGAATGATCTCATCATACGTTCATTCTAGTCTTTTATGTAATTGGTACAAAGAGAATAAGAATCTACAACTTCTCAGTTCACTGCCTACACCAATCGAGGCATCACCAAAGAAAATATTGGAGACCTAAAAGGTGCATGTGAGGACTGGAAAGAAATGGCATCTCTTGGCGATAAGGATGCTGCTGAGTGGGTAAGAGACCAATGCCAATAAAGCAGTCCCTGGTGCTGCATTATGCGATAAGCAAAGGAATAGGAGTCATGAACAAAATATGCTTTCGCTACTCCCCAAGCGAAAGAGGATACTCAGTTTTGATGTATTCCTGGTAATATAAATCGATTTGCCCTCGAATGTTATGACTGCATATCCCATAAATTCTTTTAGCGAACTTACGGAGAAAGAGGTAATGCAAGAATGCCTTAAGGAAATTGACGAACGCAGAGAAACACAGGGAAATCCTAGTCACTATTGTATTACCGTTGAACGCGTAGGAGGACATGAAAGTATCTTGGTTGATAGTATCTCAGAGTTAGGCGAAGCAGTTAATCAAATTATAATTACTCTTAATGGTAGAGAATGGAATGACGATGATCTCTATGTCTCTATTGAAGGTATTTACAAAGAGAAAGATTTAGTCACCCCTCTCTATGTTGAATTGCTTAATGACGACCCTGATATTGATTTCTGATAGGTTTGGGTCTTGATGCTGTTATTATTTCATTGATTGCTTATGACGATCATGAGAAGCGGCAAAAGAATTGTTTTTGACTTTGTCTTCCTATCTTTTCATGTTTTCAAATGGGTATTAGGTCTCTTTATAGGGATAAGCGCTTATAGGGCATCTCCAGGTGCTTTCTGGGTATTTATATTCCTGTTCTTGGGTGCTTACATCATCCAAGATCTTTATCGAGTCTTCAAGGCGATCATTAAAGATACTACGCTCGACAACCTCGACTCTGAAGGTGATTTTAGTTATGTCAAAGGAATTGACCCTAAGGATTTGTCAGCGGCAAAGACTCAGTTACTTGTTTATTTGGCAGTGATTACCTTTGGCGTTGTTGGTATCGTGAATAACGTTAATGCATGGAAAGAGGACGGGAAGAATAGATTTGGCAATATTGCAATTTCGTCTCTTTTTGCTTTCGCACCAGTGCTTGTCGTGGTTGGTCAGGCAAGAAGGAAGAATTAGTCCTGCTGCAATCCACTTGAATGTGAAAGTGGAGATTACTGTTTAATGAATAACGGAATAACAGATTAACAACGCAAATGCATATTTCTAGTAATTCATGACTCCATCCAGGGTCTCCTGAACCTTGGATGCCAAGTGCTCGTGTGTCTCTGCCACTTCTTTTAGTCGTCGTCGGTAGTTGAATCGCTGAGCACGGGTCGATGCCTTCAAATATTCCAAAGCAATCTTGTGGATGTAGTCATGGGCATGGAACATCCAGAACTCGTCCCTCCCCTTTCGGTGCCTGTTCAGGAACCCCGTGAAAGTGGTCATCGGTGCCTGCACCAGTTCATCCAGTGAAGTGAGGGTGAACTGGGTTTTCAGTTCCTCCTCTGCCGCATCCCAGGTGCTCTTGAGTTCCTTGCTCAGTGTCTGCGCCAGTACTCCTGCGTTGTCCTGTGATCTCTGCTGACGGAGAGCAACCATCGTCTGCTCTCCCTCGTACTGCGTCCTGAATCCATAGATCCCGACCAGTTTTTCCAGGTCTCCCTTAAATCGGTTGAGCGTGTCTTCCTCGATGCCGGAAGGACCAAGCACTGTCACCAAAGAAGAGAAGTCTTCTGGCGGTGCCTCCTCGTCCTTCTCGAATCGTTCGTATCTCAACCAACGGTCCAGAGAACCCTGAGAGACCTTGGGATGGACGTGCCCCTCCTGAATTGCCTTCTTGAGTTCCTCGTCCGTGAGGCAGTGGATTTTGTGGAGGGTGGTGTAACTGGGGGGCAGATGCTCTTTCACCCCTTCCAGTCGGTCATCCATTCCGACCTGCAGGAGTTTTGACCAGACCTTCTCCGTATAAGGAGACTGATCACGCAGGTCTCTGAAGTCCCCATCCGATAGGACACCCTTGGCACGGGCGATCACGGCACAGGTAGCGAGCACTTGGTCGACCGTTCCTTTGAGTTCTCCGTTCTGCACTTCCTCAAGGAACTCAGCGGTGGTCGTACTGCTCATCTGTTCATCTCTGTGCTCAAACCCTACGACGTTCTCTGCGGAGATTCAATGATTTCTCCGAGATTGGTTGTCATTTCTGTGTCGACAGAGGTCTAACGGGCAAATTTTGACCATTTCTGCCTGCATCGAGGGTGCATTCCCCCTCCCAGAGAAAGAGAAACAAACGCTTTTTGCCTTTTATATGACACTCTTCGCGCAGAGATCGTCGTAGGTAGTGGACGGTTCGACTTAGTGGTACACACTGCGTCTCCCTGCGGAGATGTCGTCTATTATTAAAGGAAGCAAGGGGGAGGGACGACCTCTCCGCACTCCTTCACCTCCTGATGACCATGGGCACTTTCAACGGTTGGGCAAATCACCAGACCTGGAACGTTGCTCTGTGGATCGGGAACGAAGAGTCCCTCAATGTCCTTGCTCGTCGCATCTCCAGTGGGGGTGGGAACTACCAGGACCTTGCGGAAGTCCTGGTCCACACCTTCGGCAAGAAGGAGACCCCAGACGGCATCTCCTTCACCGATCCAGCACTGGACCACGAAGAACTGAATGACTGCCTCTCCGACCTCTGAGTCGGGAGCAGTCCCCCCACCAATCAATCGGATCCATGTACGACCGTTCCAGCAACAACCGACGCAACTACAAACGCAACTTTGACCGACGGAGTGAACGCGGTTATTACCGAATCGAATATTCCAAAAACTTCAACCCTTCCAAGGGCACCAGGTTCAAGGGAGTCTGGGATGCAGACGGGAACTATGCAGACCTCAACTGAGAGGGGTCTCTGGGTTTATTTCCCACGACTCAACGGGGACAAGTTCTTTGTCCCCCTTCAGGACATGGAGAGGTTTCTCTATGAGTTCCCTGGACCACTCCCAGATGGATATGAGGACTTGCTCAGGGAGCAGGTGCCATCGGTCGAACCTCCAAATATTGCAGTGCTTGTGGTTGCGGGCACTCGCCACTCCCTACATGCCGTTCCGAACGGTCACCTATTTACTGACCCATGACCAAACTCCAATCAATAAATGTTGGAGCAATTGATAGTCGATAAACCGACTCAAAACCCTATCGGTGAGAGAACACCGAGAAAAAACATATTCTCCTTGCCTTGTTATTGACTTGAAAGACGTTCAAAATACCAGAGAAAGTTTCAAATTCTTTTCTGAGCATTGCGACGAAGTAGTGGTTGACTTTTCCACTCGTTCATTCACCTTAAACAATATTCTTGGAGATAACTATGAGTTCTCTGATCGGATGGATAAGGATGGAATTGAGAGTTTCCTGACTAATCTTTTTATATGTCGTGAAGTATTTTCGACTGATCGCATTTTATATGCTGCATCAGTCATAGGAGAAAACTGTTGATTCCCTGACGACCTCAGACCGTCAATAAACCCACTTCGCATGGAGTGCTGATATCAACTTCTATTGACATTATTCATGGTCTTAACCAAAAGGCATCGCAACATATTGCGATCGCACAAATTCCCAAAACCAAGGAGGAATTTCAGGTCACCCAATGGTTTTCTTGAGTATGAGTATCTACAATGCCTTAAGGCACTTGTTTTGCTTGACGAGTCAGGCAAGGTTGATGACCTCAAGAACACTATTAGAGGGGTCGACTCACTAAAGATTGATCCTTACTTCTTGAGTGAGGGTCTTGCCGAATTGTTGATCAGGACAGACCTGCCAGAAAAGGTCTACTCGAGTCCTGATATTTCACCAGTACTCGAAATCGTTCTTCCACATGGATTCCTTGTGGACGAGGGGCAGAGTGTGTCTCTGATGTATATCGTCGACATACCATTACATTTTGAGATGTCGAGTATGGAGGTTCCAGATCTTACTGGTCTTCCAGGGATGGGTTTGAGGGATTTGATCTATGTCGTATACGGCGTTAATGAGTTTGGCAGTGTTTATCAAGATCGTATTTTTACTGATACCTGCCTGCTTCAACCGTTTTGCGAAGATCACGAATCAAATTATTCTAATGTTTATACATCTCTTAGATCTCTTGCTCTAAATCTTCTTCTCTTGCTCAAGGAATATCCTGAGTACGTGACTGTAGAAAGTGGCATAAAGGGGAAGTCTGGTTTCGGATCCATTTCTTGCAAGGATCGGAAAACTGCTCCACGGGTAATAGGAGAGAACTTCAATATCCGTCCTGTCCGCAAAGTCTTTAAGGGTGAGCAAGAATCCGTAAATGGAAGATTCCGCATTCCCCACATGAGACGTGGACATTGGAGAAGACAGAGACATGGAGTAAATCGGTCCAGCGTGAAACAAGTTTGGATCCGACCCATGCTTATCAACTGCGATATCGATTGAATACATGACGATCAACTCAGACCGTCAATAAACCCGCTTCGTATGGAGCGCTGAGAGTCCCAACAAATTAACAGATTAACATTGGATTCTTTGCTTAACGAATACATAGAACAAGCAGAAGATCTGCTTGAGATAACTGAAGACATAGTGGAGTATTTCTGCAATGAGCAGGGTGCTTCTGGTCAAAGGGTATGGACGATGATCCATTCCCTTGCTGAATACAAAATCTCTGAATTTCCTGAATACTAAAAATGGCAAATGATTGTTCTAATACACTTTCTTTTGAGGGTCTGTCTCCTGCTCAGTGGAAAGAGTTACTCGATGCCTGTGTCACAGGGGAAAAGAAGATAGGAGGTTTCCTGACCACCCTCTACCCCGAACCCGACTACTCGGTGACTCCAGTCCCCAAGTTGTTCCCAGAGATTGCTGCTTCCTATGCCAAGACCGAAGAAGAGAAGCAGAAGATCCTGGAGAACGAACCCACGATCCGTGAGGACTCCTGGTGGGATTGGCGCAACATGAACTGGGGCACCAAGTGGATCGATTACTCCTTCTATGAACTGCAGTTCCCCAAGGGACCCGATACCGAATTCGACATCCCCTTCGTGAGTGCCTGGTCTCCTCTCAATGAGAACTGCATGGAGGTTCTCTCAAAGAAGTTCCCTGGTGTCTTGTTGACGAGCACCTACAGCGAGGACGGAAATGACTTTTTTGGCGTCACTGTCGCCAAAGACGGAGTGGTCCTGGACTACTGCTCTGATATCAGCAAGTTGAAGGAGACCTGGGCAAAGGAGAACCACCCAGGTCTTTGGGAGAAGGCAGAAAACCCTGAGGACGAAGACGCTACAGATGAAATGTGGGACCTCTGGTGCGACGTCGAAGCAGACGCCATGGATGAACTCCTCACCCCGATTAAGTACGCCCTGACCCTCCAGGTCATGAAGAAGACCTCTGCTCCGACCATGACCGAACTGGTTGGTCAGAAGTAGTCAGGGCAAGCACCACCTCCTTGCTGTGGATGGTGAGCACCCATAACGGGCACCAATCTCCTTCCACGTTGCCCCCCTCTTCCTCATCCTCTGGATGCTGGTGCTTCTGCTCTCGGTGATCCAGAGCAGGAGATGGAGGGGCAGCAGCAGCAGGACCAGTGCCCAGACGGCAAGGCAAGGGAAAGTCATTGGTTTTGAAATCTGGTTTGAGGTGTTGGTGGTGCTCTCAAGGCATCGCTTCCAACTCCCGCAACATACCGCGTCTCCGCACGGAGACTGTCGCAGAGAGTGGGCGGTCGACGAACTGGCGGGTGTTACGTCTCCGCACGGAGAAGTCGTCTATACTATAGACATCAGGGGAGGGCAGGACTTGCTTCTCCTCTTAGGCAATCGGTAACTGCCTTCAAACCCTTCACCGCCGCGAAAGAGGAGTACTTCCTCAAGCAAGACGCCCCTTCGGTCATTGGGGCATCAGTTCCTTCGCCGCATCAACGTTGCTCACTGCCACTGAGATCTACAACCAACTCAAAGAACAAGCAGACAAATTCGGATATTCCACGCTCAGCAGAGAAGAGGGACGTTTCCTCAAGAGATACAAGGCACTCCACGTGAATCCCTTGGTTCGCTCAGGCGCAACCACCACTAGTGAGCGCCTCAAAGAGAAGACTCAACGCACCTGGTCTGGAGCAGCACAATCTGGTGCACCTAAGCGTTCGAACAAACGCCGTACTCCTCGTGCTCGCGTAACCGTTGATAAGAGTCTTGCAACCTGGAAGGCACCCGTGAGTGCTCAGAAGGAAGGCATTGCCTCAACGGAACTGCTGGCAGGTATGCCCTCGGTTTACACCCGAGAGAAAAAGCAGCGGGTTTGTGCCTGAGGGCACACCCGAGAACTGATCACATATCCAATCGCAACTAAGTCATGAATCTCTATGCACGAATCTTCCAGGAACTGGAAGAAGGTCTTTATGCGCCATTTCCTGAAGAGCAGTTGATCTGGGAAGAGCAGGAGTCCGACTTTTCACCAGAGGAATATGTATTGGCATAAGTGGTTTCTAGGCAGGATCTGGAAGATTCAGTTCTGGAAGGACGCCAAAGGGCAAAGAACACTTTTACTCATGTTTTGAAAATGAATCAAAAAGAACTACGCAATCTTGCGATTACTTTCGTGCGCCAAGAAATACCGCACGAATTTGAAGACTGCATTGGACGTGTACTGGATCGTTTCCCAGAGCACTTGCAAGAAGAAGGTCGACTCTCTGATTACGAAATCGAAGACCTCGTTTATTCCGATCATTACTCCAGGCACATCAAGGAATACCTGATCGATTTCATCGCTGGAAAGATCTTCATGAGTGTCAAGCAAATCCCTAATACATCTATCGCAATTCAGAACTGATATGGCAGTTGGATTTGGTAAGACAACAGAAACCACTGATAAATACATTAAAAACTTCCTAAAGCAACAGAGATATGATCCGTATGCTCAACAAAGCGATTGGTATAACTATTACTCTCGCCGAAAGCATTCATACTCTTTGTCAGATCTTCTGACGCCTAATTGGCATGCCGTTGAGGTTGATATTGATCCTGAATTTGAGTGTGTAAACCCATCGCATACTCGCATAAAAGTCCGTGTAATGGGAAACTGTGGATCATGGAGTCTTGCTGTTTCTTGGGATACACAATTCAAGTTTTGGGATCTCACCATTAATGTCTGGGTAGGTGACTGCTACCGTTTCCATCCGGATGTAATCGTAGAAGATATCACTCGCAAATACGGAAGTGTTGTTTATAAGCAATGGCAGGCAATGGTCATGGAGGACCTTGATTCTCTGAAGACCCTTGTGAACGAAGTGCGTGATCAAATCGATTTCGTTGCTCCATCAATTGTTTGCTGTGAGAGATCTGCACGTCTCTGTCGCCGTGTGGGTATTCCCGTCAAAGGACAGTTTGCTTTCTTGTTCCCTTCGTCTTATTCAGTATGACTTCGACCGAAACACCTTTGGACCTTTGTGCTGATCACTTTTTGATCAGAGTGGTGCATGTCGGAATGGACGATATCCTTAATCCGTTTATTGATCCACTACGTAGAATTAAACGATTCGACCTTGCTCAAAAACTTACTAGCAACTACCATCTCGTCGAAATTGATGCCAATGATATTCCTAATAAAGATCAAGCAATGGAGATCTTCTATGACCGAATCAGAGATGCCGAAGAAGGTGACTACTTCGAAGATGCAGTAGAAAGCAGAATCGCCTTCATGAGCAAGGGAGATTACGAGGGCAATCATAAGGATCTCTATCCAACAAATATGCCTGTGATTGACGATCTCTGAAGAGACAGATTTACTGACGACCTCAGACCGTCAATAAACCCTGCAGGGACCAGGAGACTGCTGGTAAGAGTCCCATTCTTTTATTTCTTATCTCTAATACTTTTTAATCATGCTATTTGATCGCAAGAAGTTCGTTGAATCCATTATTGCAATTGCAGACACCAAGTTGGTTAATGAAGAACGCTATTACTATTACTCTTCGGAGAAGATGCGGGCGAAGTTCCTCCCTTTCTTTTCTGAATGCGTTTCCTGGGAATCTGAAGAAGAGAGGACCATAGTCTTTGACTACATGCGCAAGTACGGAGTCCAAGATCAGGTCGAACGTGACTTCTCACCAAGTCGTCAAGTGATTAATCGTGAGGTTCTCTATGTCCCTGTATATGAGACATGGAGTGCTGCTGATGCACTTCTCATGTTGATGACCTACCGCAACTCCCCGAAACTGGTTCAGGCAACCGTGCAGGAGCACCGCAATTTCATCCAACAAATTGCGGGAAACCTTCTGTCTGAGGAACCTATTACATGGATCTACAAGGACCCTTCTGAATACGACCGTGCAATTGATCGCGGTTATTCCTATATGACATTTCCTGTGATTGCTCGTGGTGCTTCTTACTTTGAATATGTGTGGAAACTCCAGGAAAAGCAGTCTGCAGAATCGAAGGAGCAAGAGGCACTGAATAAGACCGTAAAAGAAGTAGCGCAACTGTCTTCTCTGGTTACTTCTACTCTTTCTCAACTGCATTCAGTTTGATTTACTGACGACTTCAGACCGTCAATAAACCCTGCTGGGGACCAGGCGACTGATGGTGCTTGTCCCCATTAATAGTTCCGACTTGATATGACTACAAAAAAACCAAAAATCAGTTACATCATTGACCAAGTTCCTAATAAATGCATCGACGAATTTACTTTGCTGATGCAGCAGTTTCGCAGTCGCACTGGTTGTAGATTTCGCGTAAAAGCGGATGGTCGTACTAGTACTCCCGTTGAAGACTTTCCGCAGGTAGGAGACACATATGAGATCGATCTCTACTTTGAGATGTTCTACCCAGACTTTCCTGAATGGAATAATCGACTCGAAGAAGGATTGCCTGACTACAACTTTATCTTTCTTGCCGACCTCAAAGACACTGAAGAGACACTTACCGACGACTTGCTTTTGAGTCTTCGCAATAGATTCTCTTCTATCGATGAATTCTTCAACCAAAATGAAGAGTTTATTTCAGATATACATGTTGAGTATGTCCTGCCAAAAGGGGAAGGATTTCATTCACTTACCATGGATAACTGCATTGTCTTTGAGAACACCTGTGCTCAGGAGGATGCATGAGCACTTCCCACGCATATATCCGTAAGGTCACGAAGTTCCTTGGTCGCATCTCTGATGAAGGAACCTTTCACGTCGCCAAGAGACGCGGAGGACATAAACGTTTGGTTGCCTTCTATGGAGGACAAAAACGTTCATTCACTGTTCCTGGTCCTGGAGCAGGTGGTCCCTATCAAAAGAGACTGCAGGATGATGTCAATCGGTTCGTCTCTTCACTTCAATTAGAAAACACTCCTGAATTCAGTTTCTAAGTGTTATTCCGTTAATTTGTTGGTCATACCCACTTATAAACATACACACCCGGAGCGGGAGAAGTTCTTTTAAGGGTGAGTTGAGGTTTAACTTCACTCGCCTTATTTTCTGTCGACTTATCGATAACTGCTTGCATATATTTCTAGTAAATATGATTGTATTGTATCACAATTTATACAAATAACAAAATAACAGATTAACAGAGGGTTCTATGTTTACAGCAAGGGAAATTATCGGTTCGAACACTATGTCGGTGATCGAACCAAGTGGTTCTATTCGCAAATCTTTCTTCTGGTATCCAGACAAAGAAAACAAAAAAAGGATTGCAAAACTTTCAAAGCACAATGCATTCAGATATGTAAAAGAGTTCCTCCCTGCTTTCGGGTTCTACAAATTTCGAGAACCAGACCAGGAGGACGGTCCGTATCTGATCGTCCAGAAACTTGGTCGTCGAGTGAAGATCCTTGGGTCCATCAAGGACATGGAGGTCTCGGAAAAGATCTTTGACTGGACTCTCACCACCCTTGAGGTGATCGGGGGTATGGCAGGAGACATCAACGTTGAGCACCTAATTGAACGGGTACACGATCGAAGTGATCTGTTCACGACCTGGACTCTCAAGTTCCTCCCCTCTCTCCCTCTCGTGGAGTCAGAAGACGACAAAGGCAAAGTCGAAGCAGTGCCTCAACGTCCTCTTAAGGACATGGATGATCAGGCACATGTCTGCTTCCGCAATGGAGTTGTGGTGGTCACGAAGCACCGACCTCCGACGCTTATTCCCTACGCGGTCTTGCCTCCCGAAATTTTTGTCTGGGAGAAGCAGATCCGTCCTGCCGACTTCAAAGAGGACAACCTCGAAGAAGGTCCCCACGGCATCTGGTGGGACTTCATGCAGAACCTGGCACAAGAGAAGCAATCAGGTCGTTGGGTGGTCAATCACGGAATGCTCAAGACCCTTGTTACCTCCTATGGATATCTGCTCCATAACTTCTATCCACCCGAAAACAGAAGAGCAATCGTCTTCTACGACCGCACAACGGAGTGGAAGGCAGGAGGCAATGGCAAATCGATCATTGCCAAGTCGTTCCGGCACATCAAACCCTGGCACTTTGTCGATATGAAGAAGGAGAAGACAGGGGACAACAGATTTCTCATGTCTGGATTCACCCCTGACAAGGAGATCGTCGTGCTCTCTGACACAACCAAGGACTTCGAACTTGAGACCCTCTACAACCAGATCACTGATGGTTTCACCGTTGAGGACAAAGGTGTCGCCAAGTTGGTGATTGATGAGGACAAGGCACCCAAGTTGGTCATCACGACCAACTACACGATCTCCACGACGCACCGTTCGGACCGACGACGCATCTGGTTTGCACCGATCAGTACGTACTACGGAGAGCAGGAGGACCTCACGGGTAAGACCCCTGCCGACTTCCACGGAGGACGTCTTTGCGACAAGAAGGTCTGGGATCAGAACGAGTGGTCTGCCTTCTATTCGACCTGCGTTTACTGCCTGGACCAGTACCTCAAGAACGGTCTGGTCAAGTTCGAGGACAACGTCATGGCAGAACGCCAGTTGCTCAAGATCTGTTATGGCGACCAGATGCTCCTGGACGAACTGACCAAGTTCATTCAGGGCGTTGTCGATAACGGATCAGAAGTCAGCAAGGACGAGGTCATTGCCTTCTTCGGGTATTACCCGGAGTTCGAACGATTCTCTGAGTACTCCTCCAAGTGGAAGACCAGCACCTTTAAGAACGTCTGCACGGGACTTGGATACAGAGTCAACCCTGATCGACCCAATGGTCGTTGGTTGAAGACGGTGAACGGTGAGAACAAGGACTGGTATCTACTGGATGCTCAGAAGGGAGTCATGACTGGTGCCGAGTCCGGTGACACCCCTCAGGAACCTGATCCTGCGCCCGAACCAGTGGTGACTGGTGGTCGTTTCACCGACTTCCTGTTCGATCCAGAGGAGGTGTCGGTCTGATGAGCACTCCTTTCAGCACCAACCCGAAACTGGCGGACTGGGTTCCAACCGCAGAACAGATCGAGACCATTGAGGAGGCACGGTCTCTGATGGGTCTTCGCCCTTATGGGACATCGGACAGCGCTAACGACTTTCTGGTCAATGCCATCGATGTCCATGCCTTCCTCTACCCCGACCTGCTTGAGGACGTGGAGTGGTTCTTGGAGGACCTTGATTTTGCGTTGGAGCGAATGAACGCGCAGCGGCATCGCAGGGGAGCGACTATCTGATGCCCAGACAAACCACAGCACCTCGGTTCCTCCGACTCCCCGAGGTGCTCAACCTGGTCGGGGTGACCCGATCAACCCTCTATCGATGGATGGAGGCAGAAACGTTCCCTAGGCAGATCTCTGTGGGTGGGAACACCGTCGTCTGGGTGGAGTCCGACGTCACCAAGTGGATGCAAGACCAGATCGCAAAGCAATGACCTCAGCAGGCAGGGCACTCACGGGTGCTCTGCCTTTTTTTGTGCCTGCCTGAAATCGTCCGTGATCTGAAATCGTCCAGGGCATTTCCCTTCGTGGATTGGACTAGACCACCTCAACGACATTCTCCGTGTTGTGGTATTTGTTGTGGTATTTCTGGCACGATTTGGGAAATCCTTCCCATGTTGTGTCATGCCGTCCCGTTTTGGGTGAAATTGACTTCCACCCTCTCCGTTCTAAATCGTTGGTTAGATGTCAATGATTCATGTGAATCTCGGATTTGAGTGAGTGAATGCCACCCCCACATGTGCTTTCTGTAGTCAGAGATTGCAATCGCTGGGATCTGATTTGCAAAATCCTGAGTGCCTGGTCTTAAGGCTGGGAATGCATGACGCATGCCCGGTCTAATGAACCATGAGAATTCGGATAATCTGCTGCTTTTCCTCATGGCATTATTTGATTGATTATTTTGTATTGTTTCTCTGAAACAATCGCAGGTCAGTCAATGTGAATGCTCTTCCTTATAGCTGCACTGTTTCTCGTCAAGCAGGAGTAGGCCTTTTGCTGCGATCAGCACTGAGAAGGATAAAAGAGTGGGTTTAGAATTCAGAGGCTTTCTAGATATTGCCGAGGTCTCTGTCATGAGTCATGAGTCACGATCAAAAATGTGAACAAGATGGGCAGTCGGCCATTTAAAGGCTTGTTTTTACAGAAAACGGGTGCTCCTTTCTTTTTTTCATTTGTGACGTATACGCCACAGACGAAAGAGCAGATGATTGCCTGCGGAGATCTTGCTGAGGGAGAGGAGTTTCTTAGTCAGGTTGTTTGTGATTTTTTGTTGTTTATCTCAGAGGGGATTTTGGGTCGATCTTTAACTAATGATTTTCCTATTTCATACGATGATGTCATTGTTGTTTGCTCTCGCCAGCGCGGACACGGAGCACAGCATGAATATCTGATGCAGATCATCGACCGCAGTTGGACATATGAAGCTCAGACACAGCTTCTTGATGATTTGTCAGTGATTCTGTCCCATCCTCTTTGGAATGGAGCAATATTGCGAGGGGAATGATTCCTGCAGATAGGTGTTTTTATGATGCCCATGTCTGCTGGAAGAGGCTTTATTTTATGGAAATGATTGCATAGAACAGAAGCATTAATGCGGTGAATCCTCCAAGCCAGTATTTGGCAACGATGAGCAGGTGCTTTTTCAAATTAATTGCTTGTTTTGGGCTGTTTAAAATGTTTGCTTTATAAGTCTTCAATCAATTAAGAATGAAACAAGAGGACTAGCCCCTGGCTCACTTGATGAAATTCACGCTCCTCTCGGCTTAGATCCAAGCCAATCTCTAAGCCTTCCTTCAAGGCCTTTTCAAAGGGTGGTGTGGAAGGCGGGGATTCATCGATCCCAAGCGCCGCGATTCCAATCGCTGTGGCGTGCCACCGAAAGCTCCCTGTTTCTCCAATCGTTGGCTCTTGTAGAGCTTCTTCGAGAAGGGCGCTGATGGATGTGTCGGTGGAAGTCATGACCCAGCTTCGGAATTCTTGCTCTTCGCCGCAATTGGCTGAGAAACTTCTTGATCTGTTTCTGTCAGCAAATGCTGTTCTCTGCAGATACGATGGTCGTGCGCAAGCGAGCCGAAATCAGCAGTTGTTCCTGTGCCGTTGCGGTGACTGGACCTTTTGCTCTTTTAGTTGTCCCTTGTTGCGGTTCAGTAGGTTGAGACTCAAGGGACACTTGATGCAAGTCAGTCTTCGTCGTTCGTCGTTTCAGGCAGGTGGATCCAGCCTGAGTCGACGTGCGACGAAGCGGCATCTCGAGTTGTTGTCAGCTCCTCCCTCAGTGCTCACATCAGTGGCACTGGTTAGAAAACAGAGCCGGCTGGGACGCTCGCTCAAGCGAAGTGGTGATATTGCTTTTTCCTTGTTGGCCTTGGGGCTTGGATCTCCAGCCTTTTTGTTGATTGCTGCCTTGGTGAGCTTGAGTTCGCCTGGACCGGTGTTTTACGTCCAGAAACGCGTTGGTCGTGGATATCGCCGTTTTGGTTGCATCAAATTCCGCACCATGCGCGCTGATGCTGACGCTGTTCTGCAACGCGTGTTGGCTGAGTCACCGGAAATGCGCGCTGAGTTTGAGCGGGATTTCAAGCTTCGCCAAGACCCTCGCATCACTCCGATCGGCCGCTTCTTGAGGCGTTCCAGCCTGGATGAACTTCCTCAGTTCCTGAACGTCTTACGCGGTGAGATGAGCGTGGTTGGACCCCGGCCAATCGTCGATAAGGAAATCGAAAGATATGGCCCTTTCATGGATGAGGTTTTGGCTGTAAGACCTGGTTTGACAGGGTTGTGGCAGGTGAGTGGTCGCAATAATCTCAGCTATGCCAAGCGGGTGAGGCTTGATTTGGCCTATTCGAGAGGTCGCTCTTTCCTTCTTGATTTGGCGATCATTCTGCGCACCTTTGGAGTGCTTCTTTTGCCTATGGATCGTGGTGCCTACTGAAGGAACGACCAGCCAGCTGCCACCACCAACCAAGCCGCTTCAAGTTTGAGGCCAAGGTCCAACATTCTGCGCACGCCTGAAGCTGTTGCCTTCCCTGATTGGGCCGAAAGCAGCGGTTTGTTGATCCACGTGTTGCCGTAACGATTGAGGCCGCCCAGCTGAACGCCGGCGCAGTGGGCAAAAATGGATTCTGAGAGTCCTGCGTTTGGAGAGGGATCAGGGCTCCCATCAACAACCGCCGCACCCACCGTTGTTGACCATTGGGTCCAGCGCAAACTCACCAGTGGAAGCGTGATGAGCACCAACCTGCAGGGCAACCAGGTCAGGAGATCGTCGAGCTTGGCCCCAGCAGTCCCGAGCCAGCGCAGCCGTTCCTTCCTGTACCCGAGCATGGAATCAAGGGTGCTGCTGGCTTTGAAGGCCCATGCCATGGCCAGGGGGCCTGGACCTTGGCTGAACCCCGCCTTCCATAGGCCTGCTCCGATCAGCATCCAAAACAAGGGGGCAAACAGTCCATCCACGGCATTTTCACTGGCTGTTTCGGCGCTCGCCCGGAGGATTCCATCTTGATCCAATTGGCTCACGTCACGGCCAACAATCCAACTCAAGCGCTCTCTTGCTGAGGGGAGGTCGGGAAGGACCTGAAGGACAGCCAGCACGCTGTCGCGAAGGCTGCGTGCTGCAAGGGCACTTGCCAAGGCAATCACGAGTAACAATGCCGCCAAAGGTTGGGGCAATGGAGACGGTGGCAAGATCAGCCGCTCGAGCAGCCAGCCCGTTCCGCCGCTTCCCAACACCAACACGAAGGTGATCAGAAACCCACCGGCGCGCAGTGGAAAGGGCCGGTCTCCGGCCCAGGCTTCGATCCATTGTCTTAATCCAGTGATCACTCGACCCATGGCCACCACTGGATGGGGGCACCAGCGGGGATCGCCGACCAACAGGTCAAGGCCTGCGGCGGCGATCACCAGCAGAACGGGATCGATCAGGCCGCTTTTAGCCAGCTGAACATCGAGCGCAGACCCTTGCCAACTTTCTCGATCGGATGCTCGGCATCACGCGCGCGAACTTTATTCATCTCAGGTTTGCCGGCTGCGCATTCGGCAACGAAATTCTTGGCAAAGGTTCCGTCCTGGATGTCGGAAAGGATCCTCTTCATCTCCGCTTTGGTGTCGGCTGTGATCAAACGAGGGCCACTGACGTAGTCCCCGTACTCCGCCGTATTAGAGATGGAGTCGCGCATCGAGGACAGACCGCCCTTCACCATCAAGTCAACGATCAACTTGACTTCGTGCAGGCACTCGAAATAGGCGAGCTCAGGCTGATAGCCGGCTTCCACCAGGGTTTCAAAGCCGGCTTTGACGAGTTCAGAGAGACCGCCGCAAAGAACAGCCTGTTCTCCGAAGAGGTCGGTTTCGGTTTCTTCCTTGAAATTGGTTTCGAGGATGCCCGCGCGCGTGCCGCCGATGCCTTTGGCGTAGGCCATAGCCAGCCCACGCGCGTTCCCTGAAGCGTCCTGTTCGATTGCGAAGAGGGCTGGAACCCCCTGGCCATTCTGATACTCCCAGCGCACGGTGTGACCTGGCCCCTTTGGAGCGATCATCAGGACGTCCACGTCGGCCGGTGGCTTGATCAGCTCAAAACGAATGTTGAAACCGTGGGCGAAACTTAAAACCTTGCCAGCGCTGAGGTGCGGTGCGATTTCCTTTTCGTACACCTCTTTTTGGAACTCATCCGGCAGCAGCACCATGATCCATTCGGCTTTCGCGCAAGCATCCGCCACGCTCAACACTTCAAGGCCGTCGGCTTTGGCTTTCTCGGCTGAGCGGCTGCCGTCATAAAGACCAACAACCACATTCACACCACTGTCTTTGAGGTTCAGGGCGTGGGCATGGCCCTGGGATCCATAACCGATGATGGCTACCGTTTTGCCGCTCAGAAGCGAGAGATCGGCGTCTGAGTCGTAGAAAAGCTGAGCCATCCGGTCGGAACCTGCTGGAGACAATACTGAAGTTTACGGATGGACCGGATGCACCCTCAAGCTTCGTTGGGGTGAGAAATCACCCGATCGATCAAGCCGTAATCCTTAGCCTCTGCAGCACTCAAGAAATAATCCCGGTCGGTATCCTTCTCGATTTTTTCGAAACTCTGTCCGGTCATATCGGCCATCGAGCGGTTGAGCATTTCCTTCATCCGCAAGATTTCCCTGGCTTCGATTTCGATGTCACTCGCCTGGCGTTGCGCCGTGCCACCAAGAGGTTGGTGGATCATGATTCGGCTATGCGGTAAGGCCAAGCGCTTGCCTTTCGTGCCAGCTGTCAACAAGAAGGCTCCCATCGAGGCAGCCAGTCCGACGCAGATCGTGACCACGTCACTCTTGACGTATTGCATGGTGTCGTAAATCGCCAAACCAGCGGTTACAGATCCACCTGGAGAGTTGATGTACAGGTAGATGGGCTTGCTGCTGTCTTCGGAATCGAGATACAGCATCTGGGCGACGAGGCTGTTCGCAATTCCGTCATTCACGTCAGAGCCGAGGAACAAAATCCTTTCAACGCCAAGGCGTGTGTAAATGTCAACCCAGCGCTCCATTTGGCTGCCGGGGAGGCGGTAGGGAACGCTGGGGGTACCGATCGGCATGGGTCCTTAGTGGATAGAAGGAGATAAAAAATTGATTCTGTTAAACAACCACAGCTGGTTGAACAGTTTTGGTGTTTTCAACTACAGATGCAGTTGTTGACTGGGATGCGTGATTAACCCACCGCAGCAGGCAGGTCCTTGCGGCTCTCGAGAACCCTGTCAATCAGGCCGTAGGACACGGCTTCTTGAGGAGTGAGATAACTCATCCTGTCTGAATCTGCTGAGAGTTCTTCCACGCTGCGACCGGTGTTGGTCGAAAGGATTTCGAGCATGGCCCGCTTGTTGTGCAGCACCTCTTTGGCGCGGATTTGAATGTCCGTGGCCTGGCCACGAGCTCCGCTTCGGGGCTGATGCAAGACGATGGAGGAATGGGGTAGGGCCGCCCTTTGGCCTTTGGTGCCAGCAGAAAGAATGACGGCAGCCGTTCCCATCGCCTGACCGATGCAAATCGTGTGGACGGGAGGCTTCACGTAGCGAAGCGTGTCGCAGATCGCAAAGGCTTCTGTCTCAAAGCCAATGGACTCGCCTGAATACCAGCTTGTACCCGTGGAGTTGATGTAGAAGTAAATCGGCTTATCTGGGTTGTCAAACTCCAAAAAGAGGAGCTGGGCAATGATCAGTTCTGTCACGTCAAGGCCCATCTGACGCTTGGCATCTCCGTCTGAAAACAGCGGAAGACCCAGATAGACGATCCGCTCCTTGAGCATCAAAGAGGGAAGGTCAGGCGGTGGTGTGCGCATCACGCCTGAATCGCCGTAATAAGGCGCTGATGTGGTCATTCCTCTAAGCATCCCTGTCGTAGAGGGAGCCTAGCGGGGTCAAGTGGACGGCTGCTCCTCAGGGCTGTCCGTCCGAGCAGCCTTGCTCTTGCTGCCCTTGCTGCTGCGGTTGTTTCGTGCCCCATTTTTGTCGCGGCGTGCAAACACCATGCGCCCTGTTGGGGTCTGCAGAGCACCGGTCACTACGACGGGTTGACGGGAACCGATCAAGGTCCGGCCCTCCTCAACCACCACCATCGTGCCGTCTTCGAGATAGCCCACCCCCTGACTTTCCTCTTTGCCTTCGCGCACGATTTTGAGCAGCAGCTCATCACCAGGCTGAACCTCAGGTCGTAAGGCGATCACCAATTCGCTGAGATTCATCACTTTGATCTCTTTCACTTCAGCGACCTGGGCCAGGTTGAAGTCGGCGGTCACAAGCGTGCCGCCCGTATCGCCTGCCAGAAGCAGAAGGCGATCGTCTGTGCCTGTGCCTTCGTAACGGGTGCTGTTGATCACCAGTCGACGTCCGTAGGTGTCGCGTAGATCGCGCAGAAGTTTGAGACCACGACGCCCTTTGGCACGTTTCTCCAGATTCGTGGAGTCGGCCAATTGCTGCATCTCGTCGATCACGGTTTGGGCAACGATCGCCTGACCTTCCAGCAAACCGCAGGCCAACATGCCGCGGATTCGCCCATCGATGATCACGCTGGTATCGAGGATCTTCGGGGTGGCGGGGGTGAGAACACCGTCTGCCACTAGCAAGGCTTCGGTGCTTGTGGGGTTGAACAGGCGCAGGAGTGTGCGTCCATGAACCTCAGCGAGGTTGTATCCCAGAACCCCAAAAAACACATTGCTGAGCACCGCAGCCAAGGGTTTAACCAGCGTTACGCCACCGGCAAGGGGGAGCAGCAGGATGGGCGCCAGCAATAGGTTGGCGACCAGCAAGCCCAGGATCAGTCCCACCGATCGACTGATCAATAAATCGGTGGGCATCGTGCGCACCTGCTGCATCAGTTGCAGGCGCAGCCGCTTAAAAACCAGGCCAGCTACTAGGCCTATGCCGGTGCCAACGCCTGTGAGCCCTAGGCGTACCCGTTGGACATCGGTGACATCGTCCAGCATCTCTTGTGGAAGGAGATGAACTCCCATCCAGCCGGTGGCTCCACCGGAGATCAGAAATAGGACCAGGATGAGAACTTCAACCATGGCGATCAGTCGTGGCCGTTCACTCCGTATGCAGGCAGCATGCACCATCTTCCGTCGCTCTGCCTGCGCAGATGACCGCATCTGCACCTCGCAGCGCCTATTTACACATTCCCTTTTGCCATCGGCGTTGTTTTTACTGCGACTTTGCCGTGGTGCCTCTCGGTGATCGGGCTGATGCGTTTGGAGGGTCGGGTAGTGGCTCGATCGAGGCCTACTTGGAGCTGCTGAGCGCAGAAATCAACCTGTCTCCCCAAGGCCCTGCACTGGCCACCGTGTATGTCGGGGGTGGCACGCCATCGCTGTTAAGACCTGATCAAATTGCAGCGCTGCTGCAGCAGCTCAGAGGCCGATTCGGGTTCCAGGATGGTGCTGAAATCACCCTGGAGATGGACCCTGCCACGTTTGGGCGGAGTGATCTTCGCGCCCTGATCGAGGCGGGCGTGACCCGCGTGAGTTTGGGTGGTCAAAGTTTTGACGATCTCAGGCTTGCGGCCTTGGGGCGCCGACATCGCAGGCAGGATTTGCTGGAGGCCTGCCATTGGCTCCAAGAGTCATTGCAGGTTGGAGGACTGCAGAGCTGGAGCTTGGATCTGATTCGAAACCTTCCAGATCAAGGAGACGAGGAATGGGCGGCGCAGCTGGATCAGGCCGTTGCTGTGCGGGCACCTCATGTGTCGATCTACGACCTCAGCGTTGAGCCAGGCACGGTGTTTGCTTGGCGCGAGAAACGTGGTGAGTTGGCGCTTCCTGAGGAGGACGCTGCCGCCGATCGCATTGCCTTCACCACCCGCAGGCTCCGGCGCGCCGGTTACAGCCGCTATGAAATTTCAAATTTCGCCAGACCCGGTCATGCCTCAAGGCATAACCGGGTGTACTGGAGTGGCGCAGGCTGGTGGGCCTTTGGTCTTGGTGCCACCAGTGCGCCTTGGGGGGAGCGGATGGCCCGTCCTCGAACGCGTGAGGCCTATGGATCCTGGTTGAAAGACCAGCGTCAACATCTGGATTCGAGCTTGCTGGAACGGACAGCGACGAGCTTGCCTTTGGACGATCGGCTGCTGGTGGGACTGCGATGCCACGAAGGCGTGGATCTGTGGGAGCTTGCGAGACGCTGCGGCTGGAACCAACGGCGCTGCAGCCGTGATTTGCCCGCCCTTGAAGCGCGCTGGCAACCCTTTGTGGAAATGGGCCTGATGGAACGCTTTGGCTGCCGCTGGCGCCTGAGCGATCCCGAAGGGATGGCCGTTAGCAATCGGGTGCTGGTGGAGGTGGTGGAGTGGTGGGAGTTGCTCCCTGCTCCCGTTGCTCCATAAGCCAGCTTTTGAGAGCGCTGATGCTGAGTTCACGGCCTTGCATCCGCGCCGGGGTAAAGGGCGGTTGGCTTGGCGTTAAGCCCAGCAGGTCGGCGGTCACGCTGACCTGTCCATCGCAATCGGGACCGGCGCCGATGCCGATCACTGGGATGGACAACGTGCGTCGCAACCGACCGGCGAGTTCGCTGGGGACATGCTCCACAACAAGTGAGAAACAACCGGCGTCCTGTAGGGCTTGCGCTTGGCGATGCAGCTTGTCCTGGCTGCGCGGATCGATGGCTTGCCGCCGGTAACCGAGTCGGTGCACAGCCTGGGGGGTGAGTCCGAGATGGCCCATCACTGGGATACCCATGCGGACGAGGCGATCGACAACGGCAACGATCTCTGGTTCTCCACCCTCAAGCTTGATGCCAGCGACATCTGACTCTTTGAGAATGGTGCCTGCCGCGGCGACGGCGCGATCGAGGCCGCACTGATAACTCAGGAATGGCAGATCGCAAACCACCAGAGGTCGATCGGCGAGAGGTTTGCTCAAGCCACGGCATACGGCTTGGCTGTGATGAAGCATGTGTTCAAGCGTGACCGGAAGGGTGGTCTCATGGCCAAGAACCACCATCGCGAGTGAATCACCCACTAAGACCACGTCGGCACCGGCTTCTTCCACCAAGGCAGCACTGAGGCCATCCCAGGCTGTGAGCATCGTGATTGCTCTGCCGGATTGCTTGAAGCGAGTCAATTCAGCTGGGCGCATCCGCCCTTCCGCCATCAAAGAGGTTCATTGCTAACATTCCGTTGATTCGGATCCATGCGGTCCAGACGCCCAAACCTGGTCAGAACCGGAAGGGAGCAGCCACACGGGATGCTCTGGGCAGGCGTGGACTCCGGGTCACCAACCTTTAAGTGTCGTTTTGGCGCTGCTGACGTTGCCTGAGGAAATCAGGAATTCGAGCTCCACTTTCCGAAGAGATGTTGGTATTGGAGCTGGGCTCGAATGCTGAAACGGGTGGGCGAGTGGTGCTGCGCTCAGAGCGATAGGGATTCCCGTCTGTAAAGCCAGTAGCAATCACGGTCACGTGAATTTCACCCTCGAGGCGCTCGTCCACCACAGCGCCAACAATGATGTTGGCTTCTGGATCCACCACGTCGTAAATCACCTCTGATGCGGTGGTCATGTCCTCGAGGGTCATGTCCCGGCCGCCACTGATGTTGATCACGCAACCGTTGGCACCATCGATGCGTGCTGCTTCCAGCAAGGGGCTGTTGATAGCGGTTTGTGCGGCTTCAACCGCCCGTGATCGTCCTGAACCCACACCGATACCCAATAGGGCAGTACCGGCTTCGGTCATTACCGAGCGCACGTCAGCAAAGTCAACGTTGACGAGGCCTGGAAGCGTAATGATGTCGCTGATCCCCTTCACTCCCATGCGCAGAACGTCATCGGCACTGCGGAAGGCTTCCTGCAGAGGTGCTCCAGCGATGGCATCGCGTAGCCGATCGTTGGGAATCACGATCAAGGTGTCAACGTGCTCTGCCAGACGGGCAATGCCTTCATCGGCCTGACGCATTCGGCGGCGGCCTTCAAAGCTGAATGGTTTGGTGACGATGCCAACGGTGAGGGCTCCACTTTCTTTGGCTACCTCTGCAACCACAGGAGCCGCACCCGTTCCAGTTCCACCACCCATGCCCGCGGCGATGAACACCAGATCTGCACCTTGAAGAGCCTGTTGAAGATCAGCTCGAGATTCTTCTGCTGCTTTTTGGCCAATGCTGGGGTTGCCGCCAGCTCCAAGTCCGCGGGTGAGGGTTTGGCCCAATTGAACCCGATTGTCAGCTGCGGATTGAATCAGCGCCTGTGCATCGGTGTTTAGAACGCGGTAAGCAACCCCTTCCAGGTCGCTCAAAATCATGCGATTGACGGCGTTGCTGCCACCGCCTCCAACGCCGATCACTTCAATGCGAGCCGATTGGCTAGGCGAGATGCCCTCTGGATTCATGGATGAGGACATTTCACCGCTCACAATCTCCATTATCTGGGCTTGAACCGCTGTAATCGGTTGCATTATGGAGCTGTGAGCGGCTTTTGCCGACAAAAGTGATACAGGAACTTGATTGTCACGATCATTTATGCCGCGGGGGGCATCAACCTTCGCTGGCTTTTTCCGGGGTTGCTGAATTGGACTTAGGCCGTAATTTCAGTTCAGGTTGGCTTGGATCACTGAGATCAAGGCCTTCGCTGGATGCGCCACGCAGCTTGGGAGGGAGGCTTTGGTTCAGTTGCGCAATGGTTTTGAATTGCTGATCTAAAAGGGTGTCATTGGCGCCTAGATGGACGAGGCCAAGCGTCTCAATGCGCAAACTGACGTCACCAGCGGGTTCCACCACAATTGTTTTTAGTGGTCGACCCAGTTGGTCTCGCTGTTGAAGAATGCGGGCAATGACTGCGCGTCGATTGGAAATCCAGCCTTCAACTTTCACTCCGCTTGCTGGCTTTTCGCCCTGCTTGGCCATGTCCATCGGCATCCACTGAGCTTTGCGGTCCACCATGCCCTGCTCGATTCCCTTGGGGCCCATCCGGGTGGCCGCCGCAACAGGGCGTCGTTCGACGAGTTGGATGTCGAGACCTGGAGGGAGAAGGCGCCGCTGAACGGATACCTCTTGCACAGGAAGCTCCTGCGTCAATTTGGTCTCGATCTCACCAGGCTCAAGGCTCAATAGTGATTGGGGAAAGGTGAGGCCTGCAGCCTTCACCACCACGGTTTCGTCCATCCGCTGGCTTCCGCTGATCTGAATTTGTGACGAGGATCTCAGGCTCCATCCCAGGGTCAGCAACAACCAGCTCAAGCCAGTGGCCGTGAGGAGAAAAAAAACAAGCCTCCACAATTGGATCAAGCGTTCTTGTCTGCGCTCTTGGCGCAGCCTTCGACGCCGCTCCACGCCAGGAGGCAGAGGGCCTTGGCTTTTGCGTTTGCCGAACTTGAGGCCTTTCTTACTGGAAGCGTCCGGGCTCACAAGTCGCAGCGTGCGCGAGACATCAGCTGGTCCATCCAGCGGCGAGCGCGATCTGCATCGGCAAAGGGCACGTCGAGCTGAAGGCCATTCCCAATCAATCTGAGACGGCATCGACCTTGAGATTCACTGGCTAGCGGTGCCTCTCCTGATGCCAGGGCCATGAGTTCGACCAATTCCAGGCCCTTGATCACAAAATGCCCCTCCTCTTGAAAGGACCCAGCACTAAAGCTGCTCCAGCGCAGTTCTCCATCCTTAAGAAGTGCTGCGCCGCAGCCGTCGAGTTTGGCTAACTCAGACCCTTCGCTCCAGGCTCGGAACAGATTTTGACGTCGGCGCTCGAGCCACCCCAGTGCTACGAGCAGCACAAAGGCGACGAGGAGTGGAAGCCAGAGCAGACCTTCAATCATCGCTTGTCTGGATGTTTGTTCATTCTCGCGCTGTGTGGACCAGCTGGGCCACTAGGTCGGGTAAAGCGACACCACTGGCCTCCCAAAGCATGGGGTACATGCTTTGGGAGGTGAATCCGGGCAGGGTATTGATCTCGTTGAGCCAGATGTCACCGCTTGTCTCATCGTAAAAAACATCCACTCGAGCCAAGCCATAGGCGTGAACAGCTGTGCAGGCTTGCAGGGCAATCGCCTGAATCTGAGCGCTCACAGGATCGGGAAGTGGTGCTGGAATCAGCGTTTGGCTGCAGCCGTCGGTGTACTTCGTGTCGTAGTCGTACCAATCGGCCTCAAAACTGATTTCGCCCACAACGGAAGCCTCCAGTTGTTGCCGTCCGAGTACGGCGCATTCCAACTCGCGGGCGCTAACACCACGCTCTACAACGAGGCGGGTGTCATGGACTGCCGCTTCCTGCAGGCCGGCAAGCAGTTGGTCTCGGTCACGCGCTTTGCTGATTCCAACCGATGAACCCATGTTGGCCGGTTTGACAAAACACGGATAGCCCAATTCTGCTTCAATTCTCGCGACCAGCTGGTTTTGGCGTTCGGGGTGATGCAGGTCTGCAGCGTTCAGTCCCACGTAGGGAACCTGCGGTAACCCTGCGGCGGCAAAAGCAGCTTTCATGGCCAGCTTGTCCATCCCTACGGCTGAACCAAGCACGCCTGAGCCCACATAGGGCTGGCCCATCAGTGTGAACAACCCCTGCACAGTGCCGTCCTCTCCGTTGGGACCATGAAGCACGGGGAACCAAACATCCACCCGGTCGTTGTCAATCGGCAAGGAGCGAAAGCCCGCGGGCGGTAGGGGCTGGGGAAGGTTGTCCTCTCTTAGCGGCTGCTTTTGTTCGAGCACGCTGTTGGCAATGCGCTCAGGCCACCAACGCCCCGCTTGATCGATGTAGAGCGGAACCACTTCGAAGCGATCTCGGTTTTGCCCGTGTTGAAGGGCATTGATCACGGTGATGGCCGAGCGAATCGACACGGCATGCTCACCGGATGCTCCTCCGAACACCACGCCAATGCGAACGGGAGAAGAGGGCATGGTGCGGCCGGTCATTCAAAAAGCGAACCCGAAAGTTATCAGTTGATCACCGGTGTGCCAGTGAGGGAGAAGGGGCGAACTTGGTCGATTCGAACATCAACGAGATCTCCCGCACGATGCGTGATGCCGTTGGGAGATTCAGCAGAGAAGAAGGTCAGCCTGTTGGTGCGTGTCCGCCCCATCAGCTGGCTTGGATCCTTGGGATTAATCCCCTCTGCAAGCACTTGCTCAATCCGACCGGCATAACGAGCGTTCCGTTCTTTTGCCGTGGATTCCACGAGAGCATTGATCTCTTGAAGGCGTGCCACTTTGACCTCTTCAGAGAGCTGATTGTTCCAGTCCGCAGCGGGTGTGTTGGGCCTTGGCGAATAGGCAGCTGTGTTGACTTGGTCAAAGCCAATCTCTTCAATCAACGCCAGGGTGCGCCTGTACTGAGCGTCGGTTTCTCCAGGGAAGGCCACGATCACATCAGCGCTGATGGCTGCATCGGGCATGCGCTTGCGAATGCGATCAATGATGCGGCGGTAGCGCTCAACGGTGTACCCGCGGGCCATGGCTTTTAAAAGCTCGTTGTCACCGCTTTGGAAAGGGATATGGAAGTGTTCGCACACTTTCGGAAGGTCAGCGCAGGCATCAATCAGGCGTTCGGTGAAATATCTCGGGTGACTCGTGGCAAAACGCAGGCGTTCGATCCCCTCGACGTCATGCACGTGGTGAAGGAGATCCGTGAGGGTGTGTTGGCGTCGGCCCTCGGCGGTGATGCCTGGTAGATCGCGTCCATAGGCATCAATGTTTTGGCCGAGCAAGGTGATCTCTTTGAACCCACGCGCGGCCAAGCCTTCCATCTCCAAAAGAATGGAATTCGGCAGCCGGGATTGTTCTTTTCCACGGACCGAGGGCACCACGCAGTAGGTGCAACGCTCATTGCAGCCGTAAATCACATTCACCCAAGCGCAGGTGCTGCTATCGCGCCTGGCGGTGGTGAGGTCTTCGAGGATGTGATGGTCTTCAGTTGCGACCACCTGTTGTCCTGTTTGAACTTGTGTCAGCAGGGTCTCGAGGCGATTGGCGTGCTGGGGTCCCATGACCAAATCCAGCTCCGGCACTCGGCGCAATAGGGATTCTCCCTCTTGTTGCGCGACGCAGCCAGCCACGACCAAGGTGAGATTGGGATTGGTTCGCTTGCGGATGGCCTGGCGACCTAAATAGCTGTACACCTTTTGTTCGGCGTTGTCGCGAATGGTGCAGGTGTTGTAGAGAACGAGATCAGCGTCTAGTTCGGCATTGGCTTCCCGATAGCCCATGGTCTCCAGGATTCCTGCCATCCGCTCGGAATCGGCCTTGTTCATCTGGCAGCCAAACGTGGTGATCCAGTAGCTGCCGCGCTGCTCCTCGTCCCGAGTCGAGGGAGCAGGGTGGGTCTTAGCAAGGCTGGGGCTGGCGGGACTGGAGAGAGCCAAAGCGGGTGGCGATCCTGGAGACCGACGACGGTGAAATCTCCTTTTAGTGTGAGCCACCGCCAGCTTGTGCCAGCTTGGGGATTGGTGTATTAAGACGATGGGCTGGTCTCTTCGGCGCTTTTCTCTCACCAAAGCAGTGCCGCTTGCCATTAGCCGCGGAACCACAGCCAAGGTTGAACATCTCGAGCTCACCTTCAGCCTGGATGGCTGCATTGGCCGCGGCGAAACGGGAGGGTTTGATACGGGGCATCGTGCCTTCAGTACCGACCACTTGGCTTCAGAGCTCGAGGCGTTGATGCCAAAACTGGTCGATGTTGACCCTGCTGATCGCCAGCGACTGGCCCCTTTGCTGCAGCCCTTGTCGCCTCCTGCCCG
>QCVQ01000018.1 GCA_003210315.1 Synechococcus sp. AG-686-F08 | reverse complement strand
CGGGATTTTCGAAGGCATTGGATGGACTACTGATAATTCTTTCAAGTGCAACGTAGATAGATCAAGAGCTTCATAGGTATTTATTCTTCCTCTGAAGAGAATCATTCCTGTCATTAGCCTTTTTTGTTGTTTGCTGAATTTGGATCCTTCGTGTGGCCAGGAAAATAGCGATTGGTTAGGTTGGAGGTAGTGACTTGAAGCCGCAGACTCATGCTTCTGCCTCGCTTCATAACAACTCGAAAATGGTGACCAAATCATGCTCCTTCTTGATATCGAGGATGCGGAGCAATTAACATTAATACGATGATTTTAAATCCTTTTTGAAGCATGATTTTGTTCAAGTTTTGGATTCATTTCTGCGGTAGCGACTCTTCCAGTTGATCCCTTTCCCGTTGGTCTTGAAGTACAGGCATTTTTTGCCATTTAACTTCAGTTTTTCTATCTGACTTCATTCAGTATAAAGATGATTTTCTACGGCTCAGCTTTTGGATGTCCGATAGGGTAGCCGTGTAATGCGTTTGCTTGTCTGTCGCTTTCGAAAAATTCGTGCCATCGGCTGAGTGCTTCTTGTCGTTGACCGATGGGGCGGGATGCCATGATCAATCCGGCTTCTACAAGTGCACCCGATCCTGCTTCAGGCATTTCCAAGCGAACTTGCTGCATAGCTTCGTCATGCTCGGTTCTCCAGGCTTCACCATTGTTTTGATATTCTTCCCATGCTTGGGAATAGGTCATTTCTCCTGGACTCGGTCGATTGTTGATCTCAGTCATCGCTTTAATTTTGATGCCGTGAGCTCAACTTTAGTCATTTATTGCTGTCAAGGGTTTGATTATTCCGCATTTGTTTTTTGATGCGTTTAGTGCTTTCAGCTTCAACGTATCATCCGTTGTTTGTGACCTCGCATTCTGATCTCAATGCGTCAAGTGTTTGCATTTTGCTTGGCTGATCACTTGCGTCATTGTTAATACATTTACAGTTGACGCACTTGCGTTGGGGCTTTGACGAATGCAGGGTTTGAATCGTATTGATCTGATATTTGGGTTTCTGTTGTGCCTGATTGGATTTGGTCCCGGTGCCCTGTCTTCGCAGTTGAAAGCATCTGAAGACAAGGCTCCTCTTTTTTTGTTTGTGCTCAACTCTGCTAAGGCCTCTGCTCTTAGCCTGCCTGGAAATGGTGTCCAACTAGAGCTACAGATTCCTCGTCGTTCCATTCGTTCCGTCAAAATGTATTCCAACCGATCTGGTGTGGTATTCACGGAATTTCGTCAGCCAGGGGTAAAAGATCTTTGGAAATCTGTGAATGTGGACTTCAAGCATCCTGCCAAGGCGACTCTTTCCGCCTTCCAATCTTCTCCTCAGATTATTGAAATTCTTGGACTTGAGGTGACTCCCCTTTTGATCAACTACCAGATCAGCATTGTTGAGCCTGTATCAAGCATGTCTCCTATCCTCAAGAATGTGACTCTGACAATGGATGCAGCAGCAACATGGAAATCCTGTTCGGGGGAGCTTCCTTGTGTTGGTTATGGCAGCCCCCTTCTCAATGCAAGTGTTTGCTACGGAGACAGTGGTATCCGTGACAACTGTCCAGATTGTGGATGCTGCACCATGGGTGAGCCAGAGTAGTTATAAACGTATCGGTTAGATGGAAGAGGATGCCTTTGCTTGAGTAGTCTCTTAGCGTATGCAAAAGGTATTTGATTTCGATGAATGCTAAGCAGGTTGGTGCTCTACGTAGGGCTGGTATTTACTTTGTTGTTGGCTATGGAGGCTTGGTTCTCGTTAACAACAGCGGTCTCGAGCTTGACAACATGTGGATTGCTTACTTGCCGATGTTTATTGCTGTTTATTTTTTTTCACGTTGGGCGGATGCCAAGATTGCGAGCCGTTCAAGCAACCAATCAGACGATTGAATTATTGTTATTGATCTTGCTTAGTGATGGCAAGCTGCTCTGAAGCGGTCGGCATGACTTGTGGCCGCATGTTTGGTCTTCCGTCCTGAAACGCGTTTACGCCAAGAACGGAAGGATCCAGGCTTCAATGATTGGCGCATCAAGCTGATTACATCTTTCTCCATCAGGCCGAATTGATATTCAATGGCTTCAAAGGGAGTTCGGTCTTCCCAGGCCATCTCAATGATTCGATCCAACTGTTCACTGGCAACAGCATTCGCTTTGATCAATGCCAGAAGTCCTTAAGGGATCACTACCTTAATCATGATATTTATAGGTCGTGATGGCCAGAGTTGTTAGATCAGTGGATTGTGCTTTGTTCGAACCATTTGCTGATCGCTTCGGCTTGTGCGTCTCGGTTGAGGTCGTCCAAACACAAAGCGAAGCCAAGGCGTTTGCCAACTTCAATAACGTCTTTTGTTTCGCGACAGGCGTTCAGCTCACGCTGAATGGCAGGACTTCGTTCTGCAGCATGTAGAAAGTCTTTCCACCCCTCTCGGCTCATCGTTGCCAGCCTTTTTCAGCTTTCAATTCCACGTAGGCGGCTACATCAATAATGTCTTGCTCGCTTAATTTCCCAACGAAGGAAGGCATCGCATTTTTTCCGTTTTCAATTTGGTGTTCGATTGCTTCTAGGTGATCGTCGCCGTACTCATTGAGATGGGCTTGCAGATCTCTCTGACTCAACGTTCTCGATGCGCTAATCACGTTGCCACCACCCATGTGGCATGCCGCACAGTTTGAAGAAAAGAGTTGTCCACCATGCTCAGGGTCAACAGCAGGAGTACTGGCTGCAAATGCAGGTGAAATGCCCAGCAGGTTGATGCTGATACAGAGGATCAAGGAGAACAGGGAAATGGGATTGAGCATCACCATCAGCTTCGCTTTCTTAAACCCTATCCATTTCGGGGGACAAAAAAAGAGCCCGGTGAGCATCTGTTAAAAGGCTCGCCGGGCTTGTGTTCAACTGCTGATCTAAACGATCATTCAACGATCACTTTGCCGACCATGCCAGCGCCACGGTGGGGCTCGCAATAGAAGTCGAAGGTTCCAGCTTCAGTAAAGGTTTCTTCCCAGGATTCGCCGGGAGCAAAGGCAAGATCGCTGTGGCTGAGTTCGTCATGGCCGTCAAACACAGCGTTGTGAGGTGCCAGCTTGTTATTGACGAATTTGACAGTGTCACCAGCCTTGATGTTGAGAGTGTTGGGCTCGAAAGCCAGCATTCCGGAGTCTGTACCGAGCTTCACTTCAACAGTGGCAGCATTGGCTGTGCCAACACCCAGACCTAAGACGAGAGCGAAAGCAATCGCTGCTGAAAGGAGAGAACGCAAACGGCTGATCATGAGCTCATAAACATTTCTGCCAGTTTAACGCTGTTCAGATGCTTCCACGGTGTGGAAGTCCTGAATCCATCAGAACTGTTTCAAGATCGGGCCCATGGCTTTGGCCACCGAACCGTTCCGGCTGGGTCACTGGATCATGAATGAAGTGACGCTGGTGAATTGAAAAACGATCCCATTCGTTGATTTCGATCGGGAGGATTTTGATCAAGCCTTCAATCAGCCAGCTCCAAAGAGGTATCCCAGGGGTTCGCGACACACCTCTCCAGCGACAGAGCGTGGCAACTGCCTCGTTCACGCTGATCCCCGGTTGTCCCATAACAAGCCTGCGCACCGGGCCCTGGCCAGGCTCTGGATTGGGCTGGTGAGGCTTGGTTGCGAGAAGTCCACAGATTGCCGCAATGTCAGCGGCATGGATGAAATGAAAGCTGGCGTCAGCTCTCAGCCAGCGAGCAAGCCACAACCATTTGCTTGCTTCGGCTAGGCCTTCCGTTAAGTAACTGGTCGGGAACGGACTGGTTCCATCCACCCTTCCGCCGAATACCAGTGTTGGAAACACCGCCACAATCCGCTCAGCCAAAGAGTGTTGTTCAAGCTCCCTGAGGCATTGAGCTTTGGTTTGGATGTATTCGGTTCCATAGGCCAGGGCTTCTTGAAGCGGCTGCAAGGAACGATCGAGAATGCTGGCGGTGGAGAAGTAAATGATCTGCTCAACGACAGCTGGATTCAGCAGGGCCAGCATCCTCTTAACAGCGACAACATTGACCTGATGGGCACGCTCAGGATCACCCCAGGCGGTAGCCGTGTGAATCACTCGGGTCACGGTTGAGAGTTCGCTGGCAAAGCGATCTGTTTCACGGAGATCTCCCACCAACAAACGAACACGCGGTTGTTCTGCTGAGATCGCCGTCAGTTTGGCTGGATCGCGCAGCCAAAGAAGTAACTCTGCATCAGAGTTTTCCAGCAGCCAAGCCGCTGTGTACTGGCCGACGCAACCACTTGCGCCGGTAATCAGGATTCGTGCGGGTGTCTGGATCAATCAGGCCCCCCCGATTCGATCCATCACAGTTTTGCCAGCTTCGAAGAAAGTGCGACCGTTTTCCTCCGGAGTGCCTGGCAAAATTCCATGGCCCAGATTGAGGATGTGGCGACGACCACGGGCCTTGCGCACACAATCATCGATGCGATCGCGAATGGCCTCTGGTGTGCCAAAGAGCAGTCCTGGATCCACGTTGCCTTGTACGCCGATGTGGTCAGGGAGGCGGGCGAGTCCCTCAGCCATGTCCACCGTCCAATCCAGAGAAATGATGTCGACACCAGTTCGACCCATTCGTTCTAAGACTCCTGCGCTTCCTGAGATGTAGAGGATGAACGGGGTGTCGGGATGGGTCTGTTTGACGAGATCGACAACTTTCTTCTGATAGGGCGCCGCAAACGTGTCGTAATCGGCGGGGCTGAGTTGCCCTGCCCAGGAGTCAAACATCTGGACGACTTGCGCTCCGGAATCAATTTGATACCGCAGGTAGGTGGCAATCGACGTCGCAAAGTGATCGAGCAGCTTGTGCAGGAGTTCTGGCTCCTGGAAGGCCATCTTTTTAATGACGGCATAGTTCTTGCTGCTTTTCCCTTCCACGACATACGCCGCCAGGGTCCAGGGTGCGCCTACAAAGCCAAGGACGGCGGCCTGATTGCCAACGCTGCTGCGCAGGCGCCCAAGAACTTCGCCGACAAAGGGCATGCTCTCCTCGGGCTGCAGAGGTCTCAGTGCTTCCACCTGACTGAGGCTCCGGATTGGATCACCAATTTGAGGGCCTTTGCTCTCAACAATGTCGAACTCGATCCCCATTCCAGGGAGTGGAGTCAAGATGTCCGAAAATAAAATCACCCCATCAGGCTGAAATGCCTTGAATGGTTGCATCGAGATCTCGTAAGAGAGATCGGGGTTTTCAGATCGTTCTCGGAAGCTCGGGTGGCGATCGCGAAGGTCCCGATAGACCTTCATGTAGCGCCCTGCCTGGCGCATCATCCAGACAGGAGGACGCTCTACCGATTCTCCGCGGGCGGCACGGAGCAGTAGGGGCAGGGTCTCGCTCATGAATGCGTGCAGATCAAGGCGGCAACCTACCTGACGAAACTGACCAAAACGCTGTGTTTTACGGCGATCCGGGCAGTTTTGTCACATCACCTGAACCTAAGCACTCTCTTTGGTGGTGACTTCGGCCAAACTTTTTTTGGGGTCATGCTTGAACACCATCAGGCTGAGCGGTGGCAGGCAGAGTTCCAGGGAGTTCTCATAACCATGGATGCCCCAATCGTCGGAGGCCTTCCCACCAAGATTTCCCAGGTTGCTGCCACCGTATTTGGCAGCATCCGTGTTGAAGATTTCTTCGTAGAAACCAGAGATGGGAACGCCCACCTTGTAATGGGAATGGCTTTGGGGAGTGAAATTGGCCACGACCACGAGCCAGGAGCCACTTGTGCTTTCTCGGCGCATGAAGCTGATCACGGAATGGCGATTGTCATTGCAATCGATCCATTGGAAGCCGTACTGATCAAAATCGTCCTGCCAGAGAGCAGGCTCTTGCTTGTAAAGCGCATTTAGCTCTTTCACCATTCGATGAACGCCTGCGTGCGGCTCGTAGTTCAGCAAATCCCACTGCAAATCGCCCCACACGTTCCATTCCGCGCGTTGGCCGAACTCCATGCCCATGAAGATCGTTTTCTTGCCTGGGTGCGTCCACATGTAGGCCAATAAGGCACGCGTGTTGGCGTACTTTTGCCAGTCATCACCAGGCATCTTGTGAAGCAGATGACTCTTGCCGTGTACGACTTCGTCGTGACTTAAGGCAAGCATGAAGTTTTCGGTGTAGGTGTACCAGATCGAAAACGTGATGTTGTTTTGATGAAACTGGCGGAACCACGGATCCAGCTCGAAGTAATCGAGCATGTCGTGCATCCAACCCATGTTCCATTTGAGGTTGAAGCCCAGTCCACCGTTCTCCGTGGGCTGAGTCACCATCGGCCAGGTGGTCGATTCTTCAGCAATTGAAAGAGCACCGGGGAAATGCTCAAAGAGAACGTGATTGGCTTGTTGGAGGAAGCGCACGGCTTCGGTGTTTTCTCTGCCCCCTTGTTCGTTGGCTAACCACTCGCCATCGGGTCGTAAATAGTCCCGGTAAAGCATCGATGCCACCGCATCAACCCGGATGCCATCGATATGAAACTGGTCAAACCAGAAGACGAGATTGGCAACCAAGAAGTTTCGAACTTCATTCCTGCTGTAGTTGAAGATCAGCGTCCCCCACTCCTTGTGCTCGCCGATGCGTGGGTCGGCGTGTTCGTACAGGTGGCAGCCATCGAAGAAGGCGAGCCCGTGACTGTCTTTGGGGAAGTGACCAGGCACCCAATCGATGATCACTCCGATGCCTTCGGCATGGCAGCGATCTACGAACGCTCGGAATTCGTCGGGAGTGCCATAGCGGCTTGTGGGTGCATACCAACCCGTGACTTGATAGCCCCATGACCCATCGAAAGGATGCTCTGTGATTGGCATCAACTCGATGTGGCTGAACCCTTGTTCTTTGACGTAGGGAATCAGACGATCGGCAAGCTCTGGATAAGTCAGTAGGCGGGCACCTGGCTTGAGGTCGGCCGCTGGCACTGGTGGGCGTGGAGTTCCATCCGCTTCAATGAATGGATCGTCAGCTGAGGCATGAATCCAGCTGCCGAGGTGCATCTCGTAAACCGAGATCGGCTGATCGAGGGGGTTACGACGATCTCGACTGCTGATCCAGGCGTCATCATTCCACTGAAATCCGTCGAGATGACTAACGATGGAGCTTGTATCAGGCCTGACTTCATGCTGGAAGCCGTAGGGGTCAGCTTTCTGATAGCAATGGCCGTCTTGGGTGCGGATTTCGTATTTGTAGAAGTGACCTTCTTCAAGCTCGGGAACGAACAATTCCCAGATTCCGCCCAGCCGTTGCTGCATAGGGTGATAGCGCCCGTCCCATGAATTGAGATTGCCAATCACGCTGACGGTGAGTGCGTTCGGAGCCCAAAGGCAGAACATCACCCCCTGGATGCCACCTTGTTGGCATCGGTGGGCTCCCATCCGTCGCCAAATGTGATGGTGATTGCCTTCTGCAAACAGATGGCGATCCATTTCGCCCATCCATTCATGCCGAAAGGCCCAAGGATCGAATTGCTCGTGCTCGAGTCCGCCTCGGCGAATCTGCAATTTGTAGGTATGCCCTGGGTCCCTAGAACACTCGGCTTCAAACACCCAAGGGTGATGAGGCGTCTGCATCAAGAGGCGTTCGCCATCGAGGATCAATTCAACGGTTTCAGCTTCGGGAACCCAAGCTCTAACAACCCATTGACCCGACTCGAGCTGTTGGGGCCCGAGTAGGGAGAAGGGATGATCGTGTCGGCATTCAGCCAGCCTCTGGCTGTCCTGAACCATCCAGTCGAGAACAGCGCCGGTCATGCAGGGGGATGGACTTCGTTAGCCCGGGAGCTTAAGCGGAAAACCTGCCCAGGCTCCACGGATTTCCCCGAGTTTTTGGGATCAGACCAGATCCTCAGAGAAGTCCACGTTGATGATCCGGCCTTGAGCATCGAAAATGACAAATAGGTTGTCGGTCACGGTTCCAAATTCAATGGTGACCAAAACGAGTTGCTGTTCAGCTCCTCTGCTTGAAACGACAGCATTTTTGATTCGCTTCACGCCCCCCAAGACGCGGCTCAATTTGCTCCATTTGCGTTCCAGATCTTCTGGGGAAATTTCTTTTTGAAAATCGAGCGAAAGGTAGTAGCGAGCAGCAATCCAGCGTTGTGCGTCGAGATCGCGAACAAATTTCAGAGCCGTTGTCTCAATCGGCAGCGTTTCACCCAGCCACTTCCAGGCCACTAACTTGCCTTCATCGTCAAGAACGAGCAGTAGCTCCTTGCTTCCCTTCTCGGTTTGGGCAATCACATCGACCGTGGTGTCATCCATTCCTGGATAAATCGCCACAACACGCGTGGATTGGATGCGATGCGCCTTACTCAATCGCCCCTTCACTGCTTCAACGGTGGTTGCGTTTTGCAGAGGGGTGGACAGGCGATCAAACAAAGCCTGGGCGTTACGGTTTTGTAGAGCCGTGAGTAAGGCATCTGCCGCTTGGCTGGCTTCACTGGCACTCAGAGGAGTCCGTGGGGCCAACGCTCCCTGGGCCAAAAGCTGTTCTCCTCGTGCCGCTGGCACAGGGAAAGCCTGCAGCATCGGTGCAGCGAGAGCGCAGACCAGAAGGCAGGAGGAGAGCTTCATGAATGTGGAGCGACAATAGGAATAGTTTGCCGGAGTTCACCCGGCTTGGGGAACGAGGAGTGGCGCCATTCGCAGTGTCGCCTCGTCTAGATCCAAGAAGAGGGTGATGACGCGGCATTCGCTGTTGGGTGGGCCAAAGCGCTGCTCGCCATCTCCTGGATTGACGCCAATGGCTGGCCATGAAGCCCCCGCCAGCGAAAGTCTCAGTCGATCTCCAGCTTGGAAGCTCACGAACAGCGGCTGCAATTCGAGCGTGATCTGGCTGTGTTCCGCGTCGATGCTTCGTCGCACTCGCAATACACCGGTTGAAAGTTGCTGCACCTCCTCGCGATCAGCGGGGATTCTTGAGAGTGCTGCGCACAGATCAAAGGCTGGCTGGTCGGCAGACACTTTGAGCATCAAGAGGGGCCGACCGCATAGTTGAAGAGATGATTGCAGCGGTGCGGAACTAAAAACGGCAACGTCCGAACGTTGATCAACCAGCTTCCGATCGCAGGGTCCAGCTGTGGGACTCAAATGCCCACCAATGGCCGGTGCTGGTCGCCACGGATCGTGGACGATGACGCAGGTTCCTGATCCAGGCATCGCTGCATCGAGCAATTGCCCGTCTTTGAGATCAAAGCAAGCCAAACCTTGGCTACCGAGATGCCAACAGGCGCTAGAGCATTCGGTTCCGCTCTGACTTGACCATCTCGCATCACCTTGATCCCAAAGCTTTATGTCTGTCGTCTTGTTTGTGCTGAGGTTTGGGGGACTTTTCAGATGTTGATTGAAGAAATCAAGCAAAAGCTGGTTGGTTTCTGGCCACCACTGCAGATGGGTCGCAGGGCCGATGTGAAGTTCCGGATTGCCGCCACTGGATCGGGCTGTTTTGAGAAGGTCGAGGAGACCTCGCAGATGGGGATCCCACCAGCCGCCGATCAGCAGCATGGGTTTGCGGAGCCAGGCTGCTGTTGGACGGTGGCGAACCCAGCCCTCGGCTTGATCTGCCGGTTGTTGCAACCAGCGCAAGGCCATTCCCTTGGGGTCATGTCGCTCCAAGAGTCCGATGCCCTCGCGTAGATAGCGGCCATCCACCAAAGCGCTTTGGATCTCGTTCCAAACAATTGGATCGTTGCGGCGCTTGGCTTGTAGGGCTGCAAGCTGCAAACCCCAACCAAGACCGAGGTGCCACCAGTGAGCGCCGCCTTCGCAACTCCAATGCTCTCGTTCAGCCAAACCGCACATGGCTGGCGCGAGGCAATCAGGAGCTGGGCAATCCTCTGGCGCGAGCAGTTGGGTTAGCCCTTGATAGGACAATCCATACAAGCCAATACGGCCATTGCATTCAGGCCGCTCACGGAGCCAAGTGAGGGTCGTGGCGGTGTCGGCAGATTCTTGGCCAAAACCTTGAAACACTCCCTCAGAACTGCCTTGCCCGCGCACGTCTTGGACGACCACTGCATAACCTTGCTCTGTCCACCAGAGAGGGTGGGGGAGGGTCACCGTGGACGCAATGGCCCTGCCGTAGGGCTGTCTCATCATCAGGGTGGGCCAAGGACCACAGCCATGTGGAGTCCAGATGCGTGACACCAAAGTGACGCCATCAGGGGTGACCAATGTCGCGTCGGTAAACCTCTGTGGAATGACAATCTGATCAGCGAACATCCGGATTAGCGAACATCCGAGCAATGCAGACCGATCACGTAAGTGGCCAGGATTTCTGCATTGTTTGCACTCAGGTTGCGTTGGCTTGCCAGTTGATTGATGGCTTCAGATGACAAGGCGGACTGACCATTGCTGTTCATGGCTTCGAACGACTGGCAAAGCGCTTTGGCTTCCGCAGGGTTTCTCTTGACGCTTTCTAAAAGACTGGATTGAGCAAACCCTGCAGAAGCGGATATCAACAGTGAAAGTGAAAGGGATGGAATCGTCAGGTGGCGCATCGCCCAAGTTTTGACGAGACCCTGTTGGAGGGGACGCAAGGTTCCTCCTTAAATAACTAGAACTATTTCAAAGGGGTAAGAGGGGGGTTGCAGCTTGGAGCGGTCAGTTCGTGGTTTGCCTGGCTCTTGCCTGCTGAATCCAGTATTTGGCAATCGCAAGGTCCACAACCGGAGGTCTTCCACTCCCTAACTGCCTTTCGAGGCGTCCGGTGCGGTTCGTAATGTCCTGCGGGGAAGAGGTGGCGATGGCTGCAACGGTTGCAAAGCCTGCGTGCATTAGTAAGGCCGCATCGGCTGGGGCAAGTTCCAAACAGCACACCAATTCAGCCATGCCGCGTAGGCGTTTGAGATTGCGTGCTGTGGATCGACCAGTTGCGACGAGACGGCTCAGGTTTTGATCCTTGAGATCGCGGAGCTCCCCCCAGCTGGAAATGCCTGCTTGTTTTAAATCACGCTCTTCATCGCGAAAACCTTGGGGTAAGGCCTGCAGAGGGGAATTTGCGCTCATCCCTGACTGAAGTCTCGTTTGGTTTCTCCCAGTACGACCGGTCTGGAGGTGCCCTCGCTTACGGACTGAAGCTGCCGGAGCCGAACGCGCACAACCATGTTGCGACCTCCGGGACGGAGATTTGCAGCGATCTGGTTCAGCGTGGGTTTGATGGCCTCTTGTTCAAAATCACTCGAAGCCTGCGCCACGACAAGGTCGCTGCTGTTGTCAAACACAATCGGCACTTGCAGAGCTCCTTCCACACGCACTGGAGGGGAATAACTAATTGAAAAAGCCCAGCAACTCACCGCTAATAGGAATGTAAAACTACTGACGCCAACAAGTCGAAAACGCAGTCCCCAACGGCTTGCGAAGGCAATCACTGTCAGAACTGATAGGCCCAGGCCGCTCCAGGCCAGCCATTTGCTGGATACCTCCAATAATTCCGTAAGCGGCATGGGCTGGTTAGGGACAAATCTCCTCTCTATATTGCGTCGACCTTGGCTGGGATGACGGTCATCAATGGGGAGCGAAGGCAAAGGCGCGATGGCTCCACGAGTGGTGATCTCTGGACTTGGTCTCACAGTTGTTGCTGCAGCTGCCGTTTGGGTCACTGCTGACCGCTTGATTGCACGGGCTGTGGATGGCCTGCGTCCCTCCCTGGAACAGCAACTGTCCCTGCCGCTAGGGCATCCGATTGTGATCGGCCCCTATCGCGGACTTGGTCTTGATGGAATCGGGATTGGACCGATCAAGATTCTTCCTGGACCGAAGGATGCCTCCAGCGTTCGTGTCCAACAACTCAGCCTGGGGATCGACCCCCTCTCCAGCATTCGCCATTTGCGGCTGGTGATTGTGGCCCGACTGAAAGGGGCTGATGTGAACCTAAGCCGTAATCAACAGGGACAGTTTTGGGTGCCAGGCCCTCGACCAACCGGTGATTTCCTTCATCGCGTTGACCTGCGTGTGCGGCTTGTCGATCCAGCAAAAATTCGCGTTGAACCAGCCGACCTTCAGCTCTCCTTAGCGGGAGCCACGCGCCTTCGCCTCAATGAGAAATGGGCCGATGGTGCCTTCCAAATTGGTCTTCCTGATCGAGGTTCGGTGACGTTAAAGGGACGTGCTCACTGGGACCGTCCTGAATTTCGGCTCACGACGCGTCTGAAGCGGGTTCGCCTGAACCGGTTGCAAGGGTTGCTGCCGATGGCGCAGCCCATCCAGCTAAGTGGCCAAGTGGGTGGTGATCTCAGTTTTGATTGGAATCGAGGTCAAATCAGCTGTGGTGGTGGACTCTCTGTTCTGGGCTTAAAGGTCAGCGGCAAGCCACTTCAGCACTCGATTGCATCGCGACAGCTGCGTCTCCACTGCGACGGTGACCGACTCAAGATTCCGCGAAGTCAGTGGCGTTATGGCCCCTATCGGGCCAGTTTGGGCGGTCGAATGCGCCTGAATCAGCGTTTTGATTTAAGCGGCACCCTGAAGCAGCTGAACCAAGACAATCAGTTGGCTTTGAGCCTCGATGGTGACTGGTCTCAGCCCCGTTTCAAACTTTCAGGGAAATGGAGCTTCCCCGAAGCCAAGGCCCTCGATCAACCGGTTGCGATTGATTTGCAAGTGCGGGGAGATCGGCGTCGCACGAAGGCATGGAAAGCCAGGCTCGAAACACTTGCCTTAGACGCTCCTGGTGTATCGGTGAAGGCACAGGGAGCCTTGTACCCGCTGCTGGATATCAGGACGAAGCGGCTTCAACTGGTGGGGAAGGCCTGGAAAGGACTCCCTTTGGTTCCTGAGTTGTTGGGGACTAAAGCCCCTCTCAATGGTGAGTTGCGTCTGTCGGGGCCCAGCCTGACGCCTCGACTTCAGTTGGTGCTCGATCAGGACAGCAATCCTTTGCTTGAACGTTGGTCTCTTCAGGCCGAATGGTCCTCAGATCAGGGGTTATTGAGTCTCAATCGCTTCAGCAGCCCTCAGCTCAACGCTGATGCTGTATTGCCCCTTCAACTTGGAAAGGGTGGCCTGCAGGTAGGCGCGTTGCAATCAAATTTGAGCCTCCAGGACTATCCACTGAGGAGGATCGGTTCTCTTCTTGGCACGGTGATGGATGGCACGATTGCGGCCGCTGGAGAGATTCGTGGACCTCTTCAGTCCTTGAAGCCTGATCTGCAGATCGCAGTCAATAGCCCTCGCGCGGGTTCTATCCGCCTGGTTGAAAATTGGAAAGGTCCCTTAGAAGGACGACCTGATGGGGGTGTTCAGCTTCAGATGGTATCCGTGGGTGCGGTGATTCCCGGCTTATTGGAGGCTCAACTCGGGGCCAACTGGTTGCCTGAAAGTGTGCGCTTGCAACGCAGGAATGGTGAGCTCCACATCAGCGGTAGCCCTGCTCTTTACAGCTGGACCGCGAATGATCTCAGTGTGGATGGCTTGGAGTTGGCGTTGCCTCCAAAGCAACGTTGGGAAGGGGTGTATGGACGACTGAGTGGTTCCGGTGATTTGAGCTTGCAGCCTTGGAGCATGTCGGCCGACTTGAAGCTCGCTCAACCAGGATTGCTGGGAATTCAGTTGCGCCAAGCCTTAATCACTGCCAAATACAAAAACGATCGGTATGACATCAGTGGCGAACTGTTGCCTCGCGATACGGGACAGATCACGTTTGAGGCGGATGGCTATCGGAACTCTGGACTAAAGGCCAATCTTCAGGCCCGTGGCCTCAGTGCACGATGGCTCACGGTCGGTGTGCTGAGCCTTCCTCAATTAACTCAATCTCTTCCTGCTCATCAAGGAGATGCCACTGATCTAGGCACCTTGCTGGTGAACACCTTTGGTGGATCTTTGGATGGCCAGTTGACGGCATTGAGGCAATCCCAATTGGCCCTTGCAGATGCCCGTCTTGATCGGAGACAGAAAGAAGCGTTTCACCCTGAAGATTTAAGGGGGCAAGTTGATGCTGTTATGGATCTTCAGGGGCCAAACCTTAAGAGCCTTGATCTTGACCTCAATGCACGTGGTCATCTTTGGATCGATGGTGAAGATGAAGACATTGCTCTGCAGGTGAAACCATTCGTCGCTGAGCTCAAGGGGCCGCTTCATGGCGGAGAAGGCCGCTTCTCTTTGGCCCATCTTCCCTTCAGCCTGCTTGCACTGGTGGCACCGGTGCCTCCTGCTCTGCAAGGGGCTCTTGGCCTCACGGGCAGCTATCGCTTGGGGGAGGGGTCCCCAGTCCTGACAACGGAGCTTGTGCTGGAGAAGGCACGTGTAGGACAGGAGCCGATTGCACTCGATCGCGGCCAGGTGTTGCTTTCAAACGAGACGTTGCAGCTTGATTTGGCTTTGCGTGCAAAAGGGGCAGAGGAGCCTCTCACGGTGATTGGGCAAGTTCCCCTGACGCCCGACCGACCATTGGACGTCAGGATTGAAAGTCATGGTGACGGGCTTCATTTCTTGGCAGGATTTTCGAGAGATGTGGTGGCTTGGAATCAGGGAGATACTGATCTGAGACTGTTAATTGGAGGCAGTCTTCTGGCCCCTGAGGCCAATGGATTCATCGTGATGAAAGACGGGAAATTTGTTGTTCAGGACCAAATTGTCAGCAAGGTCAATACTTCTGTTGTCTTCGACTTCGATCGGCTCGAGGTGCAAGAACTCAAGGGTCGAATTGGTTCCTCTGGGACCGTTCAGGCCAGTGGTGCTTTGGCGTTGTTTAGGCCGGCGCCGGAAGAGGTCCCTTTGGCTATCACCGTTGAGAAGGCCCGAATCAAATTACCCACCGCTGATGTGGCGATCGCTGCCGATCTGCGCGTGAGGGGAGCTTTGGTGAGTCCTGATTTCCAAGGGAATCTTCAGTTGAGTCAAGGGGCGATTACTCCAAAACCTTCCCTGTTCTCAGGACTTAAGAGGAATAAAGCAAAGAGTGGTCAGAAGGACAGTCAGGTGGTTCCTGGATCTTTGGTTTCCGCGAATGCTCTGCTTGAAGAAGATTGGGATTTCAAAGCCCCGCTTGTCTTGCTCGGACCCAATGTTGAGGAGGACCCCAATCGGAAGCTCAAAGCATCACTCCCCAATTTGCCATTCGTTGGTTTTGACAACTTTCGGGTGCAGTTTGGCCCTGGTTTAAAGGTTCTGGTACAACCTGGCTTGGCTAATTTTACGACGGCAGGATTAATCATAGTTAATGGTCCTCTTGATCCAAATATTGAGCTTCGAGGTGTGCTTCAGTTATTAACTGGGCGTGTGACGATGTTTACGAGCACCTTCAATTTAGATCCTAAAGCTCCGAATGTAATGGTTTTCACTCCTTCGCAGGGTCTCATTCCTTATGTGGATGTTGCAATGGAGACTAGGGTCTCAGATAGTATCAATCTTGGTGTTGGGAGCAATACCTCAAGTACAACTGTTTTTGATACGAATGGCACAGGTTCTCTCGGTGCTGGAGGTCAATTGCGTTTGGTGAAAGTGATGCTCCAGGCTGAAGGCCCTGCCAACCGCTTTGCTGACAACATTCGCTTACGGAGCTCGCCTCCAATGTCCCAAACCCAGCTCCTTGGCTTGGTTGGAGGTAACTCCTTGTCCGGGCTGTCAGGTGCGGGGGCTGGTACTGCTCTCGCTGCGGTTTTAGGCCAATCTTTGCTTTCACCTGTACTTGGAACATTTACGGATGCGTTTAATCAGAGGCTTCAATTTGCTCTTTACCCTACATATGTAAATCCTAGTGTTGATAACAATGGTGAGCGAGTGTCAGGTCGTGTTCCGCCTCAAATGGCACTTGTGACCGATATAGGAATCAATATTACGGACCGCTTTGATTTTTCTGTTTTGGCTGCGCCCAATCGTAATGATATCCCTCCTCAGGGGAGCCTTAGTTACCAAATAAATCAAAATCTAAGCGTCTCTGGTGCAGTTGATTCGCAAGGCACTTGGCAAAGTCAATTGCAGCTTTTCTTCCGGTTCTAAGTGATGCATTCACCTGAGGTTATCGGAATTGATTTGGGTGGAACGGCGATCAAGCTTGGTCGCTTCTCGGCCGATGGTCACCTTCTAGAAACGCAGCGGGTGCAGACCCCTCAGCCGGCTACACCAGGTGCAGTTTGCATTGCTTTGGTAGAGGCCATTGAATCGTTAGATCCCGATCGTCGAGCCTTGATCGTTGGGATTGGTTTGCCTGGTCCAATGGATGTGGGGGCCCGCGTGGCCAGGGTTTGTATCAACCTGCCCGGCTGGGAGGATATTCCCCTGGCTGATTGGTTGGAGTCTCGTCTTCAACGCCGAGTCACCCTCGCCAACGATGGCAACTGTGCCTTGGTTGGAGAGGCGTGGCAGGGGGCAGCAAAGGGTTATTCCGATGTGGTGATGCTCACTCTTGGTACGGGTGTGGGTGGTGGTGTGATGCTTTCTGGCCGATTATTTACGGGGCATAACGGGGCCGCGGCCGAACCTGGGCTGATTGGTCTTGATCGCAATGGCCCGCCATGCAATAGCGGCAATCGAGGCAGTCTCGAACAGTTCGCCAGCATTTCTGCTTTGAGGCGGCTGTGGGATGGAGACCCAGCGGAATTGGCGACTTTGGCTGCGAATGGCGACCTGAAAGCCCAAGCGGTGTGGTCTTGTTATGGGACCACCCTTGGCGTTGGGATTAGCTCTTTGGTGTACCTGTTTACGCCGGAACTAGTGCTCTTGGGTGGTGGAATATCTGGAGCAGCGTCCCATTTCCTGCCCTCCGTTCGTAAGGAAGTTGAACAACGGGTGCAGGCCGTGAGTCGCCAAGGCCTGAAGATTGAAGCCTGTGCCCTTGGAAACGGTGCAGGCCGGCTCGGAGCTGCCCGACTGGCCATTGAACGTTTGACGTAACGCGAAACGAGATGATGAACTAAAGAACAAGCGCGCGACGATGAACAGTCAGGGTGTGCCAGAACCATCAGCTGATCTTTTGCGCCTGGCTACAGCGGTTCGGCGTGCTGCTTTGGGCCTTGGACAGAGCTCTAATCAACAGCGTCAACAGGCATTGATGGCCATGGCAGCCTCACTAGAGGCCCATGGCGATCGCATTGTTGCTGCCAATGCGGAGGATCTTGCTCAGGCTTCCGCTGATGGTTTGGCTCCTGCGTTGGTGTCACGCCTCAAATTAGATGCAGGCAAATTGGCAGGGGCCATCGATGGTGTCCGTCAGTTGTCGTCCCTGCAAGACCCTCTGGGTGCCAGGCAGTTGCATCGCGAGCTGGCCGATGGGCTGGTGTTGGAGCGCGTCACAGTCCCGCTCGGGGTTTTAGGGGTGATTTTTGAGGCCAGGCCAGACGCTGTGATTCAAATCGCTGCACTGGCGATTCGTTCAGGCAATGGCGCCATCCTGAAGGGTGGTAGCGAGGCCAAGTGCACCAATCAAGCTGTGATGCAGTCGTTGAAAGAGGGATTGGCTGGTAGCTCGGTGTCAGCCGATGCGTTGGATTTGCTGACGACCCGAGCGGAGAGCTTGGCTCTTCTGCGCCTCGATGGTCTTGTGGATTTGATTATTCCCAGGGGCAGCAACGAGCTGGTCCGTTTCATTCAGGACAACACCCGAATTCCGGTTCTTGGCCATGCCGATGGTGTCTGCCATCTGTACGTGGATCAAGAGGTTGATTGCGCGCAGGCTTTGCGGATTGCGATCGATAGCAAGACCCAGTACCCGGCGGCTTGCAATGCGATCGAGACGCTCCTGGTTCATGAGCAGATTGCGCCAATCTTTTTGAAAGAGGCTGTTCCCGCCTTCCAAGCTGCTGGTGTGTGCTTGCGAGGTGATGAGGCCAGTCGGGATTTAGGGGTCGAGCAGGTCGCCACCAGTGATGATTGGAGTCAGGAGTATCTAGATCTCGTGCTGGCTGTGCGCGTGGTGAAGGATGTCGACGAAGCACTGGAACACATAAGGACGTACGGCTCACGCCACACCGAGGCCATTGCGACGGTCAATCACGACACGGCAGAACGGTTCTTGCGGGCAGTGGATAGCTCCGGTGTTTACCACAACTGTTCAACCCGCTTCGCTGATGGTTTCCGCTACGGATTTGGCGCAGAAGTTGGCATCAGCACCCAGACCTTGCCGCCGCGTGGGCCTGTAGGGCTTGAAGGTTTGGTCACCTATCGCTACCGATTGCGTGGCGAGGGCCATGTTGCCGCTGATTTTGCTGAAGGGCGTACGCAGTTCAGTCATCGCGACTTACCCCTCGGGACGGAGTGACTCCTTTGGATTTGATTCATATCCATGATCTGCACCTCTGGGCTCATGTCGGCGTGCTGGACCATGAACGACGCGATGGTCAATGGTTTCAACTTGACATCACCCTTGGCTTAGATCTAAGTGCATCGGCGAAGTCCGACGATCTCAGCGCAACCGCTGATTACAGCCTGGCGGTGCAGGCGCTTCAGATGATGGTGAGCGAGCTGTGTTGTCTCACCATTGAACGTTTCAGTGAGGAAGTGTTTGTCGTGTTGGAACGTCTCTACGGTCCTTTGCCAATGCATCTGGTCTTGCAGAAGTGCCACCCTCCTATTGCTGGTTTTACGGGGTCGGTTGCCATTGAGCGGCGGCGTAATTGGTCTGTTCAGCAGGGCTTTTGATGCAATCTGAAGCTCCCACCCGCCCCCTCGTTTTGGTGCATGGTCTTCTCGATACGCCTCGGCTGTTCTCTCGCTTGGAACGTCGTCTTGAAGGACAACATCGTTCAGTGTTTTCTCCCCATTTGCCCCATCGATTCGGTGCGATTCCTCTACGCAAGCTCGCTCAGCAGCTGGATGGACTGATTCAAGAACGTTGGGGAGCGGAGACAACGATTGACTTGCTTGGGTTCTCAATGGGTGGGGTGATTGGTCGGACTTGGCTCCAAGAGTTCGGTGGCGCCAAGCGAACGCAACGGTTCATTAGCGTTGGCAGCCCCCAACAGGGAACGCTCACAGCACAGTGCATTCCTGCCTGGTTGTTCTCTGGTTTGGCAGACATGAAGCGGGGTAGTCCCCTACTGCGCTCTTTGAACGGCGATTACGCCGAGTTGCAGTCTGTGGAGTGCATCAGCTTTTTCTGCCGTTGGGATCTCATGGTCTGCCCTGGGTGGCAAGCCGTGCTTCCAATCGGGACGAGCACGGCAGTACCCGTCTGGACGCATCAGCAATTGATGTCACATCCCAAATCGCTTGATCTTTTGATCGAATCACTTCTTATTGATTGACTGACAATGCTGGCGCGCGTGGCCAAGCTTGGTCGTTCGATGATTTTGATTAGAGCTCATGTGCTTCTCGGCTTCTGCGAGTTTCACTGCGTCTGCGGTTCTCATGCCATTAGGGCTGTATTCCCATCACCTCGCTTCTAAGGCTGAACAGCCTGGATACAAACCGTTAGCACTCGTGCCTTTCTTTTTTGGTGTTCAACAATTTGTAGAGGGGTTGGAGTGGACTGGAATCGCTGGTGGAAAAATTGAGCCATTGACATCAATGGCTGGGCTTGGATTTCTATTTTTTGCTTATTGTTTTTGGATGATTTGGATTCCCTGGAGTGCCTGGTCGATTAGTCGAACAACGGACTCAAAGGGTTTGCAAAGACGTCTGAAATGGGTGGCGATTGTTGCAACTGTTTTAGGCATCTCTTTCTATCTTCCTTTGCTGCTGAACCCCCCAGCTCTTCAGCCTTCTGTATTTAGCAACGGTCGGTTGATGTATGACGTCTCTAATCTTCAAAGCATCTTCCATAATTTCATTAATACTGAGCCGGTTGGGGAACTTGTTTACTGGGGCTTTATTGTTCTGCCACTTGTCGCTGTAAGTGATCGGGCTGTGAAGTTGTTTGGAGCGTTGATCTTTGTCTCGATCTTCCTTACCTGGATTACTTACAGCGCAACATTTAATTCTGTTTGGTGCTTCTACTGTGCCGTGCTTTCAATCATGGTGGTGTGGATTGTAAATCGTCCCAAAGTTCAGCGCTCCTGAGCTGATGATTCAGCAACTTAGCGAGCAACTTGTTTCGATGGGTCAGGTTCTTCTGGCCCTTGACACTGGTGTCGGCCTTCTTGTGGCTGTTGGTTTTTCAATGTCTGCCTCCCACCTGTTTTCTCTGCTTGCTAATCGACTCACACCCAGACAAATCTTGCTCCATATGGTGGTAGATGCTCTGGTCCTTAGCTTGGCTCTTTTGCTTTGCCTTGTTTGTCATTCTCTGATGCTGGCCTTGATGGAAGGGGTTCCCTTGCAGCCCATCACGTTCGGTAATCGGATGGCTGTGGCACTTTGGCCAGGTCTTTTTTATGTACTAGCTGCAGCTCCTTATGTAAGTGATCTTATTGCTGTCACGCTTTTGGCTTGGATGCATCTCAATATGATGATATTAGTGAATGCGATGTATGGGATTCCTTTCCTTCATGCCTTATTTGTTTGCCTCCCTGGTTTTGTGATTGCTCTTCTGCTTGTAGGGGCTTTGTTCTCTCAGCGCTGGCGATCAAGTTACGACACTTTGGCTAAAGAAGTTGCACTTCAAATTCAGCGATGACTAGAAGCAACGCCGTCGTTCATGCCCATCGGCACAGCATTCGCCTTGGCGCGCGCGTCTTGATTGGTGTGTTGGTTTTGGTGGGGATTCTGATGCTGATTGGTGTCGGGGTGGTGCGGCGCGATGCAGCATCTCTTCTGCAATCAGGGTCTCTTTTAGAGCTTCTTGGCGTATCTGGAGCCGCGATTGTTGTTGTTCTGGCCTTAGTGGGTGTGTATTCAGTGATGGTTGATTTTGTGTTCTGGGAAGGGTGGATGCAAAGCTTTCCAGATGCCAGCGGTTTGTTTGTTGGGAATGAGGAGAAGCGGTCAGAGCATCGCCATTTCTTGGTATATCTCGATGGTATTCATCAAAGTGAAGAGAACCATCCGCCGAGAGTTCAAGAGTTTTTGAATTGTTTGGAGTCTGAAATTGATAATGATTCCCTATTGGTAAAAGGAATTGAGGCCTATACCATCACGAATGTCGGACTTCGTGCAGCTTCTTACTCTCGCTGGTTTTGGCAGTGGTTGTTTTCTCTTCAAGAACATCATCCTAATGGGTTTGTGCAATTCGTTTGTGCATTTTGTATTCAGGCAAATAATGTTATCAAGGTTGGAATCTCGTCTGATCGTCGGTATGGTCCGGTGATGAATTATGAATTAGCTTTAAAAATAGCCAGACGATTAGAGCAGTTAAATTTTCATCCTTCCCATGCATCTCGTGTGGTTTTAGTGGGTTATAGCGGCGGGGCTGAAATGGCAATTGGTACTGCCGAAATGTTGCAGAAGCTCTGTTGTAGTCCTGTTCAGGTGATTACGATCTGTGGGGTCTTTAGTGGCAATGCGGCTCTCGAAAGTATCCAGGATGTTGCGATGGTGGTCGGTAGTAAAGATCCTGTTGCTGCGTTTGGTCGACTTGCCTATCCCGGTCGATTGAGCGTATTGCCTCTAACAAATTGGAACCGTTGGCAGCGATCACATTGTTTGCACCGTTATCTCATTGATCGTATGAGTCACAACGGTTCTTCGGGACCTTTTAGTGTGGCCTTTCGCCAAAAGGTTGTTGCTGCGATTTGTCGTGAACTTGAACGCAGTTTGGTTAGCTCCTCTGCTGGTTGAGATCTTGGATTAGTAAAAAAGGTGAATGACTTGGTTGACTGGCTAGCAGGCGTCTCTTTGCATCTTTTCGGGTGTCTGAAGTGTGATACAGGTCTTGAGGCATCTGTTCAATTGCGATCTTGTAGCGATCAATAGCCTCCTCATTGGGCCGCATGCTGTGTTCAAGCAATTGATCCAGCTGTGCGCTCAGTCGTTCTCGCCATAAACCTCCGAGCGTGAGCGGAAACAGGTTGGTATGACCTGTCAGCGCGTATTCCAGGAGCGCGGTGGAGTCAATGCAGAAGCCAATTGCTCCGTATCCACCGAGTTGCAGGTTGTCCATGCTCGCCTCGCTGTTGTGGATGGCGCCCATCAATTCGCAGAGATCAACAGCATCGAAAAGTTGTTGATCGCGAAAGACCGTTGGCGAGTATTGGACGCTGCCGTTGGAGCGTCCGTTTTGCCACGGTCGATCCAAGTCATTCATCGCGGCCCAGCCATTCAGGCCTTCTGTGCCTTGGTAGTACTGCAGAAGAACGCTTTCGGTTTCATTCTCTGGCGGTTGTAACTCCAGCTCTAGGCAGGCGTGGGGGAGTAAGGCGTTGATCTCTTTTTGATCGGTGTCTTGTAAGCCCGTTCTGTAAGGAACTGCAAGGGGGATTTGATTCCATTGATTGCTGTCAGATCTGGGAGTACTGGCCCCAAGACCGAAGCTGGCCACACTGGTTCGCACTCTTGCTTGACAGGTCCATCCTTTGGATTGAAGGCATTGAATTAGATCCTTTCCAGAGGACTGACCTTCGAAGCGATAGGTGTCGACGTTGAGGCTCTTCCTATCTAGAAGATTGCTCCCAAGAACGTTGAACACTTGAGCCATCTGTTGATTCCGATGTCTGGCCTCTGCGGATTGGAGATAGGAAAGTCCGTGATTGCTCCAAACAATCTCCCCAGCGAGTGATGTCAGTCCCGCTAGCCCTGATCGAGGTTTCGGCTCAATTCGTTTGTGTTGCGACTGCAGGGACGCCTTTGCTTGAGACCTCCATGTTTCCAGTCCCTCCGGGAGTTGCCATTGCTGACTGCTCGGATCGTTGTATGAGCGCAGGCACCAAAGATCCAAAGCTGAGCGCTTGGGGTTGGTGCGCGGAGGGAGTAGGTGCTGCAAGTCATCAGCGAATGCAGCGAGGAGAAGGGGGCTCATCAGTCCCTCTCCAAGCAAGATCCCAAGGCCTCTCAATTGTTCCGGTAGTGATGCAGGCTCCTGCCGCCAGCGGCGAGGAAGCATCGCTAGCAGAGGAAGCAGGCGTTGATGGTGAACGCCTTTTAGGAGCTCCGCAAGAAAGTCTCGACGGCTAATTCCTCTCTTCAAACTGCTGCGCTCGAGGGCTTCGTCCAACGAGACCAGCGAAACAGGCGTTGGTTTATCGGTTTGAGAGAGGTTCCAGCTGGAACTCAGTGCAAGCAAGTCATGGTGCATGTTTGCAAGATCAACGACCAGCGGCTGCTAGTCCGGAATGGCGAATTAAGGCATCAGTACTTGCGGTTCGACCCCGGAAGGATTTGTAGACATCAGCTGGTCGCTGACTTCCTCCAAGGCTGAGAACCGTGTTGCGGAAGCGTTGACCAGTGGCCTGAACATTCTCTTCCTGATCGAGGCCAACCTCCTCGAAAGCGGCAAATGCATCGGCGCTTAAGACCTCTGCCCACTTGTAGGAGTAGTAGCCAGCGGAGTAACCACCAGAAAAAATATGGCCGAAGGCGCAAAGGAATCGGTCTTCAGGGATTGGGGGCAATACGGTCGTGCTGTCTGCGATCTTGCGTCTGAACGCATCAGGGGATTGTCCGAGCTCGGGAGTCCAGGTGCTGTGAAGACGCAGATCAGTTAACGCGAAATGCACCTGACGCAGCGTTCCGCATCCCTGCATGAAGGTGCGGCTGTTGCGCAGTTTGTTGTAGTCCTCTTCAGGCAAGGGTTCTCCTGTTTGCCAGTGACGGGCCATTCCCATCAAGGTGTGCCGATCAAGGCACCAGTTCTCCATGAACTGACTAGGAAGCTCAACCGCATCCCATTCCACGTTATTAATTCCGGCGGCTTGGGGATGTTCCACCGTGGTGAGCATGTGTTGAAGCCCATGCCCGAACTCATGGAAGAGGGTCTCAACCTCTTCAAAACTCATCAGGCTTGGGATGTCTCCGGAGGGTGGGGTCTGATTGCAAATCAGGTATGCCACAGGGTGGGTGAGCTCACCCTCAGAATTGCGAGAACGGTTTAGACATTCATCCATCCAAGCCCCACCTCGTTTGCTGGCGGGCCGGCTGAAGGGATCGAGATAAAACGCTGCGAGTGGATGGCCGTCCTGATCGTTGACTTTGAAAAAGCGCACATCTTGATGCCAGATCGGTGCATCGCCATCAGCAGCTTCAATCTTGATGGAAAACAAACGCTCGCAAAGATGGAAAAGGCCATCGAGCACTTGTGGGAGTGGAAACCATGGCCGCAATGCTTCTTGATTGAGGTTGAACCGTTCTTGACGAAGTTTCTCTGCCCAGTAGCTCACATCCCAGGGGCTGAAATCATCCGCCTCGGTCGCACCATGACGACGGGCACAGGTCTTGAGCTCGTCTATCTCTTGTTCAGCAACAGGCAGGGCTGCAACGCGAAGTTCTTCGAGAAGCTGTTCAACGGCTCCTACGTTGTCAGCCATTTTTGAAGCCAGGCTTCGTTCAGCCCAGTTTTGGTAGCCAAGACGGGCAGCCTGATGGGTGCGAAGGTCGAGGATCTCTTCGATGAGAGGAGTGTTATCGAGTTCTCCTGAGCTCGCTCGACTCACCTGTGCCCTGTAGACGGTTTCTCTCAGGCTGCGGTTGTCGGCATGGGTCAGAACGGGTAGGTATCGAGGCATGTCGAGACCAAGGCGCCAAGGCCCATCCTCTGCACTGGGGTCTTGACCATCTTGTTGCTGATCTCCAGCTTCCTTTGCGGCAGCAGCCAAAGCCTGCAGGGCCCGCTCCGGCATGCCCTTGAGTTGGTCTGCGTCGTCAACCAAAAGGGTCCAACCCTGAGTGGCGTCGAGAACGTGATTGCTGAAACGGGTGGATAGCGAGGCAAGTTTTTCGCTGGCTTCGTTAAAGGACTCCTGAACAGCTCCGCTCAAGCCCACCCCTCGATGGCGCATCGACAATAATTCGGCATCAAGAATTCGGATTTGGGTGGAATCCAGCGGATGACTGGGGTTTTGTTGAAGACTTTCCAGTGCTTGGTGGATGACTTGGCTCTGCCCAGCGCGGTTGCCAAAACGGACGACATCGGGTTGCTGTGCCGCATGGGCTTCGCGCAGCTCAGGACTGTTGCAGACACCGTTGAGATGGCTCACCACCCCCCAGCTCCAGCGCAAGCGCTCGCCAAGTAGGTGCAGAGGAGTCATCACCTCATCCCAGCTCAGCGGTGTGTTGTCAGCGAGGCGCTGCTGAAGCGTGGATTCAAGGGTGCTGAGCTGTTCTCCTAAGTCGTTGATCAGTGATGGGATATGAGCTTTTACCTGGGATGCATCGATGGCCTCGAAACGCGGAAGGCCATGTCCGCGCAAAAGTTCAGAGTTGGTCATCGCTGTCAGCCCGCCGGCAGCAGGGTCGTGAGAGCTACCAGGCTATGAGTGCTGAGATCAATGGCGAGAGCATCGGTGGCTGCTTCGTAGAAATCCATGGCGATACGAGGCCAAATTCCAATCACCAAAGTTGGCACCATCAGGGTGAGGCCGATCACCAATTCTCGGGGGCGCATGTCATCGATGAAAGCCAAAGCAGGGATTCGTGGGCCGAAGAACACTCTCCGGCACATGGAGAGGAGATACATCGGTGTCAGTACGAGTCCAATCGCTGCGATTGCAACAGTGGTAACGCGGAACAAGGACGTGAAATTTTCCTGACTCGTGATGCCTAGGAAGATGGTGATTTCACTAATGAATCCGCTCATGCCTGGAAGGGCAAGGGAGGCCAGGGAGCTGGCTAGGAAAAAAGCAAAGGTGATAGGCAGCACTTTGGCCAGTCCGCCCATGTTGGGAATGGACAGCGTTTTGGTGCGTTCGTAAAAACAGCCTGTTACGAAGAACATGGCTGCTGCGATCAGTCCGTGACTGATCATTTGGAGCATGGCACCACTCAGGCTGAGGGCATCGACAGCACCGATGCCAAGCAACACAAAGCCCATATGGCTGACAGAGCTGCAGGCGATACGCCGCTTCACATTGTCTTGAGCGAAAGCGTTTAACGCCCCATAAATGATGTTGACGATGCCAAGAACGATGAGTGCCGGCGCAAGAACAAGATGGGCATCGGGAAGCATCTGAACGTTGAAGCGCAGCAACGCATAGCCGCCCATTTTCAAGAGCACCCCCGCTAGCAACATCGACACAGGCGCATTGGCCTCTCCATGGGCGTCTGGTAGCCAAGTGTGAAGAGGAAACATCGGCAATTTGACCCCAAAGCCAATCAAGAAGCCGAGATAACAGAGCAACCCAAAGGTTCCGCCTGGAGAACGCGCAGCGAGCTCAGTGAGGTTGAGAGTGAAACTGTCTCCGGAAAGGGCTAGGGCAAGACCGCTGATCAGAATCAGGAGGGATGCAACAGCGGTGTAGAGGATGAATTTTGTGGCTGCATATTGACGATTGCTTCCACCCCAGATCGCAATGAGGAGGTAAACAGGGACGAGTTCCAGCTCCCAAGCAAGGAAGAAAAGCAGGAAATCCTGGGAGAGGAAAACCAGTCCCTGCGCTGAGGCTTGAACCAGCAGAAGACCGAAGTACAGCTTGGTCTTGTGTTGAACGTTCCAGCTGGCGGCAACGGATAAAAGAGTGACTAACCCGCTCAGCACGACCAGAGGAGCTGAGAGCCCATCGGCCCCAAGGGACCATTCCAAGCCGATCGATGGAACCCAGCTCACCCGTTCAACAAGCTGAAGACTGCTATCGCTGGGGTCGAAATGCTGGCTGAAGACCACAAGCATCAGCACGAGGTCGACCAGAAGGACGCCGATCGCCAAATTGCGCGGCAAAGGTGATTGGCTCGAGTCGTCACCCGGGAGCAATGGCATCAGCAAGGCCATCGCTGCAGGAAGCAAAACGATCAGAGAGAGCCAGGGGAACGCTGCCTGAGACGCAGCCGTCAGCGGCAAATTGGCGTCCATGGCATTCGCAAGATTGTGATTGAACTTATCAGCCCTAGGGGCCCTGCTGAGTAATTCTACCCAGCGTCTTTGGGTTGCCAGTGGCTCCCTGCCGTCTGAAGGTTAAGCAGTGGAGCACGACTAGCGACGCCAGCCGCTTCCCAAGCCTTCACCATGGCATGGCTCACGGCTGGCCCTCGCTCTTCTGAGCAAAGCGCCAAGATGCTTGGCCCTGCACCGCTGATGGCGCATCCCCAGGCTCCAGCGGCCAGGGCAGCTTCTTTAACTTCTTGCCCACCTTTGATTAGTTTCCAGCGATAGGGCTCATGCAGGCGGTCATGCATTCCGTCTGAGATCAAATCGCCGTTTCCGGTCCTGAGGCCCTGCAGCAACAGGGTGAGGGCGCCAAGGTTCACCACTGCATCACCGATGGGGACCGATTTGGGCATGGCACGCCTCGCTTCGCTGGTGCTCAGGCGAATGGCTGGGATCGCAACAACTGCCTTAATGCTGTGCATCCATTCGCAACGCACCACTCGCCAGCGTTGAGATGCAGCCTTCGCTGTCATGCATAGGCCTCCCAGTAGCGAAGGCACAACATTGTCTGGATGCCCTTCGATATCGATCGCGAGTTCCAGCAGCTTTTCTCGACTTAGAGGTTCTCCGACTAGGGCATTGGCGCCCACAAGTCCCGCAACGATGGCTGTAGCGCTGCTGCCGAGCCCCCTGGCTGGAGGAACAGCTAAACGCACCCGAGCTTCGATGGCTACAGGCTCTTGACCGGCTGCTTTCCAGACTCGCTGCGCGGCTCGATACACGAGATTGTCCGGTCCTCCCCGTAAATGGGATCCCTCCTGTCCCTCGATAATCAGTTCAAATCGTTCTCCATCGCCATCGATTCGACGCATGGTGAATCGATTATTGAGATCCAGAGCAGCGCCTAGACAGTCGAATCCTGGTCCAATGTTGGCGGTGGTAGCGGGAACATCCACCACCACTGTTTGGCCGATACGCGGCTGCGCCATCCCTGCGTTTCCACTCAGGTCAGTTTCCCACTCGACTCAGCCAGTTCTCGTGCTCTGCAAGCAGCACTAAACAGACCAGCTTGCGGATCGATCACAGCACGCACCGTTAAACGTTCCAAAAATGGCTGAAAGCGCCCCTTTTGACGCATAGCATTTAAAAAATGATTGGACTTCAATCCATCCTGGTTTTTTTCGGCAGTGCCCCCGCCGATCCAGAGCCCACCAGTACACAATTCCTGTAAGGCTAGGTCTCCTGCAGCTGCTCCATAGGCACCGAGCCAAAGAGTCATCGCAGCTTTTGAGATCGGGTCGTCTGCTTGGGCGTATTGGCATGTTGAAGCAGGCAGATCGTGATAATCAGGGTGATCTGGTGTGTTCCATCTCCATGCCTTGGCCTTCTCTTGAAGCGGGTGATTCTCCTCTTTTGACCTCTGAAGCATCCAGTGCATGACATGGCCCAATCCGGTTCCGCTTACAACCCTTTCCACGGAAATCCGCTCTAGGGACAAATCACGCTTCAGCCATTGAACAAGGGCCCATTCGTCGTCGGAACGGGGAGCGAACTCTCGATGTCCCCCCTCGCTGGGTAAGGCAATCCATCCTTCATGGCTCGGTAGTCCCCGAGCCATGCCCAAGCCCGTTCCGGCTCCAAGAATGGCAACGGGGCCTTGCTCTGTTTGGGTGCTTTCAGAATCTGCAGTGGAACCGGCTTGAAGCGTGATCTGTTGGCTGTCGCTGAAATGGGGAAGGCCGTAGATCAGAACAGCAAAATCGTTAACGAGTTCCACCTGCGCCAAGCCAGCCGATTGTTTCAGCGACTCTTGGCTGATCGTCCATCCCAAATTAGTGAGCTCAGCAGAATGGTTCTTAACCGGGCCAGCGACGGCGAAGCAGCTGGTTTTAGGAGTGGCGTAGCCGTCTGGACGCGTTTGCAGGAAATGCTTGAGCATGGAGTCCAGAGAGGTCCACTCCGCCGACACGTAACGCTGGACATGTTCTTGTTTCAGCTTGCCGTTTTGATTGCTGTAGATGGCTAGGAGCGTTTTGGTGCCACCGAGATCCCCGGCCAGGTAGGTCGTTGCCTGCATTGGATCGAACGGTGCATCTCCGCTCAAGGCTGATTGCTTTGACCGGAATAGACAAGTTTTGGTCGGGCTATGGAACGCTCAGTCACGAAACAGGTCAAGAGGCAGGGGGCCCCAGGTAGGACCTGACTGTGAACCTGATTGTTGCGATTCAACTTGATGGCCGCTGAGCAGGAAGCCTTCACCCAGGCCCACCTCTGCTCGGATGCGAATGCAACCGGTGGATTGGTTGGCTTTCAGAAAAACTCCGCTGTCAATGCGAGTTTTGTCCTCGAGTTGCATGGATGGCCAACCCATTGCCAGCTCAAGGTCGCGAAGACAGGTCATCGCTTCAGTGGATGAGGAGGCCATGATGCCAACCGTGAACCAGGCGAAGTGGTTCATCTCAGCGATCAGTTCAGTTTTCAGATTCTCCCGCTCTAGCGAACTCAGCGGAGGAGCACTGCGTAATCGATTGAGATCGGCAAGACCCCTGATCGCTGGATCGCTCATTCCCCAACGTTCCCGCTGTCGTCAAAACAAAGTGATGCTTCGCGATCTTGGTTGGCCGATTGTGCCGTTGTGATCAGGCGTTCCTTGGTGATCACACCAAGGTCTCCATCGCGGCGGCTGCGCAGGCTCGCGGCGCCCTGTTCAGCTTCTTTGGCTCCAATAACAGCCAGCACTGGGATTTTCATTTGTTCTCCTGTACGGATCAACTTCCCAAGTCGGTCTCCGCTGCGATCAATGCTGGCGCGAACACCAGCGGCTTTGAGCTGGCTTTGCAGCTCTTCCACATAACCCAGAACTTCATCCGTCACCGGAAGTAGCCGGATCTGTTCTGGGGCGAGCCAAAACGGGAAGTCTCCCGCATAGTTTTCGGTCATAATTCCGAAAAATCGTTCGAGTGAACCGAAGATGGCTCGGTGAATCATGATCGGACGCTGTTTGCTGCCATCAGCAGCGATGTAGTCGAGTTCGAAACGCTCAGGCAAGTTGAAATCGAGCTGGATGGTGGAGCATTGCCACATCCGACCAATTGCATCTTCGATTTTTAGGTCGATCTTGGGTCCGTAAAACGCTCCGCCACCCTCATCAATTTTGTAAGCCCAACCTTTGCGTTCTAAGGCTTCGATCAGTCCTTTCGTCGCGAGCTCCCAGACCGAGTCATCGCCAATGGCTTTGTCTGGTTTTGTTGAAAGGTTGATCTCGTAATTGCTGAAATCAAAGGTCGACAGAATTCTTTCGGTGAGATTCAGGATTCGCAAGATCTCATCACTGATTTGTTCGGGTAGGCAAAACACGTGAGCGTCATCTTGTGTGAAGCCACGCACTCTCATCAGCCCATGCATGACCCCCGGTCGCTCGTAGCGGTAAACGGTTCCGAGCTCCGCCCATCGGATCGGGAGTTCTCGGTAGCTGCGAAGTTTGCTCGCGTAGGTCAGAACGTGAAACGGACAGTTCATCGGCTTGAGCTGGTATTGCCTTTCATCCACCTCCATGGGGCCGAACATGCTCTCCGCATAGAAGTCGAGGTGTCCTGAGGTTTTCCAGAGACTGATGTCCGCGACGTGGGGTGTGTAGAGCAGCTCATACCCCCCTTCAAAGTGAGCTTGCCTCCAAAAGTCTTCAATCAAGAGCCGCATGCGTGCGCCCCGGGGATGCCAGAAGACAAGCCCAGCTCCAGCTTCGTCTTCGATGGAGAACAGGTCGAGGTCTTTACCAAGGCGGCGATGGTCACGACGGAGTGCTTCCTCTTTGCGGCGTCTGTGCTCTGACAGTTGGTCGGCGGTCTCCCACGCCGTCCCATAAATTCGCTGAAGCTGGGCCTTGGTTTCGTCACCACGCCAGTAAGCACCTGCCACGCTTTCGAGCTCAAATGCTTTTGGATTGAGTTCGCTTGTGTTGGCTACATGAGGCCCAGCACAGAGATCCCACCACTGCTCACCCAGGGTGTAGAGCGTGATTGGCTCGACCAGTCTCTCGAGAATTTCTAGTTTGTAAGGCTCGTTTTGGGCTTTGATTCGACGTTCCGCTTCTTCACGGCTGACTTCAATGCGCTCTAACGGGAGCTTGCGGCCAATGATTTTTCCCATCTCCTTCTTGATGGCCTTGAGATCGGCTTCCGTGAAGGGTTCCGGATTGTCGAAGTCGTAATAAAACCCTGCTTCAGTCCATGGACCGATGGTCACTTGGGCTTTGGGAAATAGCTTCTGAACTGCCATGGCCATCACGTGGCTCATGGAGTGGCGAATCTTGAGCAGATTCTCACTTTCGCTGGTCTTGGGCAGAACCACAGGCGCGGTAGGTGCGGGGGTGGTTGCTGCGACGCTGCTCACCGTTTCCTGTTCAGGGCCCGTCATCCTATGGGTGTGCGTTGAACAGGCAATGAATCAAGAGGCGGATGCTCTGCTCGAGTCGTTGTTGGACTCGTTGCTGAATGACTTCAACCACTGGTTTAAACGTGGTCAGGAGCTTCTAGCGGCATGCCCGGATTCAGTCATGACACCGGACGAACGCGATGTGATGAGAGTGCGAATTGATGAGGGGCTCAAGGCGATTGCTGCCACAAGAGCACTTGTGAATGCCACTCCTGCGGCAATGGCCGTCTCCATGGAGGCCATGACCCCCTGGCACCAGCTTGTGATCGAGGTCTGGGGCCTTGCCGGCCGTATATCGAAAGCGAATGCGAAGAACTCGATCTAGGCGCCTTGACGAAGCTTCTGAAGATTTTTCGAATAAAAACTTGCTAGCTCAGCGTGGCTTTTGACGGGCTGACCGTAGGCGCTGCGACCTGAATGGGTGGGAAAAGAGGCCCATTCAGGGGCGAGGCTATTCATCGCTTCAGCTGTTAAGCCCTTTTGATCTACCTCGTTGAGAGCTCCGCGTCTTTTGACCAAATGGAGAGCCGCTTGGTCTTGATGTTCTGGCGAGAAACTAGGCAAACTCAAACGGCCTGAAACCTCTTGCCAGGTGGTGGGCAAAAATTGATAGGCCCCTGCCGCGGCACTGACGTAACGCTTAACGACCACCTTTTCTGGGTGTTTGGAGAGATCTTCAAATTGCCCTCCTCCATAAAGCGTGCGATAGCCAAGATCGTGACCATCCTTCCATGTTCCTTCCGCAAAGCGAATGGTGTTGAGGAGGGCGCGTCGTTCAGGAGTGATCGAGTAGGGGGAAGCTTTGTGGTTTGTCTTGACGTCTTGCTGAAGGGCTGATGCCACCTGTTCTGCTTGCTCAAGTCTTTCGCTGGAGCGTTCTGCATGAATGCCTTGCCCAAGACCTAGTAGCAGCCCCACGCTGACAACACTGACGCCGCTGGCTTGACGGAAAGCGGGTAGGACGGCGAGGGGCAGCTTGGCAAAGGAGCTCAGCAAAAGGTGACGATCCGTAATGGAGTAGCCACCTTCGTCAAGAAGAGATGCTTTTGGCGAGTCACTTGCTACCGGCCTTGACGAGTAAGTGTCAGTTGTGCATGAGCAGAAACACTTAATCAGTCCCTGCTCGAGACTCGCGAGACGCGCCGTTTTAGCTGGTTCTCGCTGACGTTTCTCGGGGTTGGCGTCAAGACTTCTCAGCCAGCTTTAAGTATTAGAGAATCTTTTCAAAGCGTGCCCTATTGATTAGGTCGTGAGGAAGCCCATGGCCTTGCGGACGCGATCCACAGTGGCTGTTGCCACGCCTTCAGCCCGTTCACGGCCTTGTTGCAGCACGTTTTCTAACTCTGCTCGGTCATTCATGAGCTCGTTGTATCGCTCTTGAATGGGCTCGAGAGCGCCTACGGCGGCCTCTGCTAACAGGGGCTTGAACGTGCCCCAACCCATCTCTGCACATTCTTCGGCCGCGGCTGTTCGTCCCTTGCCACTCAGCAGCGCATAGAGACCGAGGAGGTTGTCCGTTTCAGGCCGATCTGGGTTGCTGAACTCAAGACCCATTTGAGGGTCTGTTTTGGCCCGCTTAATTTTTTTGGTGATCAGTGCAGGTGGATCAAGCAGGGTGATCCGACTGTTGTCGTTTGGATCGCTTTTGCTCATTTTGTTGCGGCCATCCGTCAGGCTCATCACCCTTGCGCCTTCGCGCATGATCAATGGCTTGGGAACCTGAAGCAGCGGTTGGTCCTCTGAGCCGAAGCGAGCGTTGATGCGTTGTTGGGCGATGTCGCGCGCCAATTCCAAATGTTGTTTCTGATCTTCTCCAACAGGCACAAGATCTGCGTCATAGAGAAGGATGTCGGCCGCCATCAGCACTGGGTAGTCAAGGAGGCCAACCGAAACGTTGTCACCTTGCTTGACAGCTTTTTCCTTGAACTGAATCATGCGCTCGAGCCAGTTCAGGGGAGTGACGCAGTTCAGAAGCCAGCACAGCTCGCTGTGAGCTTTGACGTGGCTTTGGACAAAGACGGTGGATTGATCGGGATCCAGACCGCAGGCCAGGTAGAGGGCTGCGGTGCTGAGGGTGTCCTCCGCTAAGCGATTTGGTTGGTGCGGAACGGTGACGGCATGCAGATCAACGACACAAAAGAATGTGTCGTTGTCGTGCTGCAGATCCACCCAATTGCGAATGGCGCCCAGCCAGTTGCCCAAGTGAAGAGCACCTGTTGGTTGAACGCCGGAGAGAACCCTCGGCCGCCCCATCGATCAGGCTCCTGTCTCAGTGTTGTCGTCCGTCGCCTGCGCGTCAGTTCCATCGCTAGTGCTGGAGTCTGCTGACCCGTCTGTCTCGGCAGCAGTCTCTTTCTCAGCAGCAGCTTCTGACACGGCTTCAGGCTCTGGCTCGGCAGCAGGCTCTGGCTCAGGCGCTGGGGGTTGGGGTTTTGCTGGCCGTGCAAAAGGATCAGGACGTGGTGTCCGATTTCGTTCACCCCGATTGCCGTCACCGCGTCCGTCTTCGGATCGCCGTCCACCGCCTTGGGCTCTCTGCTGAGCGACTAGCTCGGTGAGTTGCCCGTCCTCCAGCATCTGAGCAAGTGTGCGTACTGCAAACCCCAGCACTGCAACTGTGGAGCGCAGATTGAAAGCCTCTTGAAGGGCTCTCACTGCACGCATTTCGTTGTCACTGAGTCGAATACGGAACCCGCCCCCTTCTCGGCTGCCGGAATTGCGGCCGCCACGGGAGCCCCCGCCGCCCTCACCTTGTCTGCCCTGTTGACGGGAATCGCTGTTGGAATCAGTCATGGCCCGAGGCCTGGAATCAGGCGCAAGTGTGACGCATCACCGAACTCAAAGAGTCCTCTTTTCTTGATCTCCGTGCTTAACCGTGGGTTCCACGGAAGGTGATCACTTGTTCGGCATAGTCCCGAGGTTCGAGATGAATGGTGCAGCGAACGGGTCCGAAGCGGGATTCAAGGCGCTCTTCAACTCTCTCAGTGATTTGATGAGCTGCAATCAAGTCATCGACATCCACAACCATGTGCATATCAATGAACACCTGTTGACCCAAAACTCCCCTACTGGCGATGTCATGGCAATTAAGAACACCAGGTACCCCTAAGGCCGCTTCGTTAATGGCCTCGGGTGCAATCGCGATGTGATCGACAAGCCAAGGAAGGTTGTCGCGTAAAACCTGCCAGCAGACACGGATCAAAAACACTGCGAGTGGCATGGCAAGGGCGACGTCCAGCCAGCTGATCTGGAGTATCCAAGCTCCTGTTAGGCCCAACAGCACAATCACCGTGGTCCAGATGTCACTCGTGGTGTGGTGGGCATCGGCGAGCAGCAGTGGGCTCTTTAATCGGCGCCCTTCTCGTCGCTCGTAGGCGGCGAGAAGAAGATTGAAGACAAGCACTAGCAGCAGAAGCAAGAGCTCAGTTGCATTAATCCGCAGTTCAGGCAATCCCTGAGTGAGTCGTTCGCTTGAGGTGATCAGGATTTCGATCGCGGTGAAGAAGATGAAACCGGCGACGGCCAGAGCTCCAATCCCTTCATATTTGTGATGGCCGTAGGGATGATCTCGATCGGGTTTCGGATCTGAGAGCCCATTCGTGATCAGCCCTGTCAAGCTTGAGAGGCCGTCGGTTGCGCTGTGCATCGCATCAGCAATCACAGCCAAAGATCCACTGGCTAGACCTACCACCATCTTGAGCAACGTCATGGCCACGTTGATGGTGAGAGCCACCATTAGGACCCGTTTGACCTCATGACGACGATCGCGGGCCATCGATGTCAGGCACAGGTCTTCTAACCCTATGAATACTCCGCCCAGAGATCCCCTAGAAAGGGACGGAGTAGGCGCTGCCAGTTTTGATAGGTGCGCAAGCGCTGGTCCTGACTAGAAAGGTTGAGCTAAGAAAGCTCCAAGTCATGGATTTGTCGTGCTGATGCCGGTTCCATCAATCAGCACCATCAAGCTGATTCCATCCATCGCAGGGAAACTTGCTCTGGCTGGAGGGACCCTGGCATTTGGAAGTTGGCTGTTCAGCGACCTTGTTCACCTTCCTGGTGGCGGCGCAGGCTTCCTGGCCTTGGGGGCTGGTATCTGGTGGGTGTCCCGCCCCTCTCGGCCTGCTCAATTTTCAGAGCCGTCTTCAATCCCTGGTTGGATCCGTCGTTGTGAAACTGTGCTGGCTCAGTTCAGTGAGCTGGAGCTGTCGTTAGGTCTTAATGGTTTGCGAAGTCCTCGCGAACAGGAGCTTGACCGGTTGAAAGCTCAGCACGCACCTCTCAGCGTGGGAGTGGTCATCAGTGAGGGCGGGACTCATCCGAGCATTTCAGAGCTGCACACCGCTTTGGAGGGTTCTCATTCATTTGAGTTGTGCATTGCTAAGCCGTTGCCAGTGGTTGCTGATGCCTGGAGCTGGCCTAAAGAGCTTGAGCCGCTTGATGTGATCTTGTACGGACTTCCAATGCCCCTTAGGGCAGCTGATCTTTTGCGGCTGGAACAATTGCCCACCGATCGCCCTGCTTGGTTGCTGATCAAGGATTCAGTCCACGACTCGCATGAAGCTCGTCAGGAGGCCTTGAGCTGTCAGTTACCCAAGCCATGGTGCGATCGACTGTTGTTCTGGAATGGCGAGTCAGCTGATCTAAGGCGGGGATTGCTTCCGGTGCGGCGTCATTTTGCTCAGCCTTCTCGGAGCCGCGAGATCACCAAGCAACGCTTGCTGACCTCTCTTCATCGCCGTTGGCAAGCAGAGCTAGAGCAGTTGCGTCGTGAGCGATTCCGCTCTCTGCTCAAAAGGAGTCAGTGGATCGTGGCGGGTGTGGTGATTGCATCTCCTGTGCCAAGCGTTGATCTTCTCGCTGTGGCTGTGGTGAACGGCTTGATGGTGAAGGAAATGGCTCAGATCTGGAGCTGCCCTTGGAGCTCTGACGTGTTGCAGGTTGTGGCGCGCCAATTAGGGACCGCAGCCCTTGGGCAGGGGGTCGTGGAGTGGAGTGGTCAAGCGTTGCTTGGCATGGCCAAACTTGACGGCGGCACGTGGTTGGCTGCGGGGATGCTCCAAGGCCTCAGCGCTGCCTATCTCACGAGGGTTGTGGGAGCATCCATGGCTGATTGGATGGCCCTTAATGCTGGAGTTGCCCAGCCTGACCTAGACGATCTCAAGCGTCAGGCACCATTGTTGGTGGCGAAGGCGGCAGAGCGTGAACGCTTGGATCTTCCTGGTTTTGCCGATCAGGCCAGGGAATGGCTCAAAACGCAGAGATACGCCGGTGCGTGACACAACTTCATGAATGGTTCATGAAGTTGTCATTAAAAATGTTGTCGAGATGATGAGATCCGTTTGTTTCCCTTGAATTGTGGAGGCGTTTTCATCATCTTGAGCTCGATCAATTGTCCTTTTTAGGGATGGATTGATCGATCCCGTTCTTATTTTTTCCTCATGGCAACTGCCGTACGCAGCGGTCGCTTAAGCAGCTGGCAAAGTTTTTGTCAGTGGGTCACAGATACCAAC
>QCVQ01000017.1 GCA_003210315.1 Synechococcus sp. AG-686-F08 | reverse complement strand
CAGCCTCTGCAGCTAAGGCCCTTACCTTTGAGCTTCTGGCGCTGGCCCAACAGTCCCCACCAAGGGGCTGCCATCTATCTCGTGATGGATCGCCCGAAAGAACTCGAATATCCCATCCTTCTCTACATCGGAGAAACCAAGGCGGCGGATCGGCGCTGGAAGGGCGAGCACGACTGCAAGGCCTACTTGGCGAGTTACCAAGAGGCCTGCATGACCACAGGTTTGTGCTGCAGCACAAGCATCCGTTTCTGGGCCGATGTCCCGCAGGACACCCGTCCTCGACGACAGCTGGAACAAACCTTGATTCGTCTCTGGCAACCGCCTTTCAACAAGGAGACCCGTGAGCGTTGGTCCACGCCGTTCCATGCCGATTGAGGGTGCCTCGTAGCATCGACTCACGTGCCCAATCTCCATGCAGATCTCCCTCTCTTCGGCCCAGCCAAAGGCCTGGTCGGGAACCGTGTTGGCCCTAGGCATTGCGGAGGGGGATCCCAATGGCTGGATACCAGCAATGGAGGAACGCTTTTCCATCTCCCTTGGCGACTGGTTGGAACAGCGCAAGTTCCAAGGGAAAAACGGAGAGAGTGCAAGCCTTCAACTCCTTAACCCCGACTGCTCATCGCTCGTGCTCATAGGCCTGGGGCCTCTGGAGGCACTTGAAGTCAATAGCTTTCGGTTGGCAGGTGCGGCGGCGGCCCGGGCGAGCAAGGACCAGACGGGCAGCCTCGGACTATTTATGCCATGGAATGCCGTTGATCCTGCACAAGCGGTGACCGTTGCAGCGCAAGCGGTCAGGCTCGCGCTCTATAGCGATCAACGTTTTCGCAGTAAACCCGAGCCCAGCCTCCACCCCGAGCGACTGGAACTGCTCGGCCCCCTCCCCAACACCCTCAGCAGTGCCCTAGAGGCGGTCCATCCCATTTGCGCAGGGGTGGAACTGGCAAGAGAGCTCGTAGCGGCGCCTCCAAACAGTGTTACCCCATCTGCCCTTGCCGACAGCGCAGCTCAGATGGCTCGCGAGCATGGCTTGGACTTGAAGGTGCTTGAGCGGAGCGATTGTGAAGCGAAGGGAATGGGGTCATTCCTTTCTGTCTGCCAAGGCTCAGATATGGAGCCCAAGTTCATCCATCTCACCTACCGCCCTTCCGGTCCTGCGACCAAACGGGTCGTCTTGGTCGGCAAGGGGCTCACCTTTGATTCCGGTGGTTACAACCTGAAAGTGGGTGCTGCTCAGATCGACATGATGAAATTCGATATGGGAGGCAGTGCAGCAGTGCTTGGCGCGATGCGCTCGATCGCCGAACTACGCCCCAAGGGGGTGGAAGTGCACATGTTGGTGGCCTCATGCGAAAACATGATCAACGGCTCTGCCGTGCATCCAGGTGACATCGTCACGGCATCGAATGGCACCACGATTGAAATCAACAACACGGATGCGGAAGGCCGGCTCACCCTCGCGGATGCATTGGTCTACGCATCCGACCTTGAACCCGATGCCATCGTTGACCTGGCCACATTGACCGGAGCCTGCGTGATTGCCCTTGGCGACGAGATTGCTGGACTTTGGACGGGAGACGACTCACTTGCCAACTCCTTAGAAGGTGCAGCAAAAGATGCAGGTGAGGGGATCTGGCGCATGCCAATGCACCAGGCTTATCGCAAGGGCCTGAAATCACTCCTTGCAGACTTGAAAAACACAGGTCCCCGTCCAGGAGGATCCATCACAGCCGCCTTGTTCCTCAAGGAATTTGTCAAAAGCTCTATTCCATGGGCCCACATCGACATTGCGGGAACGGTGTGGAGCGACAAGGGGAGAGGAATGGATCCTGCTGGAGCCACTGGCTATGGAGTGCGCACCTTGGTGAATTGGGTGTGCGCACAAACACAGCAGGCCGAGACCTAGGTTTTTCCAAGACTGTGCACCAACCAAAACCAATGGCTTCCAGACCCTTGCGCTGGTACGTGCGAGCTCAACTTGGAGTTCTGCTTTTACCTGCAGGACTCTGCCTCTTTGGGGAAGCCATCAGTCGACGCATTATTCAGCTGCTTGGACAAGACCGTGGGCCTTGGTTCTGGTATGGAACCCTCAGCCTGATCTGCATCAATGCAGGAATCGGCTTGATGATCGAAAGCGGGCTTCTCAGCGGTTATCCAGGCCGACGAGCCGATTAGGACGCAACCGCAGACATGGCGCGTGGGCACTCAAGGGCGTGAATCTGCCAGCGTGCACGCTCAGAACACGTTGCAAGCACACGGTCCAAATCATCCGAAGCTTGCTTCGGCGACGGATAAGGACCCACATGACGCGTTACCAGACCATCCTTGATCGTCAGCAGATACATACAGCCCCTCCACAAATCTTGGGCTAATGGTAAGGACAAAGAATGGGAGCGTCGAGAGGGGAAAACCCGCATCTTCACTGAGAAACGCCTGAATGGAACCAATATTCAAATTACAGATTTTCTTCGGTTTTCGGAAAAAGTTCAATTTGATACAGGCGTCATCCACGCATCCCCCAGCCTTGCGCGCTCGCCCCACACCGCATCGAGACGGCGATCGCGCCCACAGCTGAAACGGTAATAGCGATAACGAAGCTCATTATTATTAGCATAATTTTGGTGGTAATCCTCTGCCGGCCAGAACTGAACTGCATCACGAATCTGCACCTTAATCTTAGATTTTGGTATCCCTAATTCACTTGCAGCTGAAGCAACACTTTCTTGAGCTTCAGCGGCCTGATTTTCTCCAGCAGTGAAAATGACTGGCCGATACGAATCACCTCGATCACAAAACTGGCCTTGCCCATCAAGAGGGTCGACGTTGCGCCAATAATGCTGCAAAAGGTTGGCATAACTAATTTTATCGGAATCGAATCGCACACGTACCACTTCTTGATGCCCACTTTTTTCACCACTAACTTGTTGATAAGTGGGATTCTCCACATGACCACCGCTATAACCACTTTCAGCCGAGATCACACCTTCAACATCTTCTAAATCATGCTCAAGGCACCAAAAACAGCCGCCAGCAAGCACAGCATCCTGAACAGATGCCAGGGCTGACATCGGACTCAACAACATAATGCTGGTCAAAACCAGTGGGATCAATGCACGCATGAGCTCAAGAGGGCTGTTTGATCTGGTCAAGGATGGCTTCCGCAGCACGATCGGTCACACCCGGTTCCCCAAGGGTGTCACGCAAGCGCTGATACCCATCTAAGACCCTTTGCCGCTCCGATTGGTTGTCCAACAGCGGGATCGCCAATTCCACCAACTGATCGGCGTTGAAATCCTCCTGCAATAGCTCCGGCACCAGTCGCTCCTTCAGCAAAAGGTTGACCGGGGAGATGTGATCCACGTGAAAACGGAGAATTCTGCGTGCCACCCAGGCGGTGACACGGCTGACGCGATAGCCAACCACTTGCGGTACACCCTGCAAAGCCAATTCCAAATTCACAGTGCCCGATTTACCCAGTGCTAAATCGGCTGCTGCAAAGAGGTGGGGCTTCATGGCATCCGCCTGGTCGGCAGGGATGACGGTCCCTCGAACCCCCGCTTGATCCAGGGCCCGTTGCAATGGCTCCTCAAAGCGTTCCAATCCGGCAGGCACCATCACATTCAGAGATGGGTCACGCGCCTGAAGCGTGGCGGCAGCCTGCACCAATTCGGGCATGAGATAGCGCAGTTCCTGAGGCCGCGATGCAGGCATCAAGAGCAAGAGAGCTCCTTCCGAAGGCAAACCCAACGCACGCCGAGCAGCCTCGCGATCAGGCGACACCGGAACCATGTCGAGAAGGGGATGCCCCACCCAGGTGACCTCAGCGCCTCGACCGGCATAAAACTCAGCTTCCTCAGGAAAAATCGCCAGGATGCGATCTGTGAACTGCAGCAAACTTTTGGTGCCGCCTTCGCCAATGCGCCAAGCCCATTCCTGGGGGGCGATGTAATAAGTGATTGGCACATCCGGCAGACGGCCTCTAAGGCTGTGGCCCAAGCGCACGTTGGCGCCCATGTAATCGATCAACACCACCCCATCGGGTGGGCGCTCCTTCAACACCCGATCCACCCTGGCTTGCAAACGAATCGTGGGAACCACCAAAGGAAGGGCTTCCCACAAACCGATCGCTCCCATCGGAGAGGTATCAGCCAGCAACTCAGCTCCGGCTGCCTGCATCCGCTCACCCCCTAAAGCGAGGACTTCTAAATCGAGTCCACGACGCTTCGCGACACGCCAAAGCCCCTGAATGAGCAGGCTTCCCTGCAAATCTCCTGATACCTCTCCGGTGCTGATGAGCAGACGCAGCATCAGCGACTCGATGAAGGAGGAATGGGACCCCGTCGACCTGTCGACAGTGAACCTTCCAAAAACGTGCAGAGATGATTCGCGGCAGGCAGCAAAACCTGCTGTCTCGCAAGGTTTAAGCCGTCAGCAATGACGTGATCGGAGCGATAAAGCAACGACCAAATGTCCTGGAGCTGTTTGAATTCCTGGCCCCCCTCGAGGCGGTGCAGGCCCTGGCGCCTTAAGCCCACACGATTGAGACCCCGCACCCTGCCTGGATGACCTTCAACGAGACAGTAGGGAGGAACATCACGATCCACACGGGTCATGCCGCCAACCATGGCCATGCCGCCGATGTGGACAAATTGATGAATTCCTAAACACCCCCCAATCACAGCCCGATCTTCAATCAGTACGTGGCCTGCTACTTGGATGCCATTCGACATCACAATGTTGTTTCCAAGCAAACAGTTATGTCCAAGATGGCAATAAGCCATGAGCAAGTTGTTGTCACCAATTCGAGTTTGCTCTCCTTCATCAGTGGCACGATTAATCGTGACGCATTCACGAATGGTGTTGTGATCACCAATCACAACCTCCGTCGGAGCACCTTTGTATTTCAAATCCTGAGGTTCTTGCCCCAAACAAGCGCCGGGATAAATGCGATTGTGCGCTCCAATTCGCAGCAGACCATCGAGCACAACGTGCGGACCAATCCAGGTGTTAGCACCAATGCTCACATCAGGGCCGATCACGGCTCCAGGACCGATCACAACGCCATGGGCGAGTTCTGCTCGGGAGTCAACCACCGCCATGGGATGGACCTGGGCAGGACGATCGTCCGTGATCACTGATGTGGAGAGCTCATCACTCATCACGATCAATCCACCAGAGAAAACATCAGCTCACCGGAACAGACAAGCTGTCCATCCACCGTGGCCTCCGCCTTCACTTTGCCAAAACGCTTGCGTTTAAGGCTGAGCAACTCGCAAGTAATCCTCAACTGATCTCCTGGAACCACCGGCCGACGAAAGCGAACTCCATCAATTCCAGCGAAAACGAATAGGCCCTTAGGCAGATCTGGCATCTGAGTCACGATCAAACCACCCACCTGAGCCATCGCTTCCACAATCAAGACCCCGGGCATCAGAGGACGACCAGGGAAATGTCCCTGAAACTGTGGCTCATTAAAGGTGACGTTCTTGAGCGCAACAGCGCGTTCGCCTGGAACGTGCTCCAGCACTCGATCCACCAAGGCAAATGGATAACGATGCGGCAGCAAACCCATGATCTGCTCGGCATTCAGCACCGGAGTGGGAGTGTCGGTAGAGGCAAGAACGGTCAAGTGGCTCAGCGTTGAGGAACGAGTTGATCGGCAAGTGCAGCGGCCAATTCAGTATGAAGGCCGTGGGATCCGCGATAGACCAGCACCTGGGCTTGAGGGAAACCCACGAGAGCCAGATCTCCGATTAGGTCCAAGATCTTATGGCGCACTGGTTCATCTGGGAAACGCAGCGGGGGATTCACCCAGGAATCTCCATCACAAACAAGAGCATTATCTAAGGCGCCTCCACGAATAAGACCCAAGGAGCGAAGTTGTTCCACTTGCTCGCGAAACCCAAAGGTCCGAGCAGGGGCGATCTCATCAATAAACGTCTGAGGAGAGAGCTCAAGGGCTAATTGCTGACGGCCAATCGCTTGTTGAGGGAAATCAATAACTCCGACCAGCGTGAAGCGATCAGCAGGAGTGGCAACGATGGCACTAGTTCCACGATAAAAAGCCAGCGGTTCAGAGAGCACCAAAGGGGGACGACGCGGTGTCGACGCTGTCGTTAAACCAGCTTCAGCAATCGCCTCCACCCAGCCCAAAGCGGAACCGTCGAGCAGCGGTATTTCAGCGCCCGACACCTGCAATTCAACATGGGACACACCGCAGCCAGCGAGGGCAGCAAGCAAATGTTCCACCGTGGAAAGTTGTCTATCTCCAAAATCGAGGGTGGTACAAAGTTGGCTGTCTCGCACCTGTGAAGGGTCGAGACGTATGGGCTCCGAGGTTTGATCAAGCCAGCGCACATAGAACCCTTCCTGCTCTGAAGGAACAAGGGTCACTTCACACTGCTGTCCGCTGTGCAGCCCAATCCCTGAGCGCGACACACTGGATGCCAACGTCCAAGGCCCGTTGTAATCGTCAGGCCAGGACTTCATTAAAACTTCCAGCCCACACCCAAGTTGAAGCGCCATTCACCGGTCAAATCCTGACTGGCAACCTCAAGGCGCAGAGGACCAACGGGGGTCGTCACAATCACACCTGTACCGATAGAGAAGCCGGAACCTGGTTTTTTAAGCAATTTTCCAGGCTTTCCAGGAACACTGCTCTGGGAACCAAAATCTGTACCTGCATCCAAAAACAGTTCGCCCGCAAAAATACTAATTAGTGGGAAACGATATTCGAGCGTTGCTTCGCCATAACTACGCCCAACTGCTAAATCGCAGTCGTACCAACCACGCACTGAATTAGATCCACCCAAGCAAAAAGCTTCGTAGGGAGGTAGATCTCCAACGATAGAACCAGCCTTGAGTTGAATAGCAATCGCCTGAGGGCAGTTTTCTTTTTCGCCTGGTTTTGGCCTACATCCCTTAGCAATTTTCAGCCAATTCACAGGAAAGAATTGGGTATAACTTGCCTTCACCCGATTAAAGGTTGGTGAATTCTCGCCAACAGACAAGAACTGCTCAGTACCGAAACTAAAGAAATTACCCGACCTTGGATTGCGGGGATCATCCAAAGTATTGTAAGTCGCCGCAAATCTAAGACCGGCAAGATTATTTTCGGTGGCGCAGTTGTAAGAGATACAAATAATGTCCTCGCTGGGAACGCTTCTATCGTCGCCCTCGCTTGGCGTGCCATAAATGCGCGAGGTGCCCTCAAAGTTGATTGGCCTGACGCTCTGGACATTTAAGCCAGCAAGAATTTGCCAGGGGGCATTTTTATAAGGGTCGCCTCCGTTGAGGGGTCTTGCGAAAATAATATTTCCGCCAACCCTTTGCAAGGCCACAGAATCTCCTTGGTAATCAAACCAGCTGTACTCAGGAAAGAGGTCCGACGCTTCTCCAACATCATCAAACTTCCTACCAGCAGGATTGTCATTTGTATTTATTTCGTAAACGCGGGAGGAGTTGTTGTCTTGGTAATCAGTGACAGTAACAATATCACCGTTATTTTGGCTCTGAAAAACCTGAGGAACTTCGCGACTTAAATAGAGAGAAGCCCGGAATGACGTGCGATGCGCATCACCCCTAATCCATGGATCGGTAAACGTAAAGTTTGCCAGACCTCCGTACTGCCCGTAGGTGAGGTTGAGAGCCAAGTTCCAGGCTCGCCCGAATAAATTGCTGTCTTGTACTTGAACCTGCCCAAACACACCTTGACTTTGGCTATATCCCAAGCCACCTGAAAGGGAACCTGTTGACTGCTCAACGATTCCCAAAACAATATTGACTTCTCCTGGATTTCCAGCAACAGGCTTCAGCGTGACTTTGACATCACTAAAGAGCGACGTTCCATAAAGGCGTTTGATATCACCCTCAAGCTGATTGCGATTGAAGGCCTCTCCTGGCTTGATTGAGATTTCCCTCGTCACAACCCAGGGTTTGGTTTTTCCGCGAATTGGCTCACCTTTTTCGTTGGTGGTTTCTCCTTCCTTATTGAGAAACTGCACTTCAACGCCAGCCACCGTGCCAACAACAACCTTGAGCTCTACAACCCCATCTGGACTCACTCGCGTTGGGCCTGTAACCCTTGCAAGGGCGTACCCCTCACTTGTGTACCAGGTCTGAATTTCTTTCATCCGAAGCTGAAGTTCGGAGAGATTCAGCGTGCGTCCATAGTCAGAGCTGAAGGCATCCTCAATCACTTGTGGAGGAATCTCATTGTCTTCAGGCAGCAGCTCAACTTTTGTGAGCACCGGATTTGGGACAACTTGAACAACAAGTTGCACCCCAAGAGGGCCATTAACTGGTTCTATGCGTACGTCCGAGAACCAGCCGGTGGCGTAGATCGCCTCCAAGTCAACTTTCAGCTCATCCCTGGTGACGCGACTACCAGGACGAACAGTCATGGCGTCATAAGCAGCTAATTCCACCCGCTCTTGCTCAGGGTGACCATCGATCCCTTCGATCATCACCTCTGTAATCAGCACTCTGGGCTGCTCAGGGACTTGGTTCTCTTCAGCGACTGGTGCTTCCTGCCCATCCTCAAACTCTTCAACCTCCACCGCTTGAGGCTCAGATTGAGGCTCTTCGGTTTCCCCAGTCAACGCATCTTCGAGCTGGATCTGTTCTTCCGAACTTTGATCGGAATCAGCCTCAGCTTGTGCTCGGGCAGGAAGGGTGGTCAGAAGCGGCAGGGCAAGAGCAAGCCCTAAAGCTCCCCGCCGAACGGCGTTCCTGGTTCGGCATGAGGAGGGATTGACCATGAGGTGGTGCGGATATCGGCCGAATTAGCCGGAAATGTCCGGTGACCTTACCTGTAGTTACGGGGTTTGGGGGTGGCCCCTTGGACCCGTTTGCAGACCTCCCCGTAGGCCTCAATCACGCCGCCGAGGTCTTGACGGAAACGATCCTTATCCAAAATGCGCTCTTTTTCATCCCGACTGTTCATGTCCCAAAGGCGGCAGGTGTCTGGGCTGATCTCATCAGCCACCAATAATTCCCCCGCTGCGTTGCGTCCCAACTCAAGCTTGAAATCCACCAATTGCAGATTGAGACCAGAGAAGAAAGGGGTCAAAACAGCATTAACCCGTCTTGCCAAAGTCTCGATTTCCTGACGACTTTCCGGACTGACCAAGTCGAGCAAGAACAGACGCGACTCTGTCAAAAGAGGGTCACCAAGATCATCGTCCTTGTAATAAAGATCCAGCAATGCAGGATCCAAGGGAGTGCCTTGAGAAATGGGGGTTTGACGGCAGAGTGATCCGGTGGCCACATTGCGCAGAACCACTTCAATCGGAATCACCTCGACCCGTTGAACCACCATCCAATGATCCGACTCCAATCCGCAGTAATGGGTTGGTATTCCTTCTCGCTCCAGCAACTCGAACAGACATGCCGAGATCTGACAATTAAGTCGTCCTTTGTCTTCAAGTTGTGCGCGCTTTTGGGCGTTAAAAGCAGTGGCATCGTTCTTGAATTCAACCAAAACCTCAACCTCTTTGTTTGAGGCATAGATGCGTTTGGCCTTGCCCTCATAGAGAAGCGGCCCACGGGTGCTGGTCATGGCGTGGCCAATGGATTGGAAGCAGGTGCTTCGGATGAATCCGATTCTCCCAGGGAGGCATGTCCACCAGCCGCTCGAGGAGAGCGGAGCTGATCCTCAAGGTCTTGCAAACGCTGAGGATCGAAGTCTGGGGAGATCTGTTCCAACTCGAGCAGCGTTAAGCGGTCATCAACCCGGCTCGCCAAACGTCGCAACCGTTCGCGAGGTCGGTCGGCATCGCCACCATGTTGCAGCGCCAAACGCAACTGCAGGCGAAGCAACTCTTCAGCCAAACCCCAGGCTTGCTCAGCTGCCGCTTGATCCAAAGCCGCTTCCAGCAATAGATCACCGCGCTTTGGATCAAGCGGCGCCAGCAGCTCTGCAACTTGACCAAGCCTGCGAGAGGCCACCACCCCTGGAGTACGACCCGCCAGGAGAACCGTGACGGCCGCCTCGGGCCTGCCGGCTGCTATCTCATGGTTTGCAAGCAAATCAAGAGCTGAACGCGTCAGCGGCAAGCCTTCATCCGATTGGCCCACGATCAACAGCTCAGTTTCAAGACGCGTGAGATCGCCATCAGCCAAACGCCGAAGCGCAAGCACGGCGCGATCTTGATCCAGGGCAGCACTGGCCGATTGCCATGACAGCAGCAACCACTCCCTTCGTTGCCATCCTGGCCCGGGGCCAAATCGACTCAGCACGATCTGGGTGCTATCAGGAGCCTTGCAGGCCATCAACGCCCGGGCATTCGCCATCACAACAGCAAACGGTTGCGGAGAAGGTGCCACCACCATCAAACGGTTGCGCAGCAGACGAAGACGCTCTTGCAAGCCAAAACGATCCGAATCGGCACACGCCACCGACAACTGGTTAATGCCACCTTTTTCCAGGACCGTTTCAAAGGCCTCTTCAGACATCGGCAGCGCGACAGGTGGCAAAGGCGCCGCCTCCACCGGCGGGGCTGCCGCCAATAAAAACAACAGTGGTAGGGAGGAAAGCCCCATGGGCTGACAGTCGTTCAACAAAGATGGACAGGTCAGGACAACGCGTCGAGCATTGCGCCTGAACTCCAAACCTAGTGGTCACCCCCTGTTCCGCACCCGCCCATGTCCATCTCCACCACCCGTCCCCTCTCGCTGCCGCCGTTACGCAATGTGCTCGTGGTCGGAGGTGGCGGCCGAGAGCAAGCGTTGGCCTGGGCGTTTAGACGTTGCCCAGAAATAGAAGAGATCTGGATCAGCCCAGGAAACGCTGGCACGGGCGATTTGGAAGGCTGCACTCCACTGGCGATCGCAGAAACAGATCACGAAGGCATGGTTGCAGCATGCAGCGACCATGCCATTGATTTGGTTGTGATCGGTCCAGAAGCCCCCTTGGCCGCTGGTCTTGCAGACACGCTTCGAGGACATGGCTTTGCAGTCTTTGGCCCGAGCGCGGAGGGTGCACAGCTCGAAGCGAGCAAAGCCTGGGCGAAGCAATTAATGCAAGAAGCGGGGATTCCCACGGCTGGGTACTGGACCGTGGCCAACGAGCAGGAGGGAATTGCCCTTCTGCAACAACTGCAACGCCCTTTGGTCGTGAAGGCTGATGGACTCGCGGCGGGAAAAGGGGTGACCGTCGCGAACACCGTGGAAGAGACAGCAACCGCTATTGAACAGGCTTTTCAAGGCCGGTTCGGAGAGGCCGGTGAGCGGCTTGTCCTGGAAGAACGCCTCACGGGGCCTGAAGTATCAGTGTTTGCCCTCTGTGATGGCGAGGACATGGTTCTGCTTCCGCCTGCGCAGGATCACAAACGACTCCTGGAAGGGGATCAAGGACCCAACACCGGAGGGATGGGCGCTTATGCACCAGCCCCCCTTCTCGATCAAGCGGGTCTCAAGCAGGCGCGCGAACTGATCCTGGAACCAACCCTTACGGCTTTGCGCAAGCGAGGAATCCACTACCGGGGGGTCATTTATGCAGGTCTCATGCTTACTGCTGAGGGACCACAGGTAATCGAATTCAATTGCCGTTTTGGCGATCCTGAATGCCAAACCCTGATGCCGTTGATGGGGCCTGAACTCGCTCGCGTGCTCCAGGCCTGTGCGCTCGGACGTCTTGAAGACGCACCACCACTCACGCCAGTGCCCCTTTGCAGTGCCTGTGTGGTGGCGGCAGCAGCTGGCTATCCCGACAGCCCCCGCAAAGGAGATCCGATTGCGCTTGAGCTCAACCCCGTCCCCACCAACAAAGACGCAATTCAGTTGTTTCATGCGGGCACGCGACATAACCCCGAAGGGGAGCTGGAGACCTCCGGCGGCCGCGTTTTGGCGATGGTGGCTCAAGCGACGGATTTTGATCAGGCCTTCGCTAAGGCCTACAAAGGACTAACGCAGGTCCGTTACGACGGCATGCAATTCAGGACAGACATTGGTCATCAAGTCCGCGCACCTAAGCTTTGTTAAGCATTGATGCACCATGAGTAGCGGTTCGGCACCAGCTTCTGCGAACTCCACGCCGTCCTCATGGGCAGGGTCAGTTTCTTCGGACACGGCCCCAGAGCAACAGGGCCTTTGGAGTGGCATCCGCCTCTGGTGGGCCGAATTCAGCCTTCAGACCAAACTTCTGGCCATCGCCACGCTCGTGGTGAGCCTGATGATGACCAGCATCACCTTTTTCGCGCTCAATGGGATTCAACGCGATGCGGTGATGAATGACACCCGCTACGCCCGCGACTTGGGGCTGCTGCTAGCGGGAAATGTTACCGAGCTAGTGGCAGACGGACATGACCGAGAACTGGCCAATGTGGCCGAACAGTTTTGGCGTTCAAGCCGCAGCCTTCGCTACATCTTTTTTGCTGATCCCGAAGGCGTCGTTTACCTCGGCATTCCCATCAGTGGGAATGACGCCGATACCAGAGGTGACCTACGTCTTAATCGACGTCTTGAACTCCCCAGTGAACTGAGATCGAGGCCTAAAAATCCCCTTGTCCGTCAACATTTGACGCCTGATGGGCAAGTGACCGATGTTTTTGTGCCCTTGATTCAGGAGGGTCGCTACCTCGGTGTTCTCGCCCTCGGGGTGAATCCCAATGACTCGGCTCTTGCGAGTGCCTCGCTCACCCGCGAGGTCACCGTGGCCGTTTTCATCTCGATCTGGGTGCTGGTGATTCTTGGCGCTGTGTTCAATGCATTGACCATTACCCGACCCGTGAAGGAACTGCTACGCGGCGTTCGATCCATTGCTGCTGGTGATTTCCAAGCCCGTATCGGCCTCCCCATAGGGGGAGAACTTGGGGAGTTGTTGGATGGCTTTAATGCGATGGCCTTGCAGCTCCAGGACTACGACGCCGCCAACATTGAAGAGTTGCAGGCTGCCCAGGTAAAGCAGGCTTCTCTGATTGCAACGATGGCGGATGGCGCGGTCTTGCTGGATGAGAAAGGACAAATTGTGTTGGCCAATCCAACGGCTCGACGCTTGTTTCGCTGGGAGGGTCGCAATCTTGAAGGACAGGATTTTCTCAATTCGATTCCAGACTTATTAGCCAACGAGCTCCATGAGCCTCTCGATGGAGTCCTGAATCAAGGTCGTGACAGCAATGAATTACGAAGCAGCATCGGGGAGCCGCCGCGCACCCTGCGTTTCGTGCTCCAAGCCGTACGAGAACCCAGCGGAGAAAACCTGAAAGGGATCGCGGTCACCATGCAAGATCTCACAAGAGAAGTGGAGCTCAACGCGGCCCAAAGCCGCTTCATCAGCAACGTGTCCCATGAACTGCGCACTCCGCTGTTCAACATCAAGAGCTACGTCGAAACCCTGTACGAAATGGGGGATCAACTCAGCGACACAGACAAACAAGAGTTTCTCGGCATTGCCAATGCAGAAACGGATCGACTCACACGACTCGTGAACGATGTCCTCGATCTTTCAAGACTCGAGTCCCATCCCAGCGTTCAGTTTACTGAACTCGATCTCAGGCCTGGCCTAGAGCAAACCCTCCGCAGTTATCAACTGAACGCTTCCGACAAACAAGTGGAACTAGACCTTGAAGCCTCGATCGATCTACCAGACATTCTTGGCAATTGGGACCTGATCCTCCAGGTGCTGGACAATCTCGTTGGGAATGCTCTCAAGTTCAGCCGAAGCGGGAGCCGCATCGTGATACGCGCATACGCCTGGCCCGACAGTTGCTGGATGGGACCTCTTCCAGAGGATTCACTGCAGGCACCGCAATGCGAAATGGTTTCACCTCTTCCAAAACTGCGGGTGGAAGTGAGTGACACGGGTTATGGAATCAGCGAAGACAAACAACAACGCATTTTCGAAAGGTTTTATCGCGTAGAAAATGCGGTCCATACAGAAGTAGGAACTGGTCTTGGTCTCTCCATTGTTAGAGGAATTTTAGAGAAACACAGCAGCGTGATTCGCATGGCAAGCGAACCAGATGTTGGCACAACCTTCTGGTTTGACCTACCTCTTGCTCAATCCGACCAAGACGAAATAAGACTGCAAGCTGAGCGACAAAGTCGATTTGACCAAGAAGCGATCGGGATTACGTAACGCGATACCAACTCAATCAGCATCCATACTTCAGAAACTATTAACTCCTATTCTGGGGCCACTCCTCGGGCGATACGAGATAATTCACTGCGCTCATCCATCGTGACTCGATGAGGAACGCCGCTAATAATTCTCTCGAAGTTCGAGAATGAATCTTGAATTTGTGGGCCATTGCCCGTGATCAAGAATTCACGAATACCACGATCATGCCAAGACCCGCGCATTTTGAAAACATTGATCGCTCGAGCCATTTCACCACGTATCTCGACATACTGGAGCAACAAGATAGTGTCAGTAATAGTTGAAATATGGGAGTCAGTGATTGAATGACTTCCCATAAACTCTTCGGAAGTATTTGTAAAAAAGCCAGCAATTTCTTCTTGCTTAGCATACCCAGTCAATGCAATCACAAACTGCCTAAATGCATTACGACTTACGCCACGAGCCAGCGCAGACAATGAGTCAATAGCCATTCGCGTTGGCTTGAACTGACTGATCTCCGTTTTAATAATCTGCAAGTGGTCTTCTAGGCCGGTGGACTCTGGGTAAGCGCAAATAATCTTCAAAAGCCCATCTTGCTCCATCTGCTCAAAATCAATGCCCCAACTTGTGCCATTACGCATTAATTGAGCACGTGATTCTTCATAGGCGAACAAGATTGCCCTTTCCTTATTACTACAAGCATCCTCAATGAATTTCGAAACCAACAACGTCTTACCTGTACCAGTCGCGCCCGTCGCGAGGATTATTGAATCCTTGAAATAGCCGCCACCACACATCTCATCAAGCCGCGGCACTCCAGAACTCACGCGCACATTGGATGAACGCTGCGTGAGCCTCATTGCACCAAGAGGGAAAATGCTGATTCCATGCGCACCCATCGTGAATGGGAACTCACCTTTCATGTGGGTGGTGCCTCGCAGCTTGAGAATCTCAACGGTCCGTCGTCGTCGCTCGCCCTCCAGCACATTGCGCAGGATCACAACATTGTCAGAGACAAATTCTTCAACGCCATAACGCGCGATAGGACCATATTCATCAATTCGCTCAGTGGTCATCACGGTGGTGACACCGATCTCCTTCAAGCGGGCGATAAGACGGAAGATCTCCCGTCGCACTACAAACACCGCGTCGTACTGCTGAAAGACCGCCGTGATCGAATCAATCGCCACCCTTTTGGCTTTGTACTTTCGGATGGCGTAATTAATTCTTTCAATCAGGCCAGACAGATCGAAACTGCCCGCCACATCCTGACCATCGGGATCCGGAGAAGCATCAAGAATAAAGAGCTTGTCTTGCTCCACCATCTCTTGCAAGTTCCAACCAAAACTTGCAGCATTACGCAGAATATCGAGTGGCGACTCCTCAAACGTGACAAAAATTCCTGGCTCATCGTAATGAGCAATTCCATTGTGGAGAAAATGCAAGGAAAAAACGGTTTTACCCGTTCCCGACGTTCCGCTAATCAGCGTGCTGCGTCCAATGGGCAAGCCGCCATGGCACACATCATCAAAGCCCTCGATTCCAGTAGGAAGCTTCTGAACCTGCATCTGAGGGGAACCACTTGAGCTAGAAATCTGCATAACCGCAACCTTGCTCTCCAACGTTAATGAGGAAAATCAACAGCACCCTCTAGATCACCCCGTGACTTAAGAATCTGCCTCTTCGCTATCCGAGACTTCGAACGCATCCATCAGGGAAGAGTTGAGATCGTTGTCAACAAGCTCGTCGTAAAGAAGATCAAGTCCGATCAGCACCCGTTCGCGGTCAGAAAGGTCACCAATAATCCGACGCACAGGGGGCGGGAGAATTTTGGACAACGTGGGTGTAGCCAGAATCTTGTCCTCTTCAGCTAGCTGAGGATTTTTCAAGACATCAATGACTTTTAGGGCATAGACACCCTTGAATTCAGTTTCAAGAATATTGCGAAGCGTTTTGAGTGCACGCATCGAATTCGGGGTGTTCCCTGCCACATAAAGCTTGAGGATATAAGTCTTCCTAGGGCTCATAACGTCACCTCTGAATCCTGTAGCTGTCGGCGTTGAGCCCCAGCAGGAACTAAGGGAATATCTCCAGGAACTGACCGTCGGTACATTTCGCAGAGGTGAGCCATGACATCCAGCAGTGCAAGGCGGTAATCCTGAAGGAAGTCGTCTTTATGCCCCTCAAGTCTGAGTTGTTTCCAAAAGTCGTCAATCAGATTCATATGGATCTCAACGGTTTGGGTAATGGGTAAGTCGCCAAAAAAAGCTGTGTTTACAAAACTCTCTAAAGCCTGGTTGGCAGCAGCAGGGTCACGGAAATAACCAATCAACAAATCTCGGTAGGTGCGCTGCAACGACTGCAGCAGCTCACGCTGTTCATGGGGTGGAAGATTGGCCAAGAATCGCGATGGATCTCGCTTGTAGAAGACTCCTAAATAGCCAAGCCTCTCCTGTAGGCGGCTCGGCAACTTCCAAGCACTTCCCTCGGGCTGCCCGCCAACTTGGTCGGATTCAGACGATCCGTCCTCAGGGCGAATGTCTTTCTGCCCGTGGCGAAGGAAGCGTGAAATCGCTGCATCAACGTTGTAGCCAAGCTGCTCAAGCTGATCGCCCGGCAGGTGAACTTCTTCGGGGTGGTAATCGACACGACCCATCAATTCGCCCACCACAACGGCGGGGAAGAGCAAACCACGAGCCAATAGGTCTTCTCTTGTCTGGTCTTGAAGGAGTGATTGCTCAATCACAACAGCATCTACAGCCTCACGTTGTCGTTCCAAAGCGGAGACAACATCGACCGCTGAGTCCTCCAGTCCAAGATCGACGGGGGTGTAGCGATTACCAGGTAACCACTGACAGCAAGCCGATTCGAGCTCAGGCGACCTCAACAAGAACGCGATCGTGAGTGCCGGCCTGGTCATCCAAAACGAAAAGTGTGCAATTGAATCTTGACGAAAGAGAGCTCGAAGGTCGAAGATCTTTGTTTGTCTTTCGATTGCGGCACAGGCCAAATCGGTGGCTTCTAAGTCACCGAGCCTGTTCGCGTCCAGTAGCCCATGGCAGAAACCAGCAGCAGCAGCTCACAAACCACCCCAGAGACAGGCTCATACGCCATCGTCGAAGCGTCTGGGCAGCAGTTTTGGGTACAACCCAACCGTTATTACGATCTCGACCGTCTGCATTCAGACGTGGACGCCAAGATCACCCTCGACAAGGTGCTTTTGGTCAAGAACGGTGATGTAGCCACCGTTGGCAAGCCTTACGTCGAGGGCGCCAGTGTGGAACTCAAGGTGATGGCCCACCGCCGTGGTCAAAAAGTGATTGTCTACAAAATGCGCCCCAAAAAGAAGACACGACGTAAGAATGGTCACAGACAGGAGCTCACACGAGTGATGGTCGAATCCATTTCCGTTGGCGGTAAAGCCATCAGCTGAGTGCTTCAACCAGCTTCATTCTCTCCACCTCTTTGATTTCTCATGGCCCACAAGAAAGGCACAGGCTCAACCCGTAATGGACGCGATTCCAATTCCAAGCGCCTAGGAGTCAAGGCCTACGGCGGCGAAAGCGTGACGGCTGGTTCCATTTTGATCCGCCAACGTGGCACCTCGGTGATGCCTGGCGTCAATGTTGGTCGTGGCAAGGATGACACCTTGTTTGCGTTGACCGACGGAATCGTCAAGTTTGAGTCAATCCGCCGCGGACTCCGCAATCGCAAGCGCATCACAGTTGCAGCAGCTCAGTAATCCAAACGGACCAAGCAACTGCATCAATAATTAAAGCTAGTTTATAAAAGAGCAGCGATCTTTACTGAGATCATTGCTCTTTTTTTATAGAATTATCAAAACAATATTTTAGAATCAAGCGCTGCAGCATGAGGCACATTGCGTCATTAATGCCATGAGTGCAAACGCAATGGAAACGCAGAACGGCCTGAATCGCTCCGATCCAAAAAACATCTAAGAGAAAGGAATGGCTGTGATGGTCATGTCGCTCAGAGACAACATCTCTGAACTGTGGCTTGTTATCTCATGAGAGAACGCTGTTCGCATCCTCCTCCTATTACTGATGCCTGTAGAGAAAGCCTCAATCTTGGGGGCCCATACCCCATAGCAACAGATGCGATTGATATGAACTGACCCTCTTCTTCAATCAGAACCAGATTGATGCCCGCCGCAGCCACAGGCAGCCTCAAAAGGCTTTAAGTTTTGTAAACACTTCCCTCGAGGGTCACCGAATGTCCACAGAAATTCGCAACTGGGACGTCGTCGCCAAGGCGATGGAAGCAGCAGGTTCAACGTCGAGCCAAATGTACATCCGTGCCAAAGCGTTGGCAGAAGGGAAGCCTGACCCAATGCCTACAAGCTTTCCGCAAGCTCCCCACAGCATCTCTGCTGTTGCTGGTTGATCAAAAAAGACTCAACACGCATAAGAGATATGCTGACTAACCCATGACTAATCAAACAAACACAGGGACTCAGCTTCTCTGAATTCTCGGAGATATCGGGCAGAATTATCGGCATGGTTCTTTTGTCATGCCGAAAAACAAAATTTACTTTAGATCTATAAATTTCAGAAAAAATAGGTCCCTAACTATCAACAAAGAGGCAACCTCCCTCAAATCTCCTCCAAAGTCCAGATCTCAGGACGATGCTTTAACAACCACTCACGACATCTAGAGCTAGGACAAGTCTAAAGGTTTCGCAAATCCACCAAAGCGAATATGGCTGCAATAAAATAAATTGAACTACAAAAACAATATTAATCTAATTTCAAAACAACCTGAGTCGAACAAGCATTATCTAATTAATCAATATCACTTATCAAACCTGATAATTCATTTGTTGTTTTTCAATCAGACGTGCCATAACTTGTTGGCAAGTCCAGCGAAGTGGTCTCCAAAAGGCAGAATTAGAAAGCTCATAGATGAGATCCATCTGATCATAAAGTTCAAGCTCCAAACAAGCCCAAGCTGCCGCTATCCTCGACTTTGTATATTGAGGAGTGGTTTCCGAGAGAGCAGCTCTCACCAAATCACTTTTTTGGTGAAACCTACGCAAACCAATAATACAGGTAAGATAATAATGGGTAACGTAATCAGACCAAAGTCTTTCTTGCATACTTTCTATAATTTCGAGACAAGTATTTGAATCAATATTCATGAGGCTTAATGCTGCCCCATATTGACGCGCTTCATCCCTATGACTAAGATTTCTCTCTATTTCGCCAGGATCCATATCACACTGCCAGTCAGCTTTGAAATTAAGAGTTTGAGGATTATCAGTCAAAAGCTGTTCTAGAAGCGTGTGATTCTTTGAAGTGGAAATTGAGTTATTAGCATCAACAATATCAAAGAAACTTTTTGCCCTGAGAGACATAGAGACTGGTGCATGCACCAAATCGGCGAGTCTGCTGTCATCACCAGCATCACCTAAGTCAATTACGGCTGAACGTCTTTTCCCAGCCACCAAATCAGTAAGTTGTGGAACTAAGGGATCTAAAAGATCCACTCTTCCATATATTCTTGCCTGATATGCTCGTGCTGCACCGGAAACCAAAACACTTTCATGAGCACAAAGTGCGTAGATAACAGATTTAGATTTTGAATTCCTAATGGTTAGTCTGGTATGAGCTTGAATGACTGCACGCATCTGCGTAACTTCACCATTCAATAGTGATAAAAGGAGGTCTATATCATCAGGGAGTGGCTGCCAACCAATTCGGACGAGAGAATTAATTGCGTTAATGACAGCCTCGGTGTCATCACAGTTTAAAGCGCCCACTAAAGTTGGTATTGCACGCAGATCTTTTCTCCTTCCAAGTGCTTCAATAGATTTGCGACGAGTTATCCTGTCATACAATTCATCGGTTGATAGCTTATCAACAGCATGAAGGAGCAAATCAAGTGATTCTTCAGTGGTACTCAGGCCAAGCCTAGTGGCTGCGAAATAACGATCTGCAGGTCTTTGAACATTTAAAGTATTTTCCAACAAAAGTGCTGAAGCGTCACTTTCACTCATCCCTTGAACAAGAACATCAAATCTTTCAGCCATAAGGATAAAACGATTAAAAAAATTTTACCCAAAAATTCAAAGATAAATGGGGAAAATACATTTCATATGTCTCCTAATGGCAAAATTTATTTGCACAAGCACAGCATATGCATTGCACAAATGCAGAGTTTCAGTTTTCACAAGAGAACTCAATGCGCAGTCTTGTTTTAACTACAACTCAAGTTGTTCCCGCTAGGCTTAAGCAGACTTACTAAGCCATTAAAAAAAAGCAGGAGCCAATTACGCAATAAATATTAATCCAAAAGGCCGAAGCTGTAAATCTAATTCAATAACCCAACAAGCTACTTCGATCGATTATCAATTAATTCAATTAAATGCGCATCATGCTTATCGCAAAATTCAGAAACACACTGCCTAAGGATATAACCTATTGACATAGATTCTGTATAGCAAAGCAGCTTGAGCTTTTTATGGAGGTCATCATTCAACTCAAAGGTAATTCGTTTCATTCTTTAGCGAAATACATTTTCAAGCATCTCAGATAATGGACACTTGTAGTTTCCACAAATTCTACTCTTTTTGATAAGAAATGGATAGGGGCAACGCGATCTTAAGCTTTTCCTTGGGTTTGTTATTTGAACAATTTCTCAGCCTCATTCGAACAAATACACTTTATCTTCCAACGCAAGCTTGGCTGATGCCTGCCTAACTGTTCAAAAAAGCTTGGCGCGCTTAAGTGTGTGACTAGGCAACTCTCCAAAACTAGTAAAGTATCTCCGCGAGAATCTACCTTGATGCTTAAATCCAAAGCGAATCGCTATTTCGCGAATAGTATTATTATCACAATTTGAAGTCGTAGAGTAATAAATCATTGACCTTCTGGCCTCTTCAAGTCTTACCTGCGTCATCATTTCTATGATTCCCAGACCAAAATAATCTTGACATGTTCTATATAAAGAAGCTTGTCCTACATTTAAGTGCTGACAAACATCTGACAATGACATTGGTGCACTCATTTTGTCAGGATCATGAGAAAGGCTAACAATCTCACCAAGCAACTTCTGATTTTTCACCTGTTTCTTTTTATACAACTTATGATTTCCTTCTTCAAGACATATCGTCATTAAATCGTAGTATTTAGATGGATTTGAAATCCCCCTAACAAGATCCCGTCGAGCCAGTCTACGCAATTGAGAAAAAGCTTCATGATCAATTACCAAACCGATAGATTCGCTCAAATTAGCAATAGCTTGACTTGCCTTACATTCTTTAAGTTTATTGAGTAGTGTTTTCTTGTCCAACATACATGCAGTTGAAGAACATGATTCTGAATATTTTCCCCATGAGTCGCCTGGATTTGAATGAAAAGTATTAAAACCTCCAAGACTATTATCGTTCATATCAAAACCTTCGCAATATCCAAAAGGATAATTTGCTTTACGCATTGGTGTAATCCAGTTAAAATCGACTGACCAACTTGTGCCCCATCCTTCATATAAAAGTGGTTTTGATGCACTGATCTCAGCTATCGCCATACAAGAAGATTTTGTATGGGCCATCGAATAACTACCTTCACCATTTTCAAGTTGAGTAATTCTTATGGCTTGACCATATTCCTGAAGAGTCTCAGACAGTTGCAATGGATCTGTATAGGAAAATTTGATGTTCATGACATGCTTCCTCTACGCAAGTCAGAGACGAGGACACTCATCTTGCTTGCCTTATCAATTGTGTCTTCTGGACTCTCTCGAAAAGTCTTAAAGTAAAGACGTTGAAAAGAATTCCAATTTCTAAAGCCATAATACATAGCATTATGCTGCTTAGTAAATTGCTTCAAACCACGTGGAACATGTGGGTTTAGATATGACTTCTTGACTTGTTCTAGACGTATACTTTTAATTAGATCAAGAATATTCATATTAAAAGTCGATCTACAGGCCTGGCCTACAGATTCTTGCTCAGAGTTCAAGTATTTAGTAATTTCTCCAATCGTCAAAGGTGGTAAGCCAGCTCTGTCTTCATGTAATAATTTAACAAGGTCCTCTATTAGTTCAGTAGATTCAGATCTCTCTGTAATGTGATTCTGTAGCTCACAAGAATCCTCTAGAGTTGCAATAGCTAAATCATAAAACCCACCAGCTGTAGTTATTCCCTTGGCAAAATGCTTTTCAAATAATTTTTTTAGCTGGATACTAGAAGTACTGTTAGAATCAATGCCAATACATTCTTCAATCCTTGCATATGCATTGTAAGCATTCATCTCATCAATTTTTTCTTTCAATATCTTCCACTTCAGACTCATACAGCAGAGAATAGTGTTTGCACCGACAATATCCCATGTATTGCCACCAGTTTTATTTAGGCGATTAAATCCTGCTATGCTTAAATCTTTCATCTTATGACCACTAATGATCGTGTTACTGCTTGGCTTTTTCCCTTGATTGTTTATCCAGCAAAATGCAATTGAATTTTGATTAGCTTCTTCTTCATAAAGCAGTGTTTGATTTGACTTGAAAATTTCGAGATGAACATTATTGATCGGCGCACAGATTGAACTCGTTTGCAATTCACCTTTGCTTAATTGGGTGATATTGCAAGAAAAATTAGAAGTCGAGTAATATTCGTTATAGTGATTCTTGCAATACGTTTCCATTCCAAGCAAGTTACTGAAAACATATTCTTTTGCCTTCCTTGCCTTCATCTGTTAATGCCTTGGTGTGATTTTTCTAAAAATCAAGCAAGTGCAAATTATAATCTCTATTCTCTTTTTACTGCGTGATTGTGAGGTTCTATGACATTTGAACGTTGAACCAATGAACTCTTGAATGCATAGAACTCACACAAGCAATCGCAATGTAATAATTATTTATAGGACGTCACGGCAAGGCATCTTGCAAGATACATAAAAGCGAAAATTCATATTTGCTATTTCTGCATTGTACTCAATATTATTCGCAGGGAGTATGTTTTTGCCTCAATTTTAAGTCAATGCAGGGTATAAATCTAGGAGAGATGATTATGCTATGTCTAAATCTCAATTACATGCATTTATTGATCGAGCACGTAGTGACGAGCAATTTCGTTCTCGCCTCTCATCAATGAATCCAAAACAGATCATAGAATTTGCCGCAGAGAGTGGCTTTAATTTTTCAGATGAGATCAAAGGGAGATTTATCAATCGATGGAAAGGAGTATATTTTTGCCCCCAAGCTATTGAAGTTGGAATCCTATGTCCTGGATTAGTACCAGCTGGCTATAAAAATCTAATTCACTATTCTCAATCTACATGTAGTTCTTCCAATCTAAAAGAAGAAGAACATGACTTCAGATCAGGCGGTGTTTATTAATTTTAGACAGTTAGGTTGTGACGCACAGGTCATTAAAGTTTTTCCGTCTTGCCTTGGCAAACAAGTACTTCAAGCAACCTTCCTAGACACAGCTAGATTGAATTGATAGGAGAATAGATTTACTAATTAGCCACCTTATTTCTACCCTCCATCAAATCTACCACGACCAAATAAATAGCATAAAGCAATAACAACTTCTCAGGTAAAATCTTTAAATGCAAGGATCAATCCCTCGATCCAAATTCGAGAGCATCAAAGCCAGTGCTATCAGTTATTTATTGAAGATTCCTCTCAATGTCTCATGCAAAAGATGCACTAGACGCTTTTAATTAATCATTATAATGTGATCTATTGTCTAAATTCGGGAGCAATATTTATTGGTTTGTAGACTCTTGTTGTAATCAATAGTGGGTGGAAGACTTCAAGGAAATTCAATTGCAGCGTACGAAAAAAGCAATCAACAAGGTCTGGGGCATCAAAATGAAAAGGATATTCGCCGCTATGTCCTTTAAAAAAGTACCAGTTTAATAAGGCCTTTCCATCCTCATTCATGTATGCATGAAATTGCATGAGCTGATCCGACGGATCAGGGAGATGCTCCAATACATCAAGACAAACGACCGTATCGAAACGTTGGCCAGTGAGATCGGAAAGATCACGATGAACCGACATCTTTTGATCCAAACCAAGGGCCACAGCCCTGGACCAGACAAAAGCCCTGTTCTGTGGATTCAGATCAACGAAATGAACTCGGTCAACAGCCTCCAATGCCGCTGCAGCCAAGGCATGGGTGCCAATCCCACCTCCAAAATCGAGGACGGTCCCTCGAGCAAAATCCTCCTGCAAACGCAGCGTATCCGCGATGTAGTCAGAGCTGCTGAGATGCCAAGCCGCCAATTCAAAGAGATGCCCGGTGCCCACGGTGCTCTCGTAAAACTCAGTGGCTTGATCCGCTTGAAAAGCACCCGGATGGAGTGCGGCTAAATCATCCTTGCCATCGGGTAAGCGCTGATCCACCTGCTCCAACGTGAGCTGAAGGTATTGAGCCAAATGGTCACGAACAGAAAAGCCACTGTCCAAGAAGGTCTCGATGTCTACGCGGGGAGAATTGCTCAGACTTTGCATCTTCTGCCGGTCGGACATCGTCAATGTAAGTGCAGGCCGGATGCGACATTCAGAACAACTGCCGTTGGAACCCCTTGGATGCACCACTCGGATTCGTGGTGATCGACAAGCCCTCAGGTCTGACCTCTCATGCCTGCGTGAGCCGGATGCGTCGCGTCCTCCAAACCAAAAGAGTGGGGCATGGCGGCACCCTGGACCCGGCCGTAACTGGCGTTTTACCGATTGCCGTAGGCCAAGCCACCCGACTGCTGCCCTATCTGCCAGGAGAGAAAACCTATCGCGGTGTGATCCAGCTGGGGACTAGCACCAGCACCGATGACCTCCAGGGAGAGGTCGTGGAGGTTCGGGACTGGCCGCGTTTAAGCCTGGAGCAAATGGATCAAGCCCTCAATCCATTCCGCGGCAGCATCGAGCAGTGTCCTCCACAGATTTCGGCAGTTCACGTGAACGGCGAACGCGCCTACACCAGGGCCCGCCGCGGTGAGGTGATGGACTTACCGGCCCGCAGTGTGACGATCCATTCCGTTTCTCTTGAGCATTGGGATTCAGAACAAGGCAAGCTCACCCTTGAAGTGCACTGCTCAGCTGGCACCTACATCCGTTCGTTGGCCAGAGATCTTGGCCAGGTCCTCGGATGCGGCGGCTGTCTTGACTCGCTGCGGCGCACCCAAGCGCTGGGATTTGTAGAGACCCATGCGATCGCCTTGCCATTGCATCCCAATGAACAGAGCTCTCCAGCGATAGAGCCACTCACTCTCATCCCTCCCCAACTCGCCTTAACCCACCTACCAATCCGAACGCTCTCCGAGCTCGAACGCAACGACTGGAGCTGCGGCCGCACGATTGCCCATCAAAATGGTGATGGGCCCACCGTTGTTCTCAGTGAAGACAACATCATGCTGGGCATTGGAATCGCCAACAGCGAAGACCAGCTCAAACCCAAGGTCGTGTTTGAAGCGCGCGGCTGATCCCTCTCCTGCTCCCTATGGCTGGCCACAGCAAATGGTCTCAAATCAAACGCACCAAGGCGGTGGTGGATGGAAAGCGAGGTGCGCTTTTTACCAGGCTTGGTCGAGAGATCACGGTGGCAGCACGCAACGGAGCTGACCCCAACGGCAATTTTCAGTTGCGAACGGCCATCACGAAGGCACGATCGGCCGGATTACCGGCAGGCAATATTGAACGGGCCATTGCCAAAGGATCGGGCCAGGGGGAGGCAGGCTCCAGCCTGGAGTTGATCCGCTACGAGGGATATGGCCCTGAAGGCATCGCTGTCCTTGTGGAAGCACTCAGCGACAACCGCAACCGCACGGCGGCCGAGGTTCGTCTGGCCTTCAGCAAACACGGCGGCAACCTCGGAGAGACCGGCTGCGTGAGCTACCTCTTTCAGCATCGCAGCGAGGTGCGACTCGAGGGACATTGCAAGGAGGAGCCTCTCCTGGAGACCCTTATCGAACTCGATGCAGAGGGATATGTGTTGGAAAGCGATGGCAACACCATGGTTCATGGTGAATTTGAAGCCCTAGAAAAGCTTCAACAAGGACTGCTGGATCGCGGCTGGACCGTGATCGATTGGGAGCACTGCTGGCACCCCCTAGTGCTTGTGGAGATCCAAGACCCAGTCCTTGCAGAATCCTGCCAACGTTTGGAAGAAGCCTTGGAGTCGCTGGACGATATTTGTAGTGTGAGCACCAACCTTGCGCCAATCGATACGACCACACAGCTGAAATAGCGAAGAGGCCCCTAAGCAGAACAGGTTGGGTGAGCCCAAAAAAGACCGACCAACACCATGAAGCAACACGCTGATGAGCTCACACAGAGCTGCTCCTTCCTTTTCAAGCTGCGAATAACAACAGAGAGCCAGGCCTAATCTTCATTCGTGCAAGTGTGAACTGAGTCACGAGTGCCATCCGCAAGAGAAAGCTATTCGGCGGCTTCACTACATTAAAAACCCCACACAAAGGCGAGGTTAACGACTATTTATTATAGAAGCAAACTAATCATTGAAGCTCAATCATCAATTGTTCCTGAACTATGGCCAGCGGCTACGACAGCAGCTCCGAGCGATTTCCCCTCAGCAACATTGGTTGCAGCATCCTTATAAAACTGGATCGCCTTGGACCCTTCCTTGGCAATGATGTATGCCGCTGGCAAGTACCAACCGCCTGCACATGCTTCGAGCTGAGTCAGTGAAAGTTCAGTGTTTGACATCATTTTGAAATGGTTTTGAAATGGTTGAGTGAGAAGGGAAGGGTGAAACACCCCTCCGATGCGCACACCATCTCCCAGATCAATGTCTGAAGTGATGTCCTCCATCAAGTGGAGCTGTGATCTTGATTACATGGCGTAACGGCAGCAAAACCCACCTAGCTGGTCTGGTCACCAAAGGTTGATCAATCTTTCAGGACTCTGCGCTCACCATCCACTGAAGACACCGCGGCCATACCTGGGTTCACGAACAGACAATCAATGCCTTCCTTGATCTGGACTCATTGGGAATGGTCAACAAAAAGCTCATTGCACCTACTGGTGCCTGTCCTCACAGAGTTCGGCAGCTATGAATGAGAGAAACGGAGTCAAAACGTGGCTAATTTCAAAATCACGGTCGTTTCCTCGGAGCAAGAGCAAAACTTTTCTTGTTCCGAGGACTCCTACATCCTTGATGCAGCAGAGGAGCAAGGTATCAAGCTTCCATCGTCTTGCCATGCAGGTGCTTGCTCGACCTGCTGCGGAAAAGTCCTCGAAGGATCCATCGACCAAGCAGATCAGAGCTTTCTTGATGAAGAGCAGCTCAAGAACGGATTAGCACTCTTATGCGTTTCTTACCCACTATCAGACTGCAAAATTCAGGCCGATATGATTGATCCTTTTTCATTAAAATGACAAAACGAGAACGATGCAGGCAACTCTCGCTTGATCCTGAAACCTCGATTAATCCAGGACAAACCAATTTTCGTTGAAAAGCGGCCCCCCTCTTGAGACCGCTGTATTAAATGATGCATTCTCGAACTTTGCTTTGCATGAGCAATTTTACTTGTTTCCTTTTCTGCTCTTGATAGACCCGATTTGCTGTGATGGGAGCTGCAATGAAAGGCAGTGATGCCTTGGGACCCTTCAGGCTGATAGAAGTCGCCAACATCACGCAATCATTTCCGCATCGAGATCGCGCAGGTTGAAGATTGGCCTAGTCCTGTTGTCTGTATGCGATTGCCAGTGCCCCAACCCATCAGCTAAGCCATTAAAAATACTAAAAGAACCAATAACATCTTTCTTTTATTCATTCTACTGGGGCAACTAGTGCAAAATAGCCTGAGACACAATCCAGGCTTGGCAACAACATTTAGTCAACGCACTTGCTTAATAACAGAGTCGTCGTATGTATCAAAGTTCACCAAAGCCTTGAGTTCAGAAAAGCTGAGCATTGTTTCAGGAGTTGTTCCATTCTGTAGATCACTCACCGCCTGACGCATGGCGAACGCTGCAGATGCGAGCAGGGTGAGGGGATAAGCCACCAAATGGAAACCCATAGCGCTGAGCTGTTCGGGACGAAGCAATGGCGTCACGCCTCCCTCCAACATGTTGGCCATGCGCTTACCCGGAACCTCATTGCAAAAACGCAGCATCTCTTCTTCCGAGCGTGGAGCTTCTAGAAACAGCACATCAGCGCCAAGATCGGCAAACGCTTTGAGTCGCCAAAGGGCTTCATCAAGGGCACGGTCCTCGCCGTAGCGTTCCGCAAACGCCGATCGCGCATCGGTTCGGGCCACGATCACAAGATCGGCTCCCTGGCGGCGGGCTTCAACGGCAGCGCTAATGCGCTCGATCGCAACATCACGGTCAACGACCTCCTTCACCCCCGTATGCCCACAGCGTTTTGGTGAAACCTGATCTTCAAGCATGATCCCGGCAAACCCTGCCTGCTTGAACTGGTGCATGGTGCGCTGCACATTGGCTGCATTGCCATGGCCCGTATCACCATCACCGATCACTGGTATCGAAATGGCATCACAGAGATAACGGCCTTGATCCAGCATTTCAGTCACCGTGAGCAAGCCCGTATCAGGCAAACCAGCACGGGCTGCAGCCACCGAAAAGCCACTCATAAACGTGAGCGGACAGCCCGCCTGTTCCACAATCCTTGCCGATAAAGCATCAAAACAGCACGGCATCACGTGACAGGACTCTTGCGACAGCAACGCCCGTAAGTCTGCGGCGGTTCCTCCTGATGGAATCACGATTCAAGATCCTCAAGATGCATAGCTGGATAACGGCAAACATCAAGCCCGAAATGAATGATGGCTTAAATGATTGCCCTCTGCAATCTTGAACCAGATCAAATCCGGGGCGACATTTGGATTGCAGCACTGCTTCATCGATAGTCAGAATCGAACAAACAAACAGGCCTCAACGATTGCACTTGATGGCTCCTCTCGTTTTCACAGACAATATTTGAATCCCCACAAAGCAAGCATATTCAACGATCAGATTTTTTGACTGAAAACATCCAGGCTAGGAAATTACCCTGATCACTTCATCATTCAATTCACCCAAAGCATATACTTTAAGCGAAGACAAAATTTACTGACAGCCCTGCAAAAGTCATATTTTGCTCCTATTCTTACGATCGACATCGAAAGGCAAAACCGACCCCAAACACAATAACCAACTCTTGAATGTCCATAGACAAGTCGCCAAGAAGCTTCAAGTCCTGAGCAAGTAAAAAAAATTTCTTATGGGACATGAGAAATTGCGAAAAGGAATTGAGCATCCTTGAAGCCGTTCTCACAACGTTGCATTAAGGAATAGAAAAAATATCAAACGACCATCTCATACCTAAACTCTAAGATGAATTAGATCCCAGATAAACGCTGTAAACCTGCAAAAATAGCGTTAGCGGAACCATCTCCCCAATGGATGCATTCCCTACCGATTCGCCTATCCCGAAGCAATGCCTCGTTCTCTTTGCCTCTTCCCCCTTGCATCATTGCTGGCAATCTAATGGATCCTGGCGCCAACAACCCAGGCACAGGAGCCTCCCACAAAACAGTTTGAGCAAAGAGATGTGCCGCTTTCCTTGATCTTCAGCGAATGGCGCCAAAACGGTAATAACGCCAACACTTACATCTGCACGTGTGACCGTGAAATTTGTGACACCAGACCGGGCTGGCCCTTCCGAAGCTTTCGAACCGGACAGTCGATTCCGGCACTAGGGGAGGCAAATCTGAACGATGCACGCCGCGATGGGTTTATACGCGGACGACGTTGACGACACCAGTCGTTGTTCAGACCGATGGAAAGGTCAGATAAAGACCCTTGAAAAAATTTTCAAGGCAAAACAACGCCGCGCATGACGGGGAATCACTATGGGGCCAGAAGTTTATTCAAGTTAATCATGCACCCCTTTTATATCATTATTGAGGATTACATGGAAGGTGGTTCGCTGTACTGGCTGCACCCATATAAACAACAATAGCCTTTGACTCTTGGGGTCCATTGATCCCCTTATGGCACCAGTTCATAGCCTCGACATAGCTCATACCCTTGTTCATGACTTTTTTGCCTTTAGAGCCGTAGTCAACGGTGAAGGATCCTTCAGTGACATACACCCACAGGGGCACGGAATGCTTGTGCCAGCTGGTCTCTTCATGCACACCCAGCGTGACATTAAGAGGATTAATCTTTGGGATACCTTGAGGATAGTTGAAAGGTTGCTTCAAAACATCAGTGGAATTGTGCTGAATACTGATGGACTTAGCCGTGATGCCACCTTCATAGTTATGGGCCATTGATTGAGCACCGCAACAGGCTAAAAGAGTGAAAAGAGAAAAAGAAAGATACTTCATTTTGCAATATAGAATTCTCAATCAAACTAGCCAACATCAGAAAAACTGGCATCAGCACCAAGATCGTGGCCTGCTAATAACTCAATCCAGCATGCTCTAATTCGCATTAGCGATGTAACCGGCACTTCTGTGGGAAACATGCAGGAAACACCTTGACTGGTTGAAGAAGCTGGCTCCCTTACCTTGCCCATTCAGCCAAGGGCTCCATCCATGGACGAGATTCGCCATAGTCACTACCGATGATGCAGAAAAGATGAACGATTTCGATCTCATGCCAAAGCCATTGTTGAGCAAAATCTGGAAGATCATCACTTGGCGCTGGCGGATGCAACTGGCCCTGAATGCTCCATTTGGCCTTTTATGGGTTGCCGACAAAACCAACCCTGCTATTCATCAATTCAATATGTCTATGCTCACAGCAATGCATGCGGAATGGATGGCCCCAATGATGGGGATTGGCTGAACAAGAGGCGGTTCATGCCGCTGATACTGGAGCAACGACTCATGAAAACTGCCTATTGGCCATGAAGCTTCAAGCATGCAACCAATAATCATCACAACAAAATTTAATCAACAACCCATTTACCAAGGGACGCAACGACAGATTGAGATGGTCACGGTGAGAAAAGAACTTCCAACACATTCACTCTTCAGCAGCCCAATCCAAGCACTAACGCATTAGAAGCCAGACGGATAGACCGCCTATGCCTACACCCTTTAAGAACTGAGCCCAAGTCAAACCATAGGTATCAAGCTGGAGCCTCCTCATCATCAGGTTGAGCACTTCCTTGTGCTTACGAATAAGAAGTGGGCTATCAGCGGTATTGAGCTGTTGAATCTGCTTGAGCTTTATCTCGCCGAGCTTTGCCACGATGACGCACAATATTGAAACCAGTGAACTCTAATGCCCCAGAGATGCTTACTAGAAAATGAGCCGCAAGATCTCTCCATACCTCAACCACATGTCGATCAATCAATTGCTCAGATCATGGCTACTTTAAAAGCCAACAGTGATCGATTGAAGCTGATGCTGAACAAACGGCTCAGAAAACAAAGAAGGCCAGAAAAAATGCCAAAAAACGAATGAATCAGACACTCACCACAAGCCGCCAACCAACAAAAACCAAGGTTTACTCATGCACATAAATGCGACAGAAAAAACGGGAAGAATAATTTTTTTAGATCAGGTCAAAGCAATTATGCTAGCTCTAGTGATTGCAACTCATACAATATTAGTAGGCAAATTATTCACAACTGATCTCAAACAGATCATCAAAGCAGCACCTGCGTACGAAGCCATAAGCTTTTGACTTGGCTGGATCTGTAATACATTTACATGAACATACTGTTCCTAATTTCCGGCTATCTACTGCCAAGTTCAGTGCGGAAAAGAGGAGTTGCGAACTTCACCACACATCGACTACTGCGTCTTGTAGCTCCTCTCATTATTGCAATTTTTATCCTCAACAATATAACCCCTATAGCAGGAATCTTTATTCCAAACAGCACTGTGTTTGGAATCGCATTTAACGAATTGCCTCTCAACAGGATAGGTCCACAATGGTTTCTCTTAGTACTCATTTTATTAAATTCGACATACTGCTTGTGGATTACCATTCGAAAAAGCAAATTCATAGTTGACAACATAAAACCCTTACCCGGCATAAAATCCTGGCTGATGAGCGCCATCATCCTTGGGACCCTAGAACTCATCATGGGATGCTTTTCTGGCTTTTGGTCAGATTTGAAAAACTCCAATTTTGATGGGCTTGGCTATCAGGGCATGCACCTATAGACCTATACATTTCTATTTTTTCTTGGCTGCAAGGCAGCATCACACCAATGGCTGGAACGAATCAACAAACGCCTTGCCTTACGGTGGCTACAACTCTCACTAGCTCTCATACTTTGCCTATTAGCTGCAAACTATGCAACAGCAGTGGCTTCGCTTGACAGGGCTAACGTGCAGCCAATTAAACCAATAATGGCATTTTTAACGCCACTAATTGGCTGGGGATTTATTGCTGCTATTTTAACTTGGAATCAAGGACATGAAAAGCTGAATAGCAATTGGCTTGTGAACGCGGGTAAAGACAGCTTTGGCGCCTATTCAATTCACACACCGATACTTGCAGGGGTTATGGTTAGTTTTTATTCTCTTGGGATAAAGAACATTTGAATCATTGGTGTGGGATCAACAGCGATCGCTATCGTCCTGTCCTTTTCCACAAGCCATCAATTGCGCAGAATTCCTATCGTTAAGGACATTATTTAATGAATCAAAGTTCCAAAATCCAAGGAGACAAATCACCACAATTGCCAGAATCACCAGTTGTGTATCACACGCTACATGAATCCTCAGCAAGCCATGCAAACTAGATCTTTCTGTTCTAAGACTCTTCCATGACATTTTTGATGCACTGGTCGTTCAAAACTGGATACCACGCCATTGCGGCTAAAAAGTTTTTGTCGACAGGCGCACCATTCCCGGAATGCAAGTCATGGAAGCGGTTTCACGGTCCTGGCTCAGTAGAAGGCTGGATTTTGGTTGAAGCCGATAACGCTGATGCCTGCTACGAACACGCTGCTGAATGGGCCGAATGCTTGGATTGGGAGGTAACACCAGTTCTTACTGACGACCAGGCAGGTCCATTTATGGCAAAGGTTTACAGCTGACTCAAGCCTGAGGGAGGAACTCCCGCCACGAGCAGAGTCTTTGCTGTGCGGGCTTCATTCCTTCCTAAAAATATCTCATCGGAGTCGTCAAGCAGTACTAACTGAAAACAAAGAAGCATACTAATCAAAGGCATTATCAAAAACAATCCATTCAATGCTTTCTTTATGTTCTGCAAAAATGAGAGCAGAGATAATTGATCTGTGCTTCATTAAAGAGAGCTGAGCATGATCGGAATAGGCTAAAGCAAAATCTAAACAGCCTATAATTGAATGAAAAATGCATCGCTGAATCGCAAACACATCAGACGGAACATCAGGAACGATTTGCGTTAACATGGCAAGACATTCAATAGAGTAAGATTAAGTGCTAGAAGGTAGCTTGACGTCAAAATATTTTAAGGATAGGCAGATTAGACAAATTTTAATCCCCCTATCATTCGTTATTACGTCATCACTAGTTTGGCCATCACTTGCAAAAAGCGACGACGGACATTCAGCAAGCCACGGTGTGAAGATTGAGGAGTTAGCAAATTCAACAAAAATGTGGGACGGCAGGACGTTGCCAAATTATCCCGATGGACAACCTAATCTCAAAGTCCTTCGGATCCATGTACCAAGCGGAGTGACCTTACCTTGGCACTACCATCCCTTCATCAATGCAGCCTTTATTCTCCAGGGAACATTAGAACTCAAATTACAAGATGGGACCCGAAAGGTTTACCGCCAAGGTGATGCTCTAATTGAAGTTGTGAACACGATTCATGCAGGCAAAGCATTAGGGAAAACAGATGTAGACCTGATTGTGTTCTATGCAGGAGAAAAAGCAATGCCAACCACAGTCCTTGCTGATCCTGAGAGTAAACAATAGTAGATTTTCAATCAGAATTAATTCATTATAATCTAGCTTTAGCCGACAGATCTGCCCCGATTAATATGACCAGCAGATGACAATTCACGATCATTCATCGCACTCCTGCTCATCAGCTTGCAAATGCTCGAGCAGGTAGGAGTAGCAATTACCATGGGCGATAGCATCCTCCTTCGTGGTTTCGTTGACTTCTATTGCTGCAAGTAGTCGATATGCAGCTGCTCGTTGCTTTTGATCCATGCCCCTTACCCCCTAATCATGGAGAGTGAGTGAAGCAAAGTTGGCACTGCCATTTCAGAAACGAATCTGGAGAATGACATCTTGGTTTGGCAATAATTTGGCTCACATTTGAAGGGAATAGACATTAATTCAACGAGCTCGCTCCGCTCTTTCTTCATCTCAAATACTGGTAGCTCAGGCATTAAAGGATGTACTAAGTGATGAGATCACTATCGCCGGTAAGCATCAAAAAAGACTCCCCCAAACGGGTGATCTGCAACGGCTTACAACTCACCCATTCAGGGGAGACAGAGTGTTTCATATGTCAGGACAAACGAATTTAGCGCCACAAGATCACATCTAGGTCACATCAGCCATCAAAATGAAATTCCATAAAGGACACCAAGAACAGGTGATTGGCACAGCTAAACTTGCTCTAAATTCAACACACAGTTAGATTCGATTAGAGAAGACCCATGAAAAGAAGACAACTTATACCAACCAAGCTCAGTGAACTGTTCGACACAGTGAGACGGAGGATTGCCTACGTTCCAGCAGTAAGCGATACGATTTCATCCATGAAAGATCTTGGCATCGACCTTAAAGAGGACAAAAAGGAGCAAAAGTGAAACTCTTCTATTGACCTAAAAGATCAGGCCCCTGGAGTTCCTTGAGGTACCAACAGTCACAACCACCATGCCCTGTTTGACCGAGAGGGTGTGCAATCTTCAGAAATCCCCAAGCCCGATACAGCTGTTGAGCCTCCACCATCCCCGTAAGAGTTTCGAGATAAACCCAGCGATACCCCATGAGACGAGCCTCTACCAATAAGAGCCCCATCAGGCGCCAACCAACACCCTGCCTCCGGGCTGACGGATCTAAGTACATCTTCTGCAATTCGCAAGTCGCAGCTACGCCACTTAAAGGTCCAAATCCAGCTCCCCCAAGAACAATCTCACCCGCCACAGCCACGACATAAAGATGTCCAGAGACGTTGTATGTATTGCTCATGGCATCTAACTCAGGATCTTGCCAAGCAAAACCTGGGCGGTCAGCACCAAATTCCACAAGTGCTGCCCGAATCACGCTTGCCAAGGATGCATCATCCAAAGGCTGTAGTCGCCGGAGCTTAATGTCTAGCCTTTCATTCAAAGAGCTGGTCTCCAAGGCAAATAGTCTCGAAGTGGTTAAAACAAAGAAAACCCCGCACAAAATTTCTGACAACAGACATTATTACCAAGCCAAACAAGTGAACAAGCCCTTCACCATCACACTAATCAAAGGAATCAAAGACTGCGACAATCCATCATGGATTGCATGCATTCAGCAGCTTTGAAATGAAAAGCGATTCCACAGCAGCAACAGATGGCGCAGCAGCCCCCCTAACACCTTTCATGCTATGTTAAAGAAAAAATTATCAAAATGCTTGACATTTTACCCGGTTACTATATCGTTTTCCTAGCACTAGGGCTAGCCGCAATTGTGGTCGTTTTATTTTATTCCTTTACCCGCAATTCCAACTACGAAGTGCAGCAACGAGCCAAAAAAATTCAACAGAGAAGGGATAAAGAGAATCAAGCCAAATAACGCATGAGTACCAAGACAGAGATTAAGCCTGATGCTTATATTATCTCTGCACCACTCGGAAAATTTTAACTCTTTGCATCAACGAGAAATCATAAAATAAAGCCGAACACTATTTCATAATTTAGCGCGCTCATTGCCAGGCATGAGCACATCGCGAGCGCAACATTGGGCAACAAAAAACAATCCTTGAGCCCAATCAATCCACCAGGCTTTTGCTAAACATAAGATCAGCCAAAATGTTCACGTCAAGAGAGCAAACCAGAATCACCTCAAGCTGGAGGCGGATTGTCACCGTAGGCGTGGAGGGTTTTGCCAGTGGTCTGCCGCTGATGTCAGTCAGCACGCTGCTTCAGGGGTGGCTAACCGCCAATGGCATTCCTGTTGCAACGATTGGATTGCTAGGACTCACTGAACTGCCTTACACCCTCAAACTGTTTTGGGCGCCCCTGATGGATCACTGGGCGATCCCTTGGCCAGACCGACGCAGGGGTTGGATCGCAGTCCTACAGCTGATGATCGGCGTTGGCTTGGTGAGTTTTGCTCGCTTCGGGGCAACAGTTTCAACGAGTGAGATTCTCGCGATCGGTTTCGCAGCTTGTGTGATTGCCGTGTTGAGTGCATCTCAAGACGTTGTTGTCGATGCCTACCGAACGGACCTCCTTACTCCCCCGGAACGGGGTGGGGGTGCGGCATCAGCAACGCTGGGTTACCGAGGCGCCATGTTGTTTATTGGTGCAGGCTGCTTCGTGATCGCGGGTCAATTTGGCTGGCAAGCAGCTTTCATCACAGCTGGCACCGCGATGTTGGTCATCGTGCCAATCACCCTTGCTGCGCCAACACTCACTGCGATCCAAAACCCGGTTCCGACCCTTAGGGAAGCCGTACTTGGGCCTGCCCGTGAATTCATCACTCGAACGGGACGGAGACGAGGACTACTGATCTTGCTTCTCGTGATGTTGTACCGCTGGCCCGATGGGCTTTTGGGTTTGATGGCTGTGCCATTCCTGATCCAAAGCGGGTTCTCACCGGAAACGATTGGAACGGTGCAAGGAGGCTGGGGCATTGGCGCATCGATTGCAGGCACAGCCGTTGGGGGACTCTTTTTTTCCAAGCTGGGCCTCAATCGTGCTCTGTGGGTCTATGGCGTCGTTGGGGCGTTCAGCAATCTCGCTTACTGGGGGCTAGCCCGATTTGGCGGCGGATTAAAAGGCCTTTTAGTGGCCGTGAGCGTAGAAAACTTCTGCAGCGGAATGATGGTTAGTGCCTTTTTGGCACTCTTGATGAGTTTGTGTAACCCTCGTTTTTCCGCCGCTCAATATGCACTTTTATCGGGGGTTTATGCCCTCAGCCGATCAGTCTTGTCCACACCTGGAGGAGTGATTGCAGGTCAGGTGGGTTGGAGCACTTTTTTCGCGCTCACGATGGCAGCTGCCGTTCCATCCCTGCTCTTGTTATGCGTGCTAGCTCCCTGGAAAGAACGCCTGCCCCGCGGTGCATTTGAACCGGGTCGGGACGCTGCCTAACATC
>QCVQ01000016.1 GCA_003210315.1 Synechococcus sp. AG-686-F08 | reverse complement strand
AGGGACTCTGCTGGACCTTGATCACGGCACGTATCCCTACGTGACCTCGTCTAATCCGGTGTCAGGAGGTGCCTGCATCGGTGCAGGTGTGGGTCCGACCCTGATCGACAGAGTGATTGGAGTCGCCAAGGCATACACCACTCGGGTTGGGGAAGGCCCCTTTCCCACAGAGCTGTCAGGAAGCTTGAACGACCAGCTGTGTGATCGAGGCGGGGAATTTGGAACGACCACTGGCCGCCGTCGCCGCTGTGGCTGGTTTGATGGCGTGATTGGGCGCTATGCCGTGCAAGTCAACGGACTGGATTGCCTTGCAATCACCAAGCTCGATGTGCTGGACGAAATGGATGAGATCCAAGTGTCAGTGGCCTATGAGCTCGATGGCGAACGCATTGATTACTTCCCCAGCAGCTCAGAAGATTTCGCTCGCTGCAAGCCAATCTTTGAGACCCTCCCAGGCTGGCAATGTTCCACAGCTGAATGCCGTCGGCTCGAAGACCTCCCTGCTCCGGCAATGGACTACCTGCGCTTCCTCGCTGACCTGATGGACGTGCCGATTGCGATCGTCTCCCTCGGTGCCAGCCGAGACCAAACGATCGTGGTGGAAGATCCGATCCATGGTCCTAAGCGCGCGCTCCTCAGCGCTTAGCGCACGCACTGCCCACCCAAAACAGCCAACCAGCGAACAGCCATACTTCCGCTGTATTAACGACAGCAGAGATGTCCTCCACTCCCCGGTTCAGCACGACCAGTTCTCTCGACGTCGTGGGCATCGGTAATGCCATCGTCGACGTGTTGGTTCAAGCCGAGGACCAATTTCTGAGCGATCACAATCTCAGCAAGGGCAGCATGGCCCTTGTCGATGAAGATCAAGCCAAAAGCCTTTACGAAGCCAGCGGTGCAGGTCTCGAAACCTCTGGAGGTTCAGCAGCCAACACCCTGGCCGGTCTCGCTCAACTCGGGAGCAAGGCCGGCTTCATTGGTCGTGTTCGTGACGACCAACTCGGAACCATCTTTACCCACGACATCCGTGCCGTAGGGACCCGTTTCGAGACACCGGCTGCCGTAACCGGCGCGAGCACGGCGCGTTGCCTCATTCTCGTGACCTCGGACGCCGAACGCACGATGTGCACCTACCTCGGTGCCTCAACCCAATTGGACCCGGATGATCTCGACCTCTCGATGGTTCGCGACACCAAGGTTCTCTATCTCGAGGGCTACCTCTGGGATAGTCCCGCAGCAAAAAAAGCCTTCATCACGGCGGCTGAAGCCTGCCGAGAAAGCGGCGGACAAGTTGCCCTCTCCCTGTCAGATGGCTTCTGCGTCGACCGTCACCGTGAGAGCTTTCTCGAGCTTGTCGATGGGCATGTGGATGTGCTCTTTGCCAATGAGGATGAAATTAAATCGCTGTATGGAGCAGCGGACTTCGAGAGCGCGCTCGAGCAAGTGAAAGGTCGCTGCAGTGTGGCCGTCCTGACCCGCAGCGCGCAAGGCTCTGTTGTTCTTTGCGGTGAGGAGAAGTGGGAGATCCCCTCCTACAAACTCGGCGATCTCGTTGACACCACAGGAGCTGGCGATCTCTATGCAGGTGGCTTCCTGCATGGCTACACCCAAAACCTTCCTTTGGATGTCTGCGGAAAAATTGGGTCCATCTGTGCCGGACAGGTCGTGACCCAACTAGGGCCTCGCTCGAAGGTTTCATTGCCAGATTTGATCGCTAAGCATCTGGATTGATGGACGCCGCGGCCCATGCTCCATAGGCCAGAGATGGCTGAGCCTGCCAATGAAGAATCTCGGGGTTGTCGTAGCTGTGGAGTGCCTGAATAGCCTCGAGCAACGCGCTCAACCCTGGAGCGGTGGTCTTAATCAAAAGCTGTACTTCATTGGCATGTTCAATCCTTCCTTCCCAGCGGTAGCAAGACTGGATGGCCTGAAAGCTGACGCAAGCTGCCAGCTCACGACGAATCAGCTGCTCAGCGAGTGCAGAGGCTTTCTGTTGATCCGCCTCCGTAGTTAGGACCAACCTCAAAGCATCATGGTGATGGGCCATTCAGATGCGCCAAAAGCTGGTTCACGCTATTCACAACAGGAACTTCAGCAATCGGCGCAGGTCGGCGCAGCAGCCATAACCCAAAACCCATTTCCATCGAAAGGCGGGCCCAGAGCGCCTCAGTCGCACCCCCCGACTGCCTGCAGACCACGTCTGTAATCGACCAGCGCCTACAAACCGCTGCTTCCAGTGCACCCGGCTCGGGACCCTGGAGTGGTCGCACCACTGCCAAGTGTTCCGGCGGAAGTCCCGCTGCCGCTGCCTGAATCAGGGACATCGGGGAAGGAAGAACACGGGCAAACACCGTGGCTCCTGCCTGACGAGCGACGGTCGCTGCTGCAGCCAACTGGCGTGCACCGAGGGCGATGAGGAGTCGTCGTCCCGATAAGGGCTGATCAACAAGGTCAGCCATGGAGCCGAGCACAACCGCCTTCCCGGAGGCCTCCATAGGCCGTTCGAACCGCACCAACTTTTGACCCGAGCCCTTGCAAGCCTGGTTCAACTGGTCACTAATCCTCAGCGCAAACGGGTGAGTGGCATCCACAACCCAATCCACAGGAATCCTCTGCAGCCATTGCGAAATCCCCTGTGATCCACCCAAAGCACCCACGTGGATCGCTTCCAATTCCAATCCCCGATAGGGATGGGCAGCCATGTCGCCCACCACGCTGACGTGAACATGCCAACCCTGCGAGATCAGAACCGCCGCCAAATGCGGGCCATCGCCTGTACCTGCCAGCAACCAGACAATGCCCTGGCGATTCTCCTGTCGGTGCATCAGGATGACGCTCACTGTCACAGCTGAGAATGAACCACTGCGTGCTCGAGGTGGATGTCCTTCAAGCTCCCACCCTGCGATACACCCAAGACAATCAGACACCCATTGCAGAGATGGATGTTTGCTTCGATGCCCTTCGAGCCGATGACCCCAAGGGTCAATTGAAGGTCGTCGGATGGGGCAACCTCGCCCAGGACCTTCAAAATCGCGTGCAAGTAGGGCAGCGTCTTGTCATTGAGGGCAGACTGCGCATGAACACGGTTCCCCGTCAAGACGGCACCAAAGAGAAGAGAGCTGAGTTCACTCTCTCGCGCCTGCATTCAGTGGGCGCAGCTGGATCCAGCCAAGGCCAGCCCCCTGCCGCTGCGCGAACAGCGCCAGCTCGACCCGTACCAGTTCAAACGCCCCAGTCTTCTGAATCACCGACCAAGCCCGCGGCGGCTGGGCAGGATTCAGCGGCTCAATGGAACACCTCTCCCCTTGTTCCCGAGACCGATGACATTCCTTTTTAAAGTCGGAAAAATCCTGGGTTTTCACTGACTTTTGTCAGTTAATTTCTCTGAAGCGCGTAAGAGCAGCTGACCCAGTTCTCGCTCGAGGGCCGCTAGATCCAGTCTCAAATCTGGCCAGCGGCCGCGATCAATTTGTTCGAGCAACCAAGCTCGATCCGTCTCCAGCTGTGCAATCAGCTCTCGGGTTTCTAGGGGCTGCTCGGACGTGGTGTTCATGATTGTTGGACTCCTCCTCCCATCCTGCAGCCCTCTTGGTCACAATGGCTTCAATGCACGGGCCCCCATGAACGAGCTCATTTCGCCCGGAAGTCTGATCACCATCGCTGGCGGTGTCCTCACCGTGGTTGGTGCATTGGCCTACGGAGCTGGCAATGCCAATCTCAGCCTGCCCACCATTTTTTACGGAATTCCGATTCTTCTCGGGGGTCTTGCGCTCAAGTCCTCAGAACTTCCGCCCGCCCGCCGGGTGACACCCAAAGCGCAATTTCGCGCGGAACGCGAGGCGGCATCTCCTGAGCTGGTCAAGCTGCTAAACGATGTCACTCGCTGGCGCTACGGACAGAAAGCCCACCTCGAAAGTTCACTCGAAGCGTTGAAACTCTGGGATGAGGACAAGCCTTCTCAGCTCCTGGAGATTGAAGAAATCAGTAGTGACAAGGGATATGGTCTGAGGATGCGATTTGCCTGCGAAGCGGTAGGCCTCGAACGTTGGCAAGAACGAAGCGAGCGCTTGGGTCGCTTTTTTGCCAAAGGTTTAGAAGCACAAATCATTCCTCTAGAAAACGACCAACTCGATTTGACCCTGCTCCCGAAGAGTGACGCCACGACAAGCGAGCATGGAGAGCCCTGAGCACCTGCAGCATGGATGATTCCCTCCGGGTCTCAGTCCTGAGCGAGGCCCTTCCTTACATCCAACGATTCGCTGGTCGACGAATCGTGGTCAAATACGGCGGAGCGGCCATGGTCCACGCAGAGCTGCGTGACGCCGTCTTTCGAGACATCGCTTTGCTGGCCAGCGTGGGAGTGCAGCCAGTCGTGGTTCATGGCGGTGGCCCAGAGATCAACACTTGGCTGAAGCGACTCAACATTCCCTCCGAATTTCGTGATGGCTTGAGGGTCACCGATGCGGAGACGATGGACGTGGTGGAAATGGTTCTTGTTGGCCGCGTCAACAAACAGATCGTGAATGGACTCAATCGTCTGGGAGCGAGCGCTGTAGGCCTCAGCGGTAGCGACGGCCGACTGGTGGAAGCTCGTCCCTGGGGGGATGGCAACCATGGCTTGGTCGGCGATGTGGCACGGGTGAATCCAGATGTGTTGGAACCACTCCTGGCACGGGGATACGTTCCGGTGATTTCAAGCGTGGCCGCCAACCCGGAAGGGGAATCTCACAACATCAATGCCGACACGGTTGCTGGTGAGCTCGCTGCGGCCCTCGAAGCAGAGAAATTGATTTTGTTGACTGACACCCAAGGGATTCTTCGCGATCGCGACAATCCCGACTCTCTAATTCGACAACTCAGGCTCTCTGAGGCGAGGCAATTGATCCACGACGGTGTTGTTGCCGGTGGGATGACGCCCAAAACGGAATGTTGCATTCGTGCCCTTGCCCAAGGGGTTGCCGCAGCGCACATCGTGGATGGTCGTGTCCCCCACGCTCTTCTCCTTGAAGTCTTTACTGATGCAGGCATCGGAACGATGGTGTTGGGCCGCGGTTAAGCGATGACCAAAGCACTGGCAGCCGCGGAAGCCGCTCTCGAGCGTGGTGATTACGGCCAGTGCATCGCACTGTTGGAGCCGCTCGCAGAAGCCAACCCGATCACTGAAAGCCAAGGAGCTGAGATCCGGATGCTGTTGGTCACAGCCTGGATGGGGAAGGGAGATGAGAGCAAAGCGCTGAGCACCTGCCGGCTCCTCACCCGCTGCAAAGACCCAGAGCTGAAAACACGGGCACGCCAATTGCTTGATGTTCTTGAAGCGCCAACCCTGGCCAGGCCAGCGAGCTGGTCGATGCAGTTGCCAACCTTGGAGATGGATCCTCGTGTTGGCAAACGAACAAAGCTCTTCAGTCGCCGCAAACTGCCACCGCCACCTCCATCACCTCCTACCGGTCCAACCCGACCCCCAGCAGCAGGCTTCGCTGTCCTTGTCATCACCGTGCTGGTTGGGCTATTGCTCCTGTTGAGTGGCTGCGTCCGTATTACTGCAGACCTCAGCCTCCCAGGACCAGACAGGGTGGAGATGGCTTGGACGATCGACAGTCGCAGTGGCTTAAAACTTCCTTGGCAGGATGCGTTCAGCCAAGAGTTGAGGGCGATGCATCTGCCTTGGAAGATTCGCAACTCAAGAAATGGTCACTTAGAAGTCAAAGCACCAACCCAAAACAGTGAGGACGCCGCTGCCCTCCTCAGCCAAACGGTCGCAGCAGCAGGACGAACTGCCGGCCTTGTATTGCCAGCACCCACCCTCAAACTGGAAGAGCGCAACTGGCTTGTGGGTGTCAAGCAGGAGCTGCTGTTGGAACTGGATCTAAGCGCTCTTGAGAGACTGAATGAGCTGCAAATTGCGGTGCGCCTTGGAAACCAAACGAGCTTGCGCCGCTTGCAAAGCAGCCCTGCAATGGCAAGCAAAAACACCAAGGGAGAGCTCATCTGGCCGCTAACGATTGGCGTGCAGAACCGATTGCAGTGGACTCAATGGCGCTGGAGCCGCCTTGGACTGGGCAGTGTCGTCATCGTGGCACTGCTTGTTTTGACTGCCAGCTTGCAACGGCTGCGGCTACTGATGGGTTTCGGATACCCGGAATTACCGTCCTGAATTCAGAGCTGTAACGGGTCTGGATCAACAGCCAGGGACACTCCGCTGGGCAATCCATCCCAAAGGGAGCTTCCTGATGGCAATGGCAAGGCCGAAGCCTGTGGACCATGCATCAACAGCTGCCAGCGACTGCGACCAGCAACCCGTGCCACTGGAGCTGGAGCTGGACCGATGAGCTGCCAACCAGCGTGCGTGCAACCGGGGCGAAGTTGTTCCGCCAAAACAGCAGCGGCCGTTGCCGTTGTGGAGGCGGACGTCCCAGACAGCCGCAAGACACAAGCCCTGGCATAGGGCACCAATCCGGCTTCGCGTCGCTCCCGCGCTTCCTCCTCGAGAAAACGCTCATAACGACCATCCACAAGATGCGAAATCACTGGATGATCAGGGCTGTAGGTCTGAACAAGGACTTGTCCGGGACGCTCCCCACGCCCAGCCCTGCCTGCGAGTTGCAACAACAACTGAAGCGCCTGCTCCCCAGCCCGGAGATCGGGACGGTGCAACAAGCCATCAGCTGCCAACACGGCAGCGAGCGTGACGCGCGGCAGGTCCATCCCCTTCGCCAGCATTTGGGTTCCAACCAAAACATCCGCTTCACCAGCAGCAAATTGATCCAACAAACGCCGATGTCCGTCGCGTCCACCGGTGGTGTCGCGATCAAAACGCAGCAGTCGCAGGCCCTCCAACTCAGACTCCAGTTGTTCCAAAACCCTTTGAGTGCCAGCACCGAAGGGTTTAAAAGCCGACGACCCGCAATGCCCGCAGTTCGTCGTAACAGGGGCTCGATAGTCACACCAGTGGCAACGCAGCCACTGTTCACCGGTGCTTCGCCCGTGAACGGTTAACGCCACATCGCAATGGGGACACTGCATCACCTCACCACAGCTTCGGCAGCTCAAAAACGTGCTGTATCCACGGCGCGGCACCAACACAACCGCCTGTTCTCCTTGTTCAGGAAGTTTCGACAAACGATCCATCAGCGCCCTGCTGATCAAGCGCCGATGGCCATCGGCGAGCTCATGGCGCATGTCAATGATCTGAACCGGCGGCAAAGGCTGATCAGAGATGCGCTGTTGAAGACGAGCCAAAGCCAACGGCCCTTCTGGGGCTAGCTGAATCCAGGTTTCGAGGGAGGGTGTTGCACTACCAAGCAACACACGACCTCCTTCCCTTTGCACTCTCGCCATCGCAAGGTCCCTGGCGTGATAGCAGGGCATCGGGGACTCCTGCTTGTAAGAGCTGTCGTGCTCCTCGTCCAACACGATTAAACCCAGGGGACTGAGTGGCAGAAAGATGGCCGAACGGGTGCCAACAATGACGAGCGGTTCTTCTGCTTCAAGGCTGTTGCGCCAGGTATGGACGCGTTCTCGTTCTGTACAACCACTGTGATATTCGAGCACTCGAGAACCAAATCGACGCCGACAGCGATCAACCAGCTGGGGAATCAGACCAATTTCAGGAGTCAGCAACAAAACATGCCGCCCTGCTGCCAACTCGTCAGCGGCGAGCTGGAGGTAAACCTCCGTCTTTCCTGAACCGGTGATCCCCCAAAGCAACACACCTCCACCCTCGGGCTGACTCTTAAGGCTTTCGATGGCAACCCGTTGCTCACTGGTGAGAGTTCTCGGAGCTTCAGTCGCAGGGACAAATCCCACCGACACCGACCTTGGCTGCGCATCGGTGGCGAGACGCAACTCACGAACCAAACGCTCTCGGCGCACCAGAGCTTGCACGATTCCTGATTGAAAACCTGCCGCTACAAGGTCTCGCTGCCACGCTCCTCCCCCTAACTCCTGCAACTTGGAGACCAAGCAGGCCTGCCTGGCTGGCAAATCAGTATCCGAGTTGGAGGTGCTATCAAGCAAAGACACCCACCACAGCTTGCGTTCCTTCACGGTTGGAACAACGCGCTGACCCAACCAACCGGGGGGGAGAGCTGCTTTCAGCATTCGAAACGGGCTGGTATGACAACGCTGCGCCATCTCCTCAAGCCACAATCTCCAGGCTTCTCCGACGGCAGCCGACTGAAGAAGAGCGTCCACGGGCTGTAGCGGGCGATTTTCATCCTCAGCCTGTATTCGGCAAGCCGTGACCAAACCCTGAATGCGCCGACCCCGCAGGGACACCTGAACAATGTCCCCTAAACGGACATTGAGTAGCTTGCGATCGCAGTAGGTAAAGGTGCGACCATCACGACCTGCTTCAAGCCAAACATCGACCACCACTAGAACTGGCGGCGGGCGGACGGGGTTTTTTGAAAAATCGGTTATAGGGGTTGCGTTCATGACACGTTTTTTTTAAAATAAAAGGGTTGGACAGCTCAAAGGCTGTTGTTGGAACAAGCAGAGTTCCTTCCAAAGGGAAGATCCGAAGTTCGAGCCATGGCTTTCCATGAAGCCGACCGGTCTGAGAATGCCCTTGACAGTTCTGCATCGGACCACACCAGCTCTCTCAATTTTGCTTAACGCTCCGCGTTTTTCTCTGCGCACCGTTTCTATGACGGGAGGGTGACGCCACAAAAGCATCCACCTTTTTCAGGCCGGTTGCATTGACTGTTGATGACATTCGCTTCCTGTCCCGCTCTCTCCTTCGTTACTGACCGCCATGAGTCCTGCCGCGACCAAATTGGCACAGGCCAAAGCAAAACAAAAGCCTTCGATCATGATGCTGGCCGATGAAAACGGTCAACCCAAGCAGGTGAAGACCAAATCAAAACCTGCCTCGAAAGCTAAAGCAGCAACAAAGGCCAGCACTAAAACAAAGGCAAGTAAAGCCACTAACAAAGCTAAAACCAGCAAAGCCAAGGTCACCGCGACTGCAGCCAACCTGGACGTATCAGCAGATCAACTCCTCGCTGCAGCTGAAACAACTGCAACTGCGATAAAAGCCACTGAGACGGCAGCAGCAAAAGCAAAAGATGCCAAAGCAGAAGCGAAAGCAAAGGTTTTAGCGAGCATCAAAGTAGGCCCCAAAGGCGTTTACACCGAAGACTCCATACGCGTTTACCTTCAGGAAATCGGACGCATTCGCCTACTGCGACCGGACGAAGAGATTGAGTTGGCTCGCAAAATTGCGGACCTCCTGCATCTTGAGGAACTCGCAGCGCAGTTTGAAAGCGATAACGGCAAACTTCCTGACACCAAGGAATGGGCAGCACTGGTTGAGATGCCGGTGATCCGCTTCCGCAGACGACTGATGCTCGGTCGACGAGCCAAAGAAAAAATGGTGCAATCGAACTTGCGCCTGGTGGTGTCAATTGCCAAGAAATACATGAACAGAGGCCTGAGCTTTCAGGACCTAATTCAGGAAGGCAGCCTCGGCCTCATTCGTGCTGCAGAAAAATTTGATCACGAAAAGGGATATAAGTTCTCGACCTACGCCACTTGGTGGATTCGTCAGGCCATTACCCGCGCCATCGCCGATCAGTCGCGCACCATCCGACTACCAGTTCACCTCTACGAGACGATTTCCAGGATCAAGAAAACCACTAAGGTCCTCAGTCAGGAATTTGGACGCAAACCAACAGAGGAAGAAATCGCTGAATCGATGGAAATGACCATCGAGAAATTGCGATTCATCGCCAAGAGTGCTCAACTTCCAATTTCCTTGGAAACACCCATCGGAAAAGAAGAGGATTCACGACTAGGCGATTTCATCGAAGCCGATATCGAAAATCCAGAGCAAGATGTTGCCAAAAATCTTCTTCGAGAAGACCTTGAAGGAGTTCTTGCCACTCTTAGCCCTCGTGAGAGAGATGTTTTGCGCCTTCGCTACGGCCTTGACGATGGTCGCATGAAAACATTGGAGGAGATTGGGCAAATCTTTGATGTAACCCGCGAGCGAATTCGTCAGATCGAAGCCAAAGCTCTACGCAAACTACGTCATCCCAACAGGAACGGAGTATTGAAGGAATACATCAAATAACAAGCAAAGTTTAAGACGATTATCCCAACCCCTGCCTTAAGCGGGGGTTTTTGTTGGGACAGCTTTCAACAACTAGCTCGCATGCAATCATTTGGTAAAGAGATAAACTTACGGGCTTTCTGACAATAAAGCATAAGATCATCACCTGACCTAATATAAAAAAGCATTTGGTTCAGTTGCTTCTGCTAAGAAATGCCTAACAAATCATGGCTGCCATTACGCTACGGCAAGCACGGAACGACAGCATGGTACAGAAATACTTGGAATCCGCTATCCAATAATAAAGATGTTGAGATCATTACAGCAAGACGCCTTCGAAAAGGTCGCAAACCTCTGATAGGGAGATACCACGAAGCAATCAACATCCCAAAACTCATACATTACATAACAACTCCTAAAAACATTTTCTTACCCGAAGTAAAAACGTCATTAGCATTTTTTCTAGGCTCCATGCTTTTCGCGATTAGCGGCGCACTCGACCTAGGCAATATCCACCAGGCGACTTATTTATTTGTCATTGGATCGACTAGTTTTTTACTAGGAGCCTACTGGCAGATCGATCAAATGATCAAAACCCATCGGCTCTACTTGCAAGGAAGAATAGACTATTTGTCCTGCAGTTTCATAGCAGTATTAACGTCAAAAATTGGAACAATTTCCTACAATTTTAACAGTTATTCCTCATACATTCATCCAAAAGCCATCGACTGGACATGGCTTTTCTCTGAAACAATTCCCTATGCAGCTGGAAGCCTTCTATTCGTCATCTCAGGATATTTCCATATGATAGAGATTGGCCATGGAAGAGGAATAATGGCAGCACAAATTCAAAATTTAGAGTGGTGGATTGCAATTACTTTTACTCTTGGCTCATTGTTTTTCCTCATCTCAGCGATTTTAGGCTTCCCAGGCAACATCCAAACAGCTACTGCCGCCCATCAAAGTGCTTCGGATATTTTCTGCATCATCGGAGGATTAACTCTTTCCATTCATTCAATCTTAAGCCTCGCCGAGTGCAGTGAGGACAACGAATAGCAAACAGACCACAACAGACCACTGATCACTCACAGGCAAAGCTATGAACAACAACGAAAACACATCAGACGATTTTCTTAAAGCCTTAAACTCACTCAAACAAGCAAGACTTGTCACCCGTGCGTTCATGACATATGAGGAACAATTCAAAGGCCTAACCGAGACCGAACAAAATAGTTTGCAAAACAGCATCACACCCTTTTTCAATACAATCTTCGAGATCGAAGATAGAATATTGTCTTGGTATCGCGAATTTCATCAAGAGCTCTTAGATGATGATGACTTAATTGAATCAATCGAGGAAGAGCATCACTATGAAACCTTACTTTCCGAAAAAGGAAAACTAGATTTAGACAAACTTTTTAGAGATGATTCCTCAACTACCGCTCAAAGCTAAAAAGAATAACTCGACAATTGAAGATTTTATATGCAACTCTTTCATTGAAATTTCCAGACAATCTTCTCCTACACCTCATCTTCAATGCATTCGGTGAATTCCTGAAAAGCCCGCTTCAGACGCTCCACAGGAGTCTCCGATGGAGGACATTCTTGAGACGTATTTCGGGCATAAACCTGAAGAAGCCGAGGATCAGGATCAAGAATCGATGCCACGGCAGCTTTGTAAACCACAATATTTTTCTGCGACGTCAAACCCTCTAAATAGGGATGCAATTGCCAAGGCTCATCTGAGCTGGCTTGGTTCACACGGAGTGGGCGAATCAATTGGTAAGCCCGTTCGCCATCTGGATCTGTTGTATTTCTAAGCCGCGCCATCAAGACGCCACCACTGCTTAACAGAATCAGTTTGATCGTGCCCTCATTCAAGAGTGGTAAAAACGGGAGAACCTCCTTGCCAGTCGTTGCCTGATCTAACGCTGGCAGACCGTCCTTTCGAACTCCGTTAACCACAGGCCCTGGCATGGCAATCGCTCATCTGTGTTGAATCGTAAAGCTGAGCGCGCTAATAAGGCGACTTAGGCCATGCCTCCGAGTCGCAAGTCCAGTACCCCATACCAATTTTCATAGAGATGTAGGTGACAGCGGGGGGCACGTCTGCGTAATCTTGCGGACTGAAGTCTCTCAAACATGGCCCTCGAGCATCTGCGCATCGCCTCACGCCGCAGCCAGCTGGCCATGGTTCAGACCAACTGGGTCAAAGCAGAACTAGAAAAAGCCCACCCCGGTCTTGCCATTTCTGTTGAGGCAATGGCAACCCAAGGCGACAAAATCCTCGACGTTGCCCTAGCGAAGATCGGGGATAAGGGCCTATTCACCAAGGAGCTGGAAGCTCAAATGCTGGTGGGTCGTGCCGAGATTGCTGTTCACTCTCTTAAAGACCTCCCCACAAATCTTCCCGAGGGGCTGATGCTGGGCTGCATCACCGAACGGGAAGACCCGGCCGATGCCTTAGTCGTGAACAGCAAAAATGCTGAGTACACACTTGAGACACTTCCGGAAGGTTCCATTGTTGGAACCAGTTCTCTACGCCGCCTAGCCCAACTGAGATATCACTATCCCCATCTCCAATTCAAAGACGTACGTGGCAACGTCATTACACGACTTGAAAAACTCGACTCAGGCAATTACGACTGTTTGATCTTGGCCGCCGCTGGCCTCAGCCGACTCGGCTTCGGCGATCGAATCCACCAAAGCATCCCCGGAAACATCTCCCTGCATGCGGTGGGTCAAGGGGCTCTTGGGATTGAATGCGTCTGCGATCGTCCGGAAGTGATGGAGCTGATACAAGTGCTAAACCACGCACCAACATCAGCGCGCTGCCTGGCAGAGCGAGCATTTCTAAGAGTTCTGGAGGGCGGCTGCCAAGTCCCAATCGGCGTCAACAGCGAAATCGTCGGTGACACCATCCAGCTCATAGGAATGGTGGCCAGCCTCGATGGCAAACGGCTCATCCGTGACGAGCAGGCTGGCCCTCTGGCCGACCCTGAAGCAGTAGGGCGAGATCTCGCCCACAAGCTCAAAGATCAAGGAGCCGGCGAGATTCTTCAGGAGATCTTTGAGCAGGAGCGAAGCCAGTGATCGCTGCGATCACCGCGTAATTTCCACTGCCATTCCTACTTCCACGTGGTTGTAGAGCTGCTGAACATGCGCATTCAACATGCGCACACAACCGTTGGATACGGCCGCTCTGGTTTTCACCCAATGGGGCCAGGGAGTGCCATGAATGCCGAATTGATTAGGCCCACTGCGCAGAAAACCAATCCAGCGATGACCCAACGGGCTTTGAGGGCCACGTTTTGGATGCAGCTTCCCTGACTTTGTGCTCTGGTACTGAGGGTTCATCATCATGTTTTCGACCTTGAACACCCCAGAAGGAGTAGGGGTCTTCGGATCGCCGATCGCCACTGGCCAAGGGCCAAGGGTCTGACCCTGCCGAACAACGCTGATTTGCCTGCGGCCAAGATCCAACACAACACGCCCCTTCACTGGCGGACTAACAGCCATCGACAACTGGGTGGGTTGGGTTCGAGACAACGCCGGAGCTGCCACAAGAAGAGAGGAGGCGAGCAACGCCACTGGAAGACCAGGAACGCAAGCAGTGCATTTGAGACTCATTTCTGGACAGCCAAGACTCACTGGTCTCAACGTATGCACTGTGCGAAAAAAAAACCGCACACTGCCGCGAGTAAAACCTTAAGGATTTCGAAAACGTGCTACCCAAGCCTCAGCCCACCAAGACTGAAATGAAGCACCAACTGGCCTGGTCTGAAGAAGAAGCAAGGCTGTTCTTGCAAGCCATGCATGAAGTGGGGTCCATTGGAGGCGTCGCAGAGATTGAGCCCATCACCATGGAAATGATGGAATCTATTCAGAACTTCGTTCTGAAATCATCCATCGATCTCAACCATTTAGCAGGCATTAGGCCAGCCGCTTTATCAGAAAAGCTATCCGATAATAATAAGCGGGAGCAACTCCTTCAGATCCTTATTCTTCTTCCTTATGTTGACATGAAGGTCGACCCAGAAATGGTCGCAATCGTAGATAATTTTGCAGAGAATCTAGAGATTCATCCCCAAACAATCAAAGACCTCCATCGAGTTCGAGACAATCACTTAAAGCGACTTTTGATTGATTATGGACGCAGGAGCTTAGGCGAATTCCTAGGCCTCGACTCAGCACCAAAAGTGATCAAGGGCGTGATCACAATGTTCCATCAAGCGATAGGAGATCGGGCTGTTTCTGAACGCTATCAAAAATTAGAGAGCTATCCAGAGGGCAGCCTTGGCCACACTGTTTTCCATTGGTACCGAGACAGGAATTGGGCGCTGCCAGGAGAGAAAAAAAGCACATCCGAATTACTCTTAAATCACGATTGCTGTCACATACTTGGAGGATTCAACACAGACGTTCAAGGGGAAATGAATGTGGCAGCCTTTCAGGCTGGGCTATTTGATGATGGATTTGGCTTTGAATCACTTCTAGAAGTTATTCTTGATTTTCACTTAGGGAAAGCATTTAGCACTGTTGGAGATATCATTCCACCCTCTACAGGAGCCTTTCATCCTAAGGATGCGATGGCAGGTTTCGAAAAGGGCTTGGCTTGCAACACAAACCTCATCAGAGATTTGAACTTTTGGTCAGAAGCGGATCAACCTGTCTGCGAGCTAAGACAAAAATTTAACATTCCAGCCGTTACTGGTCCTCTTCTAATTCAACCTTAAATCAACCGATAACAATAAAAAAGCGGGGCCTGACCCCGCTTTTAATGACTCATTAAATAGAGATTTACAGAGATCAATCAACCAACTTTGGATCAATCTCAGCCATATAACGAGCTTCGCAGCTCTTGATGATCTCCACAGCTTTTTCGGTGCCAAAGAACCCATTCACGGTGCAGGTACCAGGCTTTTTGAGATCTTTGTAGTGCTCCCAGTAGTAAGTGGTTTCTTTCTTCCATTGCTCACCAAGATCTTCGAAGCTCTTGATGTGATCAACACGTTTGTCATCGGCCAAAACGGCGATCACTTTGTCATCAACCTCGCCACCATCGTCAAAGGTCATAATCCCGATGATTCTTGCTTCCACGATCGAACCCGGAATTAAGGGTTCAGTCACATTCACGATCTCAATATCAAGAGGATCTCCGTCCTCGTCCCAAGTGCGAGGAATACAGCCATAGGCAAAGGGGTAAGCCAGAGAGGAGTAACCAACCCGATCCAGCTTGAGATGACCTGTTTCTGTAATCAGCTCATACTTGTTGATCGTGTTGGAGTTGAGCTCCACGATGGTGTTGAGGCGGAGCTCAGCCTCATCAGCAAAGGCCGGCAGCACATGAAGCAAGTTGGGCATGCTGCGGCTTGGAGCCTGGTCAAGATTGGCCATGGGAGAGGACGATCAGCGCCGGAATCCTACGGGGAGCCAGACCATCACCAGAAAGCACGCAAGCGTGTCAGCACAGTAACGACTACGTGCCGCACACAGGGCTCGTGGCCAAGACCCGGTCGAGCTTGTCTTCCAAATAGCTCAGGAATGGTTCAGATGTCAGCGCTCGGCCACTCACCGTCTGCACCAGTTGTTCCGCATTCATGGCCCGGCCGACGGGATGCACATTCTCACGGAGCCAGTCCAACAAGGATGAAACGTCACCCCTGCGGACATGCTCCTCAGGAGGTCCAATGGCAGCAGCCATCGCCTCGCTCAGCTGAGCACTGATCAAATGTCCAAGCAGGTAGGAAGGGAAATACCCGAACAGTCCTTCGCTCCAGTGCACATCCTGAAGGCAGCCCTCTGCGTCATTGGATGGCGTGACTCCAAGCAGCTCTCCATAACGCCGATTCCATTCAGCGGGAAGCTCCTCTACTGGCAAGCCTTGCTCGAGCAAAGCAATTTCTAGATCCGTTCGGATCATGATGTGTAGCCCGTAGCTGAGCTCATCAGCCTCCACCCGATTCAGCCCCGGAGCCAAAGGATTCATCGCTCTCCAAAGTGCGTCTGCTGAGGGCAGCGGCGCGCCGGCAGCCTCGAAGTCTGGCCACCACTGCTGCGCAAACGGCTGACTTCTCGCCACTCGGTTTTCCCAAAACAGCGATTGACTTTCGTGAACAGCCATGGATGTTGCCTGGCCCAGAGGCCAGGCAAACCATTGATGTTTCTGATCAGGAAGCCCCTGCTCATAAAGGGAATGGCCCCATTCATGGGCTGTGGCCAGGAAGCAGGAGAGCGGTTGCCCCGGAACAACTCTGGTCGTGATTCTGTAGTCGCGCGGACCAAGCGTGATCGAGAACGGATGGGGAGATCGCGCAACACAGGTGATCGACGCATCGCGTCCCCAGGAGGTCAACAACCTGTCGCAGAGTTGTTGCTGTGCTGGTTCTGGAAGATCCCAACTGAGCTCTCGCTCACGTGGCTGCCCGCCAGCCCGTTTCAACAACTCTGGCAACCGCTGCCGAAGCGGAGCGAACAACTCCTGCAGCCGCTTCAAGGTGAGATCTGGCTCAAATGGCTGAGCAAGTGTTTCCCAACAACTGCGCGGCTCCGCAAGCTGGCGAGCCTGCTCCTGACGCAATCCAATCATGGTGCGCAAGGAGGGAGCAAACAAGCCGAAATCGGAGTCAGCTCGTGCTTGTTGCCAGTTGTTGTAGCCATCGGATTTTGCCGTTGCCAACGCTGCCACCAATGCGGGGTCTAACGCTTGTTGTCGGCTTAGATCCTGTTCAAGCAGATCAAGGTTTCGGCCGCGAGCAGCCTGCTCAGTCGTTGAAAGCCCTGACTGACTCCACTCCACGCGTGCACCCTGGATCAGTTCGGCATACTCACGTGAGCTTTGCCGGGAATGCAATTGAATTGCAAGTAGCGCCAACTGCTCTCCACGCCAGGCAGCACCCCCGGAGGGCATGCGCGTGTTTTGGTCCCAGTAGAGCGTGCTTGCAATGGAGCCAATGATTTTGGTCTGATGCAGGTAATCGCCTAACCGATCCCAGGCCATTGTCCTGGATCCCATCTGGGCTCCATCTCTTAATGAACCCTATACAGCTCGGTGCTTGAAGGTGAAAACACCAACACATTTCATCGGTGCCGATTCACCCATGCAGCGTGATGGTTTGGTCCAGACAGCGTTCAAGCATTCTCTTGCCTGCTGTAAGCAGCAGGCACAAGCACCAGAAACAAAATCCACCAAGCCAAAATCGCCAGCGTGATGGGAAGAGTGATCCACAGGCGATGAAGGAAGAACCAGCTACCTATTGAAATCACAAGTCCTGTAAGCAAAATGCTCCAGGGCTGACACCACCACGGTTTAAGAGACCAAAAAGCAACGGGCTGCAGATTCATGCTTAGACCTACTTTTTCCTGCAGTAACCAGCTCCAACATTCATCCAACCGGAGAGGCAAGCTTCACCATTCGTTGCCCTCATTTCATAATAAATGGGCGAAACGCAGGTGGTCCCAAGCGTGTTGACATAACCCAGTGGACACTGATTGTGACCCTTAGCTTTCGGGATTCTTTTCTGAGCGAGGGCGTCGGTGGGTGCAACCAGAGACAACAACATCCCAAGAGCAAATAAACGAACCATTCGAGTTGCATCAACTTTTGGCACCTTAGTGATGGCATTGCCTGGCAACAGAAAGCAACCCTCATCGTTTGCGGCAATACCCTCCCCCCACATCCACCCATCCAGATGGACAGGATCGGCCATCGATGGCTTGGACCGTATGGGTCATCATTCCGAGCGTGCTGCATTTTCCATTGAGCATGTCCACATAGCCCTGCGGACAATGGCTCTCGATCTTTTTGACACTCCGCTGCGCCACGGCTGATGGGGCCTGACAAGCCGACAACACAAGAGTTGTTGAGGCAAGGAAAGAGCTCAAAGCCCAGGTCCGCAGAGAGAAAGCACGACCAAGCAAGGGCGCCATCGCCATTGGCACTCAAAACGCCCTAAAACATTAGGGGCGGTTCTTCCAATCGTTTGGTTCTGAACCACACTTCTCTCAGCACAAGATCCAGATTCATCCATGTCAAAGCAAGCTGTTTTGCTCGATGACGCTGCACGCCAGAACCTCTGCTCCTCTTGCCCTAACTGGACCATGGCGGCTGATGGGTTGGAAAGAGAGTGGCGCTTTCACTCCTTTGTTGAAGCCTTTGGGTTCATGACTCAGGTTGCACTTCTCGCCGAACGCGCCAATCACCATCCGGAGTGGAGCAATGTCTACAACCGTGTCACCATTCGGCTCACGACCCATGATCTTGGTGGACTGTCCAGCCGTGATGCGGAATTAGCGCAAGCGATCGACTCCCTCTCCCCAACCCTCTAACACCGGCCATGTCAGCGACTGCTTCCAACCAGAGAATTGAGACCAACGGCACACCTGTCACGATTCTCACTGGATTCCTAGGCGCCGGTAAAACCACTCTTCTCAACCACATTCTCAGCAATCAAGACGGGCTCAAAACTGCCGTTCTCGTGAACGAGTTTGGAGAGATTGGTATTGACAACGACCTCGTGGTGAGCACCAGTGCAGACATGGTGGAACTCAGCAATGGCTGCATCTGCTGCACCATCAACGGTGAGTTATTGGAAGCCGTTGAGCGAATTCTGAAGCGTCCTGAACCTTTGGACTATTTGGTTGTGGAGACCACAGGACTGGCCGATCCACTTCCCGTAGCCATGACATTTCTAGGCAGTGAGCTACGAGACCAGACCAGGCTGGATTCAATCATCACCTTGATCGATGCTGAAAATTGCAATGCTCGCGTTTTTGAGAGTGAAGTAGGGCGCTCTCAAATCATTTACGGAGACATTCTTTTACTTAACAAAACAGATTTAGTATCAAAAGATCGTGTCAAAGAATTGGAAGAAAGCCTGCGCAGCATCAAAAAAGATGCACGCATTCTTCATTCCGTGAAAGGAGATGTTCCCCTGCCTCTCTTGATGAGTGTTGGGTTGTTTGAGAGCGATCGCATCGCGCACACAGCCGATCACGACCACAGCCATGACCACAGCCACCATGACCATGTCCACCACGGCCATGACCATGACCACCACGGCCACGATCATGCGCACCATGACCACAGCCACCATGACCATGGGGATCATCTAGACATCGAGGGCTACACCTCCCTTTCATTCAGTAGCGACGGGCCCTTCGCCCTTCGCAAATTTCAAAACTTCCTCGACAATCAATTGCCAGACAGCGTGTTTCGCGCCAAAGGCATCCTTTGGTTCAACGAAAGTGAAAAGCGTCATGTTTTCCACTTAGCTGGAAAACGCTTCTCTATTGATGACAGCGATTGGAATGGCAAACGCAAGAACCAGCTGGTGTTGATCGGTCAGGAGATGGACCACAGCGCCCTCAGGGAGCAGCTTCAAGAGTGCGTCTCCACCGATTCAGGGAAAGAATCCACCTAAATCAATCGATCCATTCCAACGTTTGCGTTCAGAGCAGGATGTCGAAACCCAAGCATTCTGACTAGAGTCATCTCAACTTTGGGTTGGCGATGTTGGAGCTCACCCTTCTGGGAACTTGTTGCATTCTTATCGGCATTGTCCTTTGGTTCACTGCCAACTCTGACGATGACGACAACAGCGGTGGCGGATTGATGGAACCCGCTCTCATTCCAGTTCCTGTGCGTACAAATCGACGCTGACGGCGTCTCCTCCGTCCATTCCATTCTGCAACCGAGGGATTGAACAGGAAGGCGACCAAGCAAAGCCAGTTGTTCTTGAGTATCGTTCTCAACAGGTTTAAGGTGTGAATGCAAGTCGGTGGCAAGCCATTGCGTCGAAGTGGGCCTGACTTCATTTCATCGTTGAGAATTTTCGAGTGATAGGCCTTTGGAGATCAATCTCCTCAACAGCGATTCGCCAAAGCGATCGGTTGGGTGACATCGATGGATAAGCGCTGCCTCTCATGACAAGCAAGAGCTTGCAAAGCCAATGGCAACAGGGGCGAACTCTCTTGGCGGTCTTGGCCTGCCTCCTCGCCGCGCTCGCGCTCTTTCCCCTAGGCGGATTAATCGGTGAGGGGATGAAAGGCCTCCTTCTGGGTACGGCCAGCCTTGGCGCCGATGGGCTGATCCAAATCCGAGGCACCTCTCTCCTGCTGCTTGGCACAGCGAGCCTCGGAGCCGTTCTTGGCTCCGCGAACGGCTGGCTCCTCGCCAATTGCCGCTTTCCAGGCCGACGCCTGCTAAGGATTGCCCAGCTGCTCCCACTCGCCAGCCCTTCGTACCTGCTGGCTGCAACGCTCGTTGATCTGGGCAGCATCCATGGGATCCGAATTCATGGTCTGGGCTGGGGGGTGCTGGTCATGGCGTTGAGCACTTACCCCTACGTTTTCCTTCTCAGCACTGAAAGCTTCAGCATCTGCGGGCGCCGTCAGCTTGAAGCCTGCCGTTGCCTGGGCGTTGGCCCGTGGGAAAGCTTTCGACGCATCGCTCTCCCGATGGCTCTCCCTGCCATCGGAGCCGGAATCGCCCTAATGGGCATGGAAGTCGTCAACGAACTTGGCGCCGTCCAACTCCTGGGAATCCCAAGCCTCTCCGCTGGAATTCTCCAGGCCTGGCAACTTGAAGGAAACCCAGCAGGTGCGGTCGGACTTGCCCTGGTCACACTGATCATCGTGACAGGACTGTTGATCGGCGAACGCAAACTGCGGCGTCGAAGCCGTCGATGGTCCGAAGGACTAACGGGTGGTGAATCTCCCAACTGGACTCTCACTGGTACGAGAGCCTTGGCCGCTCAGGCCTTGGGATTCATTCCTCCGTTTCTGAGCATTGGCACACCATTGATCTGGGCCTGCTTGAACCTTGATCAACTTCAAACCGGATTACAGCCAGAGCTATTGCTGCTGACCTTGCGCAGTCTTGGTCTCGCCCTTGCAGCTGCAGGCTTGGCATTAGCAGCTGCCTTGCTGCTTGCGATCACAAAGCGCTGGACCACGGCCCCTTGGTTGCATAGCCTCACCTTTCTCGCCGGGCTCGGGTACGCCATTCCAGGAGCCGTTCTGGCTCTGGCCTTACTGATCATCGGTGGACCATGGCAGCTTTCACCAATCCTGCTTTTGCTCTGGGGCTACAGCGATCGGTTCCTTGCCGTTGCCAAAGGGGGGCTTGATGCAGGTTTAGAACGAATGTCACCCAGCCTGGATGAAGCAGCCAGTGGCCTGGGCTGCCGATGGCCGGATGTGCTCCGTCGCATTCACATTCCCCTGCTGCGGGGCCCGCTCGCAGTTGGTGCACTCCTTGTCTTTGTAGACACCGTGAAGGAGTTGCCTCTGACCTTCGCGCTGCGACCCTTTGATTTCGACACCCTTTCGGTGCGGGTCTTTCAATACGCGAGCGACGAAAGGCTCGCCGCAGCGCTGTGGCCTGCATTGATGATCCTGGGGCTCGGACTCATTGCTGCAGCGGCGCTGATTCCAGGTCTCGACCACACAACCGAGACTTAATCGTCCAGCAAAGACCGACAACGAGGGCTTCGACGAGGAGCCAACACACCCACAAAATTTCGCTGAATCACACTGAAATTATCGTCACTCACAATGACGAGAGTGCGACGGCCATCTGCAAGCTCTGGCCCCCAAGCCAGACCCTCCCAATTTTCTCGCGGGAGCTCCCCACTCGTGAAATTCCAACCCGTTATGGGCTTTAAAGCCAATTGAGACTTTCGTTCAGGCCAAGAGAACAATTGAAGCCTGGCCGTCCATTGCAGTGGTCGATGACGACGAATCAATGCCAACAGTGCAGAGGGACCATCCAACGCAAGAAGTTCGGTCAATCCCACCGTTACTTCTGGATCCTCGTCTTCGGGATCCTCATTAATGAAATTGAGAGGAAGGCGACCACGCTCTTGGATGACACCGTCCACATCCACATGCGCTAACCGAGCGTCATCTCGATCGTTTGAAGCGCGATCCTGAAGCAACGGTGACTCCGCTGCAAGCAAGAGTCCACCGTCGATGGATCGCGTTAAAGACTCGGGCCCTTGATTGACTGCGAGTCCTTGACCAGGAAGAGCTGTCCAAGCGGGTGGCAGAGGCATGGTCTCCTGCAACCGCCCATTGCGCAGCGAAAAGCGCTGTAGACGCGCTTGATGCCCTGCTTGACGGCGCCCCTCGCTAACGATCCAAACCCCGTGGTCGTCCGTGAGCACCAAACCCTCTGCATCTAAAGAAGGAGGAAGGGGTGTGCCCGTTTGGTCACGCAAAATCAAGCGAGGACCCACCTGCAATTGCCCCCCTGTTTGCAACGCTTTTGCAAGAGGGCCCACAGGCAGCAGATATCCCCGAGACGCATCACTCACCAACCAAAGTCGGTCATCCGATGCTTGATATGCCGCTGCTGAAAACCCTCCAAGGGACAACCCGTTATCAGCCCGTTTGGGGAGTTCCCAAAGACGGATCAGAGCCCAACCAGCAGCAAGCGGACAGGGCAAAGCCTCCCAGCGCATCGGAAGTTCAGGGAGAGGCCACACCATCAGAACAGCCGATTAAGCGCGAACCTTTGCCGTCATCCAGGCATCACCTTTCACAGCAGCGGCAGCGATCAGGTCCGCCAAAGTGACGAGCAATCGATAACTCAGTGCCACTGCAAGCAAAGGCGCCTCCGGCACAATCGTGCCCATACGAAATAACAGAACCGCCTCAAACACGCCCAAACCACCTGGAGCAGCGGGAACGACCAGGCCAGCCGTCCAGGCAAGAGCAAAAGCCGCAAGCCAAAGACCAAGTGGCTGCCCAGCCAAGAGTCCAAACGTCTGCAAGCAGCACCAAAACCCAGCGAATCGACAGAGAACGAACAGCAGTTCCGAAACGAGGGGCCACCAGGGATATGCCGCTCTTCCGCTGCCTAGTTCCTCATCTTGAAGCGAAGTCGTATCTCCAGGATTCGCTTGATTGAGCTGGCGCAACTTGCTGGTCTCCAAGCGACGCAACAAAGGCTCCCGCCAACGCGGCAACAGCAGCGCTGATGGAAGAACACAGAGCAACGCCAAACCGTTTTGAAACCCCCCGAACGGCACCCAAAGCAAGGCAGCAACAGCCATCACCATCGGCTCCATCAATACCGATACCAAAGCCTTGCCCCCACCAAGATCAGGCCGGAGAGCACGAAAACGATCAAGAAAATGCCAAACACCACCAGGCAGGTATTTGAGCAAGTTGCTACGGAGATAAAGCGGCACCAAGGCCAAGCGTCCGGGCTGATGACCCAGCCAAACCACCAAGACCTTCCAAGCCAAGGCATTGACCACCAAGCTGAGCCAACTCAAACCAAGCCCCAGCAACAAGAACCACCATCCCTGTCGGCTAATGGTGAGAGCTCGCAACCCGGTGGCATGGCTGGCCAACGCCACTCCCACAAAGGCAAGGGTCAGAAGGGTGATCCAAAGGCGTAAACCACCAGGCAAAGAAAGCCGTTTCAGCACTGCCAGTCCTCCTCGGGCACAAAAGCATGGACCTCGAGAGAGAGGCGATCTCGAAGCTCCATTGCGGTGAGACCAGCCTGAGCAGAGACACGCTGGAGCTCATCTTGCTCCCACTTCAGAGTGAAGGTCCCATCAGGACGGCGTGTCTGCTTGGCACGAATCGTCCCCCAAGGGGTTGCACTTGTCCCGCAACGGCGAGGCAGCACCCAACGGCCTTGCTCACGCTCCCTTAAGCCGATGGTTGGACTGTGGCGCCACCACACCTGCCGCAAGGCAGGAGCCTGATCTGGCGTTGTCAGAGCGATTACCGAGGTACCAGGCCTTTGTTTTTTCATCAAAACAGCTCCCTGAACCACATCCAACGCACCGGCTAAACGCAATTGCTGAGCCAGGCTTGCCAACTCTTCGGCAGTGGCATCATCAATCCAGGCCTCCTGCACCACGAGCTCCTGCCAGCCAGGCTCTGTTCTGTTCTCTTCACGAATGCGGATCAAGCGCAGCAGATTAGGGCGATCCAAAGAGCGATGGCCAAGGCCAATGCCGACGGCTTCAACCTCCATCCGTGAGGGACGTTGAAAAAGATCTGCCCACACAGCCATCAAGGCCAGCCCGGTGGGAGTAGTGAGCTCGGCGGCAGGCAGATCCTCACCAGTGAGGAGCGGCAGCTGGTGACGCTTTGCCAATTCGAGTACCGCTGGCACCGGAACAGGAAGCACCCCATGGGCTGTCGTCACTCGACCATGACCAGCTGGGGGGGCTGTGCAGTAAATCGAATCAGGGGAAAGGTTCTCGATACCAGCACAAACGCCGATGACATCAACCAAGCTGTCAATCGCGCCAATTTCATGGAAGTGAACTTGATCAGGGGGGCAGCCATGAACCGTCGCTTCCGCATCAGCTAGGGCCTGAAACACCTGCAAAACCTTGGTTTTTAGAGAAGGTGACAGCGATGCGTCCGCAATCAACCGGCGCAGATCTAACCAGCGACGATGAGGGGGGTTGGGGTCCTCACTGCTCACCGTGAGGCGAAGCCCACGCAATCCACAACTCTGAGATTCCTCAACCTTGAGTCCATAGGCTTTGGCGAGACCAAGAGCCTGCAAAGGCTCATGAACAACCGACTCCGGCACTCCTAAATCAAGGAGTGCCGACAACAACATGTCCCCGGCAAGACCCGTCGGACAATCAATCACCAGTGCACTCATGCTGGCTCTGGAGGCATGCCGTCCAGCAACCTGTCGGCGATCGATTCAATCTCAGTGCGTCGCGAACGCAGAAGCTGCTCCACCTCCCGGCGTGCCCGGCGTTGTTCTCGCTGGGCCGTGTCCACATCTTGTCCAGACACGCCCCAAATGCGTCCAAGGAGAGCCCTGTCATCTTCGCCACCTTGAGGGGGTCCCTCGAGCAACGTCTCAGCAGCCATTCCGGCCTGAAGAACCCGGCTCCAACGACGCAAGTCTTCCAAAGACAAACGCGCCCGATCGGGTAGAGCAAATTCGGTAACACCATTGCAGCGCAACCCCGCCTGAAGACAGCCTCGGGTGCCAACAAGAACCCGTTTGACCTCGAGGTTTTCTTCTTGAGCCACCAACCAATGACCCGCCTCGTGCATCGCAACCCTGCGCAATCTGTTGCGTCCGCCGGGCAGTGATTCCGCCAAAAGGTGACCTCCCATCCCGTTGAATTGAGCGGCATCAACGGTGAGACCCAAGAGTGCCCCACCCAATCCGAGAGCAATCCATGCCGTCGACAGTCCGATCAACGGTCCAAACACAGCCAAACCGGTGGCACTAGCCACCGCGACACCTGCAGTGGTGTTGAAGGTGGGGGAAGAGGGCATCAGGTCTTGGCAGGTCGGGGACGAGCACCTCCCTTGCGGGATCCCTCCCTTCCTTTCCCGCCTCGCGTTGGCATTGGTGCAATCACTTCAACGGCCTCAACGGCAAGGAGCTGTCCTTGGCGGCGCACATCCAAGCTGACGAAATGCCTTAGGTGCTCGAGGGGTAGCTCTCCAGTGAGCTGAACTTTGAACGGCAAAGGACGGAATCCATCAGCGCGAGGCAGCTGCCGGACCTTCACGACAAGCTCATTTGCTTCTGGCTTCGTGAAGATCAATTCGCCACGAATGGAGAAGAAGTCGTCGCCTTCGGGCAGTTGATCCTGAACCCCCTGGGCATCGGAAGCTTCGGCATCTGAAGATTCAGCTGTCGCCAGCGTGCTCGGCTCCCAAATCCCTGCAATTTGGAGATGAAGCTGCTCAGACTCACGGCAGCGGGGATACACCACCCAAAGATGTGGTGCTGTCATGTCTAGGTGACGACGCATGAGGGTGAGCATCCTGCCAAGAACGACAGCCTCTAATTCATTGCCATCGGAATCAATCAAGACTCCACGGGTCAGCTGATCGTCGGATTCCGGTCGGTAGACGCCCCTAACAACACCGATCGCCCGGTACTGGAGGGGTTCTGTAACCGGGGATATCGGATGGTCGCGCATTGCTGTCAGTGGCTTCCATTTGCCTTCGATGACTCTAGCCAGCTCGAGGGATTCGATACAAAGTGGTCTCAGCACTCCCCATTCAGATTGCCCGGCGCCAACCGACTACAGGCGGTTCGAAATCGATGGTTGATGGGGTTGGGACTTCCTTTGGCCCTGATCACAGGCTGGCTTGTAGCCCAATCAGCAGATCAAAATCCAAAGCTCACTCAACAGAGCAATCCACAGCCAAAGGCACGCCTCAAACGTGTCAAACGATCAGCTCAAACAAAGTTTCCTGAGGCCATTGAGCCAGAGCAAAGGCTGGAGCAACGCGCCCTCTCTCATCCTCGCGATAGGCGTTGGCGCTTGCTCCTGGCCCAAACGAAGCTGCAAAGAGGTGATCGCGATGGGGCCAGGCATGAGCTCATCACCCTCCAAGCCCTATGGCCCAATCGCCCAGAAGTTCAGAACCTCCAACTGTTGTTGGATGTGGGAACCAAGCGCCAGGCCACCGCTTTGAAACAGACCAGCGATCGTTTCAAGCAAACCCCAAAAGGTCAAAGACTCGCGCTTGGATTGCGCCTCGCTGATTTACAACGCCTATCCGGTCAAGACGACGCAGCCATCACCACCTACCGACTGATTGGCGCGGAATCTCCTAAGCGAATCGAACCTCTGCTCGCTCTCGCTCTTCTTCATCGAGACAAGGGTCAAAATCAACAATCTCAGAAGGTGCTTCTCAGGGCAAGAAATCGCCTGCCTGGCAGTGAACAAGACAAGCAAAAGATTGATCAGATAGCGGTGCGCTGGCAACTTGATTCCTTCCGAAAGGGTGCAGACAGAACGGCAAAACCTCGTGCAACCGTTCCGCCCCCTCCGACTAAGGCACGGGCTGAGACACCTCCAAAGCCTTAAGCGCTGCATCGATGGCGTCGGATGGCGGTGTTGCGTCGTTCATGGAATTGGCCCTACGCAATCGATTCATCAATTCCATGGGGTTGGTGGCGTCCAGCACCGACTCCTGGTTTTTCTGACCTGGCACGGTTTGGAACACATCACGCTGCTGGGAAGGCTTGTAGCCACTACTCATCGGGCTTTCCTGAGCCAGAACCTCGACGGAAGTCAGCAGCGACAGCACACTGATGAATCCAAGAAGATGAGGTCTAAACGCGGTAAGCGATGGCACGTTCTCAACTCCTAAATAACGGCCTGATGCTAAGGGTCACCTTCAGAAGCCGCATCATCCGTGCAAATCGCCAGCTGGAATGTCAATTCAGTGCGAACCCGACTGGATCATGTTCTGAATTGGCTTGAACACTCGGAAGCAGACCTGCTGGCGTTGCAGGAAACCAAGGTGGACGATCCTCAATTTCCGCTAGAGCCGTTTCTCCAGAGGGGATATCAAGTTCAGATTCACGGACAGAAGGCCTACAACGGCGTTGCACTGATAAGCCGCACACCACTGGAAGACGTGCGCATGGGTTTCAGCGCAGAGCTCCCTGACGACGACGAAGCCGAAGAGCTTGGTGCTCAAAAACGCGTCATCAGCGCCCTCATCGATGGCGTACGAGTCGTGAATTTGTACGTCCCCAATGGATCGAGTCTCAGCTCGGATAAATACAGCTACAAACTCACCTGGCTGTCCTGTCTGGAGCGCTACTTAAGGGCCATCCAAACCAGAGATGAACCGCTATGCGTGATGGGAGATTTCAATATTGGGCTTGAAGCGAGAGACCTCCCTGATCCAGATCGCTTAACCGGGGGAATCATGGCCTCAGATCGCGAGCGGAACGCGTTGAAAGCGGCGCTAGGTCCTGATCTTCAGGATGCATTTCGTCTGTTCGAACCAAACAGCGGCCATTGGAGCTGGTGGGATTACCGCAGTGGCGCTTGGGATCGAGGTCGTGGCTGGCGAATCGATCACATCTATCTCGATGAAACGCTTCGGGAAGTCGCTCGCAGCTGTTCGATCGACAAGCAAGAACGGGGACGCCTCCAACCCAGCGACCACGCACCTGTAGTTGTTGACCTGGCCTGGGACCTCGAGGACGACGAAGAGGTTGAAGACTGAGTTCAGTACACAATGGCCTCTTCGGGCAGCGATTGTCCCTCTGCGTGCAATTGCACGGAGCGTCGCAACGACTCGCCGCAACTCTTTGGGGTTGGAAAAATTTTTCCAGGATTGGCACGGCCAAGCGGATCAAAAGCAAGCCGAACCCTCTGCATGCTGATCAGGTCTTCAGCGCTAAACATTTTGTCGAGATAACAGCGCTTATCGCTGCCCACTCCGTGTTCACCACTGATGCTCCCACCGACCTCAAGGCAAAGACTCATGATCGCGCCACCGAGCTCTTTCACCCGCTCATTCACACCCTGCTCTGACGCTCGATACAAGATCAGGGGATGCAGGTTGCCATCACCGGCATGAAACACATTCGCCACCACGAGGCCGTGTTCTTCGCTGAGCTGATCAATGACCTGAAGAACCCTTGGGAGAGCTGTACGCGGCACCACACCGTCTTGGAGGTAGTAGCTGGGGTATTGCCTTCCAAGAGCCGAAATAGCACTTTTACGGCCCTTCCAGAGACGGGCCCGATCCTCTTCACTCCAGGCTTCACGGATCGCGCCAGCCCCAGCTTGCCGACAAAGGGCCGTGGTGACCGTGACCGCTTGCTTGACCTCCTGTTCCTGGCCATCAAGCTCAATCAATAAAACAGCTCCAGCATCCGGTGGATATTCCTCTTCTCCAAACGCTTCATTGACAGCCTTGATACAGCTCTGATCCATGATTTCCAGCCCAGCCGGCAAGACCCCCGCGCGCGTGATCAAACGCACAGCTTCTCCAGCGGCCTGCATGGAAGGGAAATCAGCCAGCAGCACGCCAACAGCATCGGGAGCGCGCAACAAGCGAAGGGTGATCGCCGTAGCAATTCCTAGCGTGCCCTCACTCCCAATAAACACACCCCGGAGATCCAGCTCAGCCGAATCACACAACGCGCTGCCAAGGCGCGTGGGTGTGCCATCCGGCAGCACTACATCCAAGGCGAGCACATGGTTGCTAGTGACGCCGTACTTCAAGCAATGCACACCACCTGAATTTTCAGCGACATTGCCACCGATGCTGCACACCACCTGACTTGAAGGATCTGGGGCGTAATAAAAACCATCACCAACAACCGCACGACTCACCCAACTGTTGATCACACCGGGCTCCACCGTGATCGTTTGATTGTCGAGATCAATGTCGAGAATTCGGCGCATCCGACTGGTCACCACCAAAAGCGCCTCCTGCTCCACCAGCGCACCACCTGAAAGCCCAGTGCCACTCCCTCGAGCCACAAATGGAATGCCATGGCGATGGCAACACGCCAAGACTTTCGCCACCTGATCGGCCGTTTCAGGCAACACCGCAAGCTTCGGCATGTGCCGATCCATGGTGAGACCATCACAGTCGTAAGACAACAATTCCTGCCGCTTCGCGACGACTGACTTCGAGGGGAGGAACCCCCTCAATTCCCGCTCAAGCGCTGGCCAGTCGTAGTTCACTGATGACGTGCCGAACTGAAGCAACTTAGGCAGCTTTGTCATCAATTCTTAGGCTTCAACTACAGAAAAAACACATCGGGCCGATCTTGGGTCAAGATGTTGCACGGTTTGCAACTGCCCTTTGGCTCCCGTCCCCGTGACTGCTTCCAACCTGAACACCAGCCACTCCCAGGCCATTTTCAGTGCTGCCAAGGCTCTGATGCCGGGCGGTGTGAGCTCTCCGGTGCGCGCCTTCAAGTCGGTCGGAGGACAACCCATCGTGTTCGATCGGGTCAAAGGCTCTTACGCCTGGGATGTCGATGGAAATAAATACGTGGACTACATCGGCAGCTGGGGGCCAGCCATCTGCGGCCATGCGCATCCAGAGGTCATCAGCGCTCTGCAAGAAGCCATTGAGAAAGGCACAAGCTTTGGAGCTCCTTGCGCTTTAGAAAACACCCTGGCCGAGATGGTGATTGAAGCCGTCCCCAGCGTGGAGATGGTGCGCTTTGTGAATAGCGGCACTGAAGCCTGCATGTCGATGTTGCGCTTGATTCGTGCGTTCACAGGGCGCGACAAGATCATCAAGTTCGAAGGTTGCTACCACGGCCACGCGGACATGTTCCTCGTTAAGGCTGGCTCAGGGGTGGCAACACTCGGCCTACCCGATTCACCAGGAGTGCCCCGAAGCACTACAGCGAACACGCTGACTGCTCCCTACAACGATCTGGAATCGGTAAAACAGCTGTTCGCTGAGAACCCCGATGCCATCGCCGGAGTGATTCTTGAACCCATTGTTGGCAATGCAGGATTCATCCAACCGGAACCAGGATTTTTGGAGGGCTTGCGAGAGCTCACCAAAGAAAACGGAGCACTTCTCGTCTTCGATGAAGTGATGACGGGATTCCGAATCAGCTACGGCGGTGCGCAAGCGCACTTTGGTGTGACTCCTGATCTCACCACGATGGGCAAGGTCATTGGGGGAGGTTTACCTGTTGGTGCCTATGGCGGTCGCAAAGAGATCATGGAAATGGTTGCTCCTGCTGGCCCGATGTATCAAGCAGGAACGTTGAGCGGCAACCCCTTAGCAATGACGGCTGGGATAAAAACACTCGAACTGCTCAAGCAGCCAGGAAGTTACGAGAAGCTCACCGCTACAACAGAGCGCTTAATCCAAGGAATTCTTGATGCAGGCCGCGAGGCCGGGCTTCCAATTACCGGGGGCAGCGTTGGGGCCATGTTTGGATTCTTCCTTTGTGAAGGTCCAGTTCGAAATTTCGAAGAAGCGAAAACGACCGATTCCGTGCGGTTTGGACAACTTCATAGAGCAATGCTCGAACGCGGTGTTTACCTCGCACCATCTGCCTTTGAAGCGGGCTTCACATCCCTTGCCCATTCCGATGAAGACATCGACGCGACCATCAAGGCATTCCGAGAAAGCTTCGCTGCAATCTCCTGAATAGGACGAGGTTCTGGGCTCAATGTGTCGCAAATGCGATCTTGAGTTCTGGGCTGTTTTTTACTGGAGCTCAAGCCAACGATGCGGAAACATCTCGCCCACAACCTCGATGGATTGATTTCAACCTAGATTTCATCGCCCAACCGGTGGTGGGAGTCGGAGGTGGCATCGAGCCATCTTCCAGTAGTTGGATGCAACAAGTTGCCGCGGGACTCACCCTGGGGACGGGCCTCTACAAAAACCGGAACAGCTGGACAGGCTTAGATCACTGGCAGATTCAGCTGGAACTGAGTCAGTTCGCAGGCAATCCAAATCTCAATGAACAACTTGGAACCGAGTATCCGCTGCAAAGTCTGGTCACTCCAACAGGCATGTGGATCACGCAAGCATCGCTAGAACGGATCGAAGGCAACAAGAAAATCGACTGGAGCATGAATGCTGGAGTGATTGCAGTCGGAAATAATTTAATGGAAATACCTGCACTGGATTACTACACAAATTACACATTAGATACACCCTACAATCTATCTGTAATTGGCTATCCAATCATGCCACTTAGCGCTCCTGGCGCACAAATAGGCATTCACCACAAACAACTAGGAAGTCTTGACTATGCCTACTACAGCTTAAACAAAACACATCAGATCGCAGCTGCTCTAGGGGTTACACCGCTAACACCAAAGCTCGAAGGCAGTCTGCAAATTTTCCAGTGGTCGATGAATCCATTAGCCTATTCTAAACAAACCAAAACAGAGGAAGAGGCACTAAACATGCCAGACCCTCTTATTCAATTAGGCGGTTATATTTCATCCACAAACCTAGACGTCAACTCAAATAAAAACCTGGGTGAAGGCACCAATCGAGGCATTTACGCGACTGTAACTTGGCCATTGCCCCAACTACCCATCGGGGAAGACAACCGAATCTGGATATCCAGCAGCCTCAGCCTCGATCCCGACAACAATCCACTAACAAGCTATACAGCTGCTGGACTGCTCAGCCAAGGCATCATTCCTGGCAGGCCCCAAGACGTACTAGCGCTGGGGTTAAACAGGAACGGATTCAGTCGAAGCATTGCCCCCAACCAAAGCTACGAAGGGGTCGTTGAACTCAACTACAAGATACAAATATCTGAACGCCTGCAAATACAGCCGCTCATGCAATGGATCATCAACCCCTCTGGAGAAGGGTCTCGGCAAACAATCTGGGCAACAGGTGCGCAAATAAATCTGTCAATATAATGTAAAATGAAAAACATGAGTTAATCCTTCCACTTTGATAAAAGCAGGACGCCTTTCAATCGCCCTAAATGCAACAGTTCTGCTGCTATTAGAAGGCGGAATACGCATCGCTTCCGCAGAAACAATTACACTGATCCTAAGCAATGGCGACAAGATTCAAGGAAAATTAGTCAAGAGTGAAAGCACTGATACGCTTACGGTCATTGACCATCCAAGCCTGGGGAAGCTTAAAATCAAATCGACAGCCCTGAAAGCCAAGCCGAAAAAAAAGCGATGGACAGGAAGCTTTTCAGCCGGAATTACAGGCTCTAATACAGATCGAGACTATGACCTTGACAGCACATCTCAACTCGTCACACAATACAAGGACAAAGTAAGCCTATTTTCCTTTAAAGCCAATACAGAATATGGCTTTTCCAGAAGTGCTAGCGAAAAGGAAGGCTCTACTGACACCAACCAAGGACAAATAGATCTACGTTATTCATACACATTCTCAGGAAAATCAAACGCCTACATCTCAAATATTTATGACTATGACACACTTAATCAGGTAGGTGCAAATAATCTTATTAATTCAATTGGTCTTGGATACGATCTCATAAAAACCGACACTACAACCCTCAATGTATCTGCGGGGCCTTCAGTACAGACTATTTGGGGCGGAAAATTCTGCACACGTGACAAGTACTGTGGAAATACATTTGCAGCAAGTAGCGCACGAATTAGCTTTGACTGGGATCCAAACAATTACTTCAATCTCTCACTAAGTAATCAATTTACAGGGGCTTATGTAGAGGGCCTATCTCCGAGCAATAATTTCTCAGGAACAATCAAGATCTATCCCTTGGGAGACAAGAAACTATTTACATCTCTGAATGGTCAACTCATTTACAATTCACTAACATCTCCACAAATCGACAATAGCTTTTCATTGCAACTTGGGACACAACTTTTTTAAGACTATTCTGAGATAGCAGCTCCTTCAGGCCTGCGAGGATCAGCAACTCCAAAACTCCCGCCATTTGGCTTGAGCTCCACACTATTCGCGGATCCCATCGAGCGAGTAAACCGCAATGCGTGACCTCGCTGTCTCAATAAGTGAACTGTGTCAGGACTTAATCCCTGCTCAATCTGCAAGGAATCAGGCCAAAGCTGACTGTGAATCCTGGGTGTGGCAACACTGGTCGCAAGATTGAGACCATGAACAATCCGGTTTAAAAGCACTTGCAAGACAGTTGTAATAATCCGGCTACCACCAGGGCTACCCGTCGCCAACCAAGAATCGCCCGCCTCATTCAAAACAATGGTTGGCGTCATTGAACTGAGCGGTCTTCGACCAGGAGCAACCGCATTTTGCTCCCCTTGCACCAAGCCGTAAGCATTAGGAACACCAGGCTTGGCCGTAAAATCTGCCAGCTCATTGTTCAAAAGAAAACCAGCACCTGGAACGGCGATTCCATTGCCATAGGCAAAATTCAAGGTCGTGGTTAATGCCACCAAGGAACCATCACGATCAGCCACAGAAAGATGAGTTGTATTGACACCGGATGACATAGGGGCTTGCCCCGCCAAATCAGCCGCTGAAGTATGAGAATTGAGGTTTAATTGATCACGCAAACTATCAATATATGATGAAGAGAGAAGCTTACCAATGGGTATATCGATCTGATCTGGATCTCCAAGGAAATGATTACGGTCTCGATAAGCCAGATTCATGCTCTCTGTCAGCAAATGAATGGAATCAGCACTGTTCAAACCTAAAACCTCAAGATCAAAAGGTTCAATCAACTTCAAGATCTGAAGAAGTGTAATGCCACCGCTACTTGGTGGTGGCATGGAAATCACCGTATAACCGCGAAAGACTCCCTTCACAGGTTCTAGCCAGGGAGCAGAAAAGTCAGATAAATCAAGATGATCAATTAGCCCTCCCTGAGCCTTCATTAAAGCCACGATCTTGTTAGCAGTCGTTCCTTCATAAAAACCCGAGACACCCTTAAGAGAAATGAGTTTTAGGGACTTCGCCAGATCAGGCTGGCGGAGCTTTTCACCCGATTGATAGGGAGTCCACTGAATTCCACCTTCAGGAGCATCGACTTGCCGATAAAAAAGTGACCTTGCTGTGGGGTCTTGGCTCAAACGTGAAAATGCTCTCTTAAGAGAGTCGGCCAATTGTGGATAAACAACAAAACCAGCATCAGCCAGTTGTATCGAGGGAGCCATCACCTCAGCCCGACTCAATCGTCCAAAACGCTTCTGAGCCTTTAGAAGTCCGGCCACACTCCCAGGCACGCCGGTGCTCAATAAACTAAAAAACTCCTTGTTTTTACTCACTGTTCCATCAGCGTTAAGGAACAGGTCTCGATGCGCAAGCTGAGGAGCAATTTCGCGAAAATTAAGCGCATAGGATTTGCGCTCAGGCGCATGCCAGAACACAAGGAATCCACCTCCACCAAGATTTCCAGCCTGGGGCAAAGTCACAGATAGGACAAAAGCTGTGGCTACTGCGGCATCTATGGCATTCCCCCCCTTCCGTAGCATTAAGGCACCTGCTTCACTCGCCAGTCGCTCCTGGCTACTTACAATTCCGAGTGATGAATCAACAGGGTGAAAACGTTGACCAGATTCCTGTAAAAGATTTTCGGCAGTAGGCCCTTTTAAACGAATTTGATTGGCACAAATCGGAGAAGAAGACAGTAAAAAAGAGATGCTTGCAGAGACATTTAGGATCAAAAAATTAGAATATCTTTTACGAGACAAGTGATGAAAAATAGACTTCACGAGACCAAGCCAGCATCAACAATATTTAAGACCACTCCTTAGCACTGGATCTTGCGAACATTGTAAGGCCTAGCGACACAAAGAGAGATCAACACAAGACCTCACCACTTTTCCATCAAAACAATACATGTACAGGAAATCAAAACACTATTAACCTCATTAAAGAGGCATTCAACTCAGCTAACAACAGTTTCAAGTCGATGATTGCCAAATTCCAACAATTAAGTAAAAACCAAGGGAAAGTGATCCAAATTCAGCGATAATTTTCAAATTGAAGTGGAACGTCTAATTCTTCTTCCTTACTTTTCACGAGTTGAATCGCAGCTTGAAGATCATCCTTACTCTTACCAGTAATACGAAGACTTTCCCCCTGAATTGCAACCGTGACCTTCTTCAATTCATCGCGAACCATTTTACTGAGCTTTTTAGCAAGCTCTTGACTAAGCCCCTTTCGCAATTGAATGACCTGCTTCACACGATTCCCGCCTACAGCTTCAGGAGTTTGGAAGTCAAAAATCTTTAGGGAAAGATCACGCTTCGTTGCTTTTGTCCTCAAGATATCTTCTACAGCTTGCAATGTCATGTCACTAGCTGTAGTGATAACCACTTCTGTTTCCGCTAGATCAATCTCTGTGCCTGAGTCCTTAAGGTCGTAGCGATTTCCAACATCTCGGCGGACTTGATCCAGAGTATTGACCAGCTCCTGGCGGTCAAAATCAGAAACCACATCAAATGAATATGACGCCATAGTGCTGTGCTGCTGATCCGAACAGGTCTTCGCTCAACTTACTCACATTGAGCGATCATGGCAGTATTAACAAACAAACTCACAGCATCACGGATGATTGGGGGTCCGAAAAACAGAATTTCAGAGCTCCAAGCCCCAAAGCCATTGCGACACCAAGGCCATACTGGGCGCAATCCAACAGAAACAACCAAGCAAAGCCTCCAAACATTGAGTCAATATTTTTTCAAGAGGGTTTACTAAGGATTGAGATCAAAGATGTTTCACCGCTAAATTACAATTGACAAAGGCCTACCAAGACAGAATTTAAGAATCTCCATGACAACACCTCTCGATCAGGCTCGCGCCATTGCCAATGAAATGGAAAAACTTGCGGATCAACTAAAACCAGATGTGATTCGAGCCGCTCGATCTGATGAAGAAGGACGCAAAAATCTCGATCGTCTTGAATATGCGCTTGGAACGATTGGGAAGGCACTCATCCTTACTGACTACAGCGTAGATGAACAAAAAGATCTCGATAAACTTGGAGAATTCAGAGAACTACATGGAAAGAAGTAAGACGGTGAAGTTCTAAGGCACCCTTATCAAGCAAAGTCTCACGCTATGGATTCGAGCAGTCTGATGCAGCTTGCTCTAAGTCTTTCCAGGTCAAATCAATCAAGGGCAGCGCTTCATCAATTTCTTTTTTCAAGCACGAGGCCTCATCACACAGCCCCTGCTTAGTCAACTGTTGGTATTTCTTGTATTGGTTGACCCAGATCAGGATCGTGGGAGTGCTGTTCGTCATGCTTCTAGTGTGGCGAGACATTCCAAGACAAACCATCAACAGGGGATGGGGCTGAAATGCCATTGGATATCAAATCAAGACGCAAGCTAATCGATTCGTCCGCTTGTAAGGCCTGGGTGCGCGAGACCTCACTTGCCGTCTCGACCATCAAATCTGCCAAAGCAGGACGCTAGAAGTCATGTTTTTCACCCTCAACCACCATCGCAACCAACCAAGGCCAGTAGCGGTAGCTCGATCGAATCAAGAGTGCCCAAATGAACCAAAGAAGCCAAAAATTCACGCTCTGATCAATGGCTTGACCACAGTCTTGTTGCAACCGCTGGGCCACAGAACTTGAAACTTGCTCTTGCAACGATCGATTCATTGCGGCGCACACCCTTCCCGCGGGAAGGCGAAACAATTCTGCAGAGAGCCATGCTGGAGCCAAAGCCACTGGGATCGCAACCAACCACCTGCCGACAAATCGCTCTAAGGAACGACTCGGCACAATGCGTCTCGGCTTGGGAGAGGGCATCAAACGCCAATCCAGACGCGCACTGTCCTGAAATTAGAAACGACTAGACAACAAGACCAGCGGATTGACATTAAGCGAAAGCTTTCTGATCAGTTACGCGTTCACAAACCACGAGGTACAACGCCTAAGAGCTCAGCATCACACAGCTCGATTCGAGAAAGTCAGGATGATTGCGTCGATAGGTTGCAGCATCCTCTGCCCAAAACTCACTCCAGCCAGCCGTTCCAACGTAATTGGTGTAGAGCCACACTCCATTTCGGCCGAAGTTCATCCAAGGACTATCTGGCGTTTGGCTGGTGGGGCTAAAAAATGTCATCGATCCTCCACTAAGGGTGCCTGGCCAACGTTGATCTCCATAAACAACAACCGCGCTTATTGGATTTGCCATAGAGCGATCGATACTCACCTCACCGAGTGCTCCGCAGCGATACCTCACCGGCTCCAAGGCCAAGGCGTTGATAGGGAAAGTCCACACAACCGCAAGCAATGACCAAAAGGAGATTGTCTGCCAAGACGTCACTGATAATCGACCCGAAAGAGCAATTATCACATTAAGAAAGCAGAGATATGCCCAGCCATTACACGAATGTAAAAACAATGAAGCCAAGCCTAAGAGCAATCATCTACGACACAAACAACTCCTAAATTTAATTTGAACAACAAAGCCAAGAATCATTGAGTAAGTCGCAAGTCAACTTCGAGTAAGGTACTTTTATCCCGAAAAGACATGCTTTAATCAGATTCTTACCCCCTTGACTATGAAGTTTGACGTTTAAAGGTATAGCAACCACCGTGATACCCAGTGAAGGGTTGGGCATAGGTAATCAGTTCCCAACCTTGCTGTCCAAGCTCGTTCATCAAGCCCACCAAAGTGACATCGTGCTGTGGATGTCTTCGAGAAATCAACTGCTTTTCATCAAGCCAAAGTTCCTCGATTTCTCCAGTCCACGACTTTCCTTTCGGAACAAAACGCAATTGCGTGTATTCCCAAGTCATTGAGGTCAGCCGTTATCGCATTGACTGTAAAGCAAAGATCGAACTGACAAACCGTAGTCAGCACAATCTCAATCCACTAAAAGCGGCTGGCCCAGTAGAAGCCTGGGTAGCCATGTGCTTACGTCGTTGAGATCAGGGATAAGCGTTAAGGCCTCACCCTTAGCCAACGACAAACACGGCCGTCATAAAGACAGCAGAAATAGCTGCAAGAAAGCTGCCAATACCTGCAGCTTGAATCAAGTTTGGGCTCATGAGAAGTCCTCGATGCCTTCGGTATG
>QCVQ01000015.1 GCA_003210315.1 Synechococcus sp. AG-686-F08 | reverse complement strand
CAGGTTCATTAGGGCAGTGGGGTTATCAGGATTGAGCTCGAGTGATTTGAGAGTGGATGCAAGAGCTTGATCAAAATTGCCGAGATCTTTATAGATCCCGCCCAGATTCATTAGGGCAGTGGGGTTATCAGGATTGACCTCGAGTGATTTGAGAGTGGATGCGAGAGCGTGATCAATATTGCCGAGATCTTTATAGATCCCGCCCAGGTTCATTAGGGCAGTGGGGTTATCAGGATTGAGCTCGAGTGATTTGAGAGTGGATGCTAGAGCTTGATCAAAATTGCCGAGATCTTTATAGATCCCGCCCAGGTTCATTAGGGCAGTGGGGTTATCAGGATTGAGCTCGAGTGATTTGAGAGTGGATGCGAGAGCTTGATCAAGGTTTCTAAGATTTTGGTATAAAAGTCCAAGATTTGAGTAAGCATCTGGATTGTTAGGACTTATTTCAATGGCTTTTCGGTATAGGGATATTGCTTCTTCTGATCGTCCAGTGTTTTGACAGATAACTCCTAGATTTGAGAATATTCCGTGATGTAAATAGCTTGTCTTTATGGCTTCTCTATAAGCTTTTTCTGCGTTTTCTATATCTCCTCGAAAGTGGTAGTCAACACCGCTTCTAAGAAGAGCTTCTCCTGCAGTTTGATCTCTTTGTGAAGGCTTGCTTTTAGATTTTTTCTTTTTATTTTCAAGGTTTGCCATCTTCCGCTTAGAATTTTACTCATTTTAACTCATCTCTTGAGTCATTCCCAAATTGGCTCAATCCACTCCCCTCCCGTATTTTCTTGTCTGCCTTTTGAGCTTGCTGCGCATTCGAGCGGAGACCCCCCGCTCAGCGCAATCTCTTATCCGATCCATCTCTCGGGTGAATTGTTTGGCGAGTTGGGGTGAGTGAATCATAAGCAGGTTTTCGTCTTTGGTGTGGGAGCCTGCGGGCGACCAGATGAAGCTGCCTGTGATTACTTTTTTGTTGTCGATCCCGGCGAACTTGTGGTTGAGCTTGTCGCCTGGGGCGAGGCGGGGAGTGCCGATGCCCTGCACTTCCGATCGTTTTGAAGGAATCGTTCACCAACGCTCAGGACTCTCCTGCCGCCATAAGCCAGAACTGGATCTCGCGTTGAGACGCCCCACGGCTAAGAAGAGCTACTGGATCTGCTGATCTGGCTTGGCTTTTGAGGGGTGTCAGCCCTAAGCCCGAATCCCATTCAAGGGAGAGGGAAGTTGAAGAAGGAACCAAAGGTGAGGGACAACAACGGTGCTCTCCAAGTCAGGTTGAGGTTGGATGGGCGGGACCATTTCATCAATCGGCTTAAGCGTTGGGATGATCCAGTTGCCCAAGCCTGGGGGCAAGTCAACTGCGCTGAGATCTGGCGGGATGCTTAGCAGGGGGATTTGGAATTGTTACGAATATGTTTTCTGTTACCGCCACCAACTATCTGTTAAAATGTGGTTATTATGAAATTGTTGGTGGTGGGTAAACTATTTGTCAATAGTCAGTTGTCTGCTCCTAATGTTTTAGAGATTCCTTTTGATCCTGCAATGGCAGCCGTGTTGCTTCCTGAATTGGATAAGCCAGATTATTGCACTATGTCGCCTGGTTGGAGTAGTGATATTGAATGGATCTCGAATGATTCTTTCAGGAGTTACAAAGTATTTCTTGATTGTTTCGAACGCTTGGGTTTAGCGAAGGCTTTTTCGACCATTGTTGATTACGAAGTGAATTTAGTTCTTTATTGTGGCTTCTTTGTGAGGCGTTCTAGGTGCACTGAATATAATTTTCATTTAGACTGGTTAGACGGATGCGATAATAATGCATTTACTTTGATTGCGCCATTGCTCCAGTCTGAGGATTCTCCAGGTTTAGCGTATCGCGATTTACATGGTTCCATAAAAAAATATTCGTATCGTGCAGATAGCGCTATAGTTTTTGGCTCTGGGTTTGTGCACAGTACTGATTTAGGATCAGCAGAGTCTCCCTCGGTGTTGTTGTCATTGACGTTTGGCACAGATAAAATGGAACATTGGGGTGCAATCTCTAAGACTGCGGCTTCTCAAAGTAGGCTTTTCCGACTTCCTTGCGGTTTATTTTGTAACAAATTATTTGACTGAGCTGTGCATTTCGCTTCTCTGTGGAGAGATTAAGCTTTTGAGGATATTGCTAAATCTCTGAATAATGGTTGCTTTTGCATAAGGTTGTAGTTGATATCACAAACTGGATTTTGATAATGTTGGGATTAAAGTTACTGATTTTGTCCTCTTTAAGTTTATCTATTGTTATTCTGTTTCTACCCACTCTCCCCTGCACTTTGCATGGTGGCGATCCAGCTTGTGCTGTATTCGTGGCGTGATCCCCAGTTCAGCACCATGCCACATTCGATCCATCTCTTGGGTGATATGTGCTGCGACTTGAGGTGACTCAATGACCAGCAAGGTCTCATCGTTGGTGTGGGCGGCAGAGGGGCTCCAATTGAAGGATCCTGTGATCACCGTTTTGTTGTCGATCACGGCGAACTTGTGGTGGAGCTTGTCACCGCGCGTGAGGCGTGGGGAGTCGATGCCTTGTTGTTGCGTTGGGTTTGAAGGAATCACTCAGGGATGTTCAGGTTTCTCCTGAGTCCACAAGCCAGAACCCAAGCCAAAAGGGCACTGGATCTCGTGTTGAGATGCCCTATGGCTACGAAGGGCTACTGGGTTATTGGATCTGGCTTGGCTTTTGAGGGGTGTCAGCCCTAAGCCCGAATCCCATGCAAGGGAGAGGGATGTTGAAGAAGCCGCCGAGTGTGAGAGACAACAACGGTGCTCTCCAAGTCAGGTTGAGGCTGGATGGGCGGGATCATTTCATCAACCGCCTTGGGAGTTGGGATGATCCAGTCGCCCAAGCCAGGGGGCAAGCCATCTGCGCTGAGATCTGGCGGGATGCCCAACAGGGAGATTTGGACCTGTCTCTGAATCGATACAGACCATTGGTTGAGGGTCGAGACCAGGATTTGCTCGATTCTCTAAGGTCAATCCCGCCTGCCACGGCTATCGCCGCCGCTCTCCGCAAAATGAAACCCACCTGGGCTGTTTTATGTGTATGTGACCTATGGCATCCACCATTGACTGGAGTGAGCAATGGTGGAAAGAGCAAGAGGATTGGGTTGGGGTTTGCTCGGTTGCGTAGGGTTTCGCAACCAATTCTTAAGTCGTCCTAAAGTGCAATTTCTAATTGTCTAGTTGTATAGGGATACAGCTTCTTCCCTGTCCAGTACAACAGTTGTAAGTGAATCTTGCTAATACATAGTCGTAATTGCCGCTTTTGTCGTTTCGGAATACAGCAGCCCATCGCCGCCCTTTGTTGTCAGTTTTTGTCTCGTTTGGATCAACCCAGATATCGCTTCCATTGGTTAATGAGCCAGTAACTCTTCCATTTGCAGGGTATCTCTTGTTGACGTAGGTGTCGTTAGGGTCTCCAACTTTGCACCACGTCTCTCCATCTGCATTTGCAGCTGCAGCGAAGAGTGTTAATGATCCTGCAGCTATCAAGCTGGTGAGAATCTTATTCATCATTTTGGCGAGTCACACTCATTGGCAATCTTGGCATTGAGATCTCTACTCCAGCCAATCAACCCCATTTTCGCACTTGGCTTGCTGCAGATCCAGCTTGCGTTTGATTCGTGGTGTGATCCCCAGTTCAGCTCCTCTCCACATTCGATCCATCTCGCGGGTGAAATGTGCTGCAAGTTGTGGTGACTCAATGACCAGCAAGGTTTCATCGTTGGTGTGAGCGGCGGCGGGGCTCCAATTGAATGAACCAGTAATCACTTTTTTGTTGTCGATCACGGCGAACTTGTGGTGCAGCTTGTCGCCACGGGCGAGGCGGGGGGTGCCGATTCCCTTGAGTGGTTTGGCTAAGGGTTGATTGCCAGCCTCTAATTTGCAGAAGCGATCGGGTAGGGCGAGGCCGAGGAGATCCAGCACTTCTGAAAAGGATCGGCTTGCGAATCCAGGGTCAGCAAGCAGTCGAAGCTGTATTCCAGCAGAGATCTGTTTTGCAAGTTTGTTGGTGAGCTGCTGCGCAGAGAACACGAATAAGGCAAGGTCAATCGTTTTTTTTGCGCTTCCAAGTTGATCTTCAATCACATCAAGGCCATGGCCTTGATGTGATTTGGCGTGGGGTGGAAACAGCACGCTGATGTTCGCCGTGCCCGCCTTGATGGTCTGTAGAGGCTTGGCTGTTTTGTTGCGTCCAAAGCGGCTGTCGTTTGCTCCGCCAGGGCCATCACCCCACATCTGTGCAAACTCTTCCTGAAATACTGTGGCTAAAGATGAATCTTGAATGCTGATTAGATGATTCACGTTGCCGCGGGTTTGCGTGGCTCCAGCATCACCATGGATTCCGGAGTTTGTGAAGTTGGCGCTGCCAGTGATCACGCGTTCACCATCGATGACCACAAACTTGTGGTGCATCAGTCCGCTGCCTTTGCTGCCGTCTTCGGTGTCATCAATCCAAGCAATCTGTCCGTTCTGAAGGATGAGTAGGGCATCGCTCTCTCGTTCTTCTTCTGAACTCACAACACCATTTTGATCTCGATCGGCTAATACTTTTAAGCGCTTGAGTCTTTGGCGCCCATGACGACTGAGATCGAGCTCATGCTGCTGGCTCCAGGGGGTGCTGTAGTTGTTTTCAAGAATCACGTTCACGTTCACGCCTCGTTGTGAGGCGGCAACAAGACTCTTGGCGATGCGAGGCAGAGATAGTTCTTGAACCGCTACCAAAATCTCTTTTTCAGCAGACTGAATCGCATCGATCAGCATCTGTTCGAGATTGTCGCCATTCCGCCAATCTCCACTCAACGGGCTTCGATAGCGATCACCTGTGCGGTGGTTGAAACCCACTTCGATTCCATTTGGCAAGGTCAGGTCAATTGGCATCTGACCGAGCACAACACCCGCTTGGCTGCAACTGCTCGCGAATAGGCCAAGCAGCCCAGTCGCAAGCCAGCCCCTCGCAGGCAGCCTTTGTTGTTTTCGCTTCACATGGAATAAGCGTTGCTCAGTCTGAGAGTTCCACCCTCAGTGCGGCATCTCAGATGTCCGCAACATGGCGACAAACCAAAGAGTGCTCAGAACAAGAGCAACACCAACACCTGCGCCGATACTCACTTTTGCCATGGTGATCGGCACCAGGATTGGAAAGGCCATGGCGCCTGCCAGGGGAGTGATCGCAACAAACCAACGCAACATTGAGGAGTTCAGAATCAGAACCACTCAGCGCGAGCTTCGCTGGCGGGATTGCTGTTGTCTTCCGGTGTTACACGCTCGAAATTGAGGGTGATGTTGCGCTTCTGTTCGCCATCTGCGGCTGTGGCTTCAATGGCGTACACCTGCTCACCATCCCGGAATGGGACTTGAATGCGGAAGGTGCCATCGTTTGATAGCGGCACATCTTCTTTGCCAATGGTGAGGCGTGCAGAAGGATCTGTCGCGCCATAAACGATCAGCTCAGCGTCGGCAACCAGCCAGAACGAACGCTGTCGTGGAGCCACACCACCGAGTCCAGATTCATTGCGTCCGCTTGCCCATAGACCGACGCCTGAATCGTTGAGTCCACGTTGGTCGGAACCCATCGAATCGCTTTCATGAAGGATCTCAGAGCCAACGCGGCGACTGCGGAAGTGGGTCGTAGCGCTTTGGTAAAGACGCTCGTGCAGTTTGCTGTCGGTTGGTTCTGGATTAGGCCCAGGCATGGACATTGGCTGGACGGGAGCAGCAGTGGGTGTCGCTTCCAGGCTGAAGGGAACAAACTGATCAAGGATCTGATCGCTTGGATGGAGTGCTGGGACCCTTGCCACGGAGGAGAAGGCCAGGGAGATCCACTTGCTCTCTGTCTTATATCCAAGCTCAACCCGGTAATCGCGGTCGCAAAGGGGGACAGGGAGATACCACTCAGTGCTGTGGCTATCAACAGGTACTTCCTGAAGGGTGTGGGGGTGGGATGAGCCGTTTTCGAGTCCGGTTACATCGGCGAGGCGCAGGCACAGGAAGGCCGCTCCTTCAGATTGAGCTTGCCGTCGATCGCTATCGGATATTTCCCAAAAAACGTAAGCCCACTGTGGGTCTCTGGGCAGGAAAACGACGCGGGTCGATGCCTCCGACGTGGAGGGAGAATGGAGTTCTGCCTCCATGGCTTCGCGATCGCCATCACGACGATCTTGGCGCTCTGCGATAGCGCTTACAAGGTCCTCTTTGCTCTTACGGCTGTAGAGGGTTACCCCCAGATCACTTGCCATCTGGCGGAGCTGACGCAGCGTCAGGCGAGCTAGAGATGAGAGGGCTTGCGTCACGGACAACCAACCGAGTTTCTTCGGGATCAGTTTGCAGCCAACTTCCATTTTTCAGACATCTTTCACTGCTGTGGTCAGCATCTTCTGACTCCAGACCGTCGCCTTGATGGCCTCAGTTGGTTGCTCCCAAGAGTTGGACACACAAAAAAAGGGGGCCTCTTGGCCCCCTCGACTTTTGCCGTATTTTCCTGTGGTTCAGCGACCGATGCTGCGATAGGGAACCTTGGAGAGGTAGTCCATATCTGCGCTCCCACTGGGTGCAACGCCACTTGTATTCGCAAGGCCACGAACCCAAGGAAGGTAGTCCTCTGGGAAACCTCCACGCTTGATTTTGGCTCTCTCTGGAATGGCCTTGGCTTTGACGGAGTTTGTGTAGACAAACCGAGGGAAACCAAGGATTCCGCGGTAGTACTCGTCGTAACGAGGGCTTGTGATGTTGAAAGGTGTATCTCCCAGATCCCTTCCGGGAAGAACCCTGTTGCGCTGGTAGGGAACAGTGTCGTATCCAAAAGCGTCAAGGTATTCCTCGCTGTCGAGCAGCGCGTCCACCATCCCGGTTACGCCCTTCGTTGCAATCAGAATGGACCAGGCGATTTCCTCTGATTTGCCGCTTGTTTTGCGACCCAGAAGCTTTTCTACGAGATGGCGAACCACCTTGTAGTTGCTGTTCATGCCATAAAAGCTTCTCTTGAAGGTGTCGGAGAGACAGAGCCCACGAATGAAATCGCGGACAGTGATCTGACCGTCTCGCAGCTGGGATTCGAGGTTTACGTCCCGATCTGACTTGAAGGCGTGGAAATAAATCTGCCTGTAGGCGCCTTCAATCACGGTTTTCAGATTGTCGGCATCCATGGCGATGTCCATGGAATACGCCCGTGGCACCTCTTCGGATGCGACCCGCAGTGCCGCCACCCTTGAATTTTGGGTTATCGGTGCGTACTGCAGTAGAGGAATGGCCACGCAATCTTCAACATCCTTCGCTTGCGATCGTATAAGAAGAGTCAGGTGCACCTGTTCTTCGCAGGTCAGCACTCACAGTCCGTAATAGTTACCGCCGTGGGATCTCACCAGCCGAATGGGGCTGAAAGTGGTTCCAATGACTCATCCTTTGCCCCTGCTGGCGCCTCTGTGATGTCCTCGGTTCCTTCGCTCAAGCGCGTTTCCATGCAGAAGGATGCGTTGTTCGAAAGCCCTTCCACCGTGCTGGATCGCAACCTCACATTGGGGCTGGTGAACCAGAAGCGTTCCCAGACGGTCATGGTTTCGTAGCTGGTGCAGAGAATGAGACCGTCCTGCTGATCCATTTGGAAGGTGGAGGTGGCCGGCGCTTTTTCGGCGTAGCCCAAATCGCGAAGCAGGGTGCCGCTGCGTCCGTCTTCCCCATCTGGGATCAGACCAAACACTGTTTCTCCGTCATGGGCATCGCCGTTTTGATCCCACGCCATGGAGGCGCTCCAGCGCACAAAGCTCCCTCCTGCAATGCTCCCCGGGGATTGGCCGTGTTGTTCAGCCAGGGTTTGCAGCCGTGGGTCATTCGGATCGAGATCTTCCACAACGATGAGCGATCCACCCGCTTCAGCTCGCCGGTGCAAGAGGTGGTGAACACTGCGTTGTGATCGCCAGCGACCGCAACTCTGTTGAAAGAAATGGACAGCGTTGGGAATGGCGGAGGTCATGAGAGGGATGACTCTTGTATTGGATGATCGCAGTCCGAGGGATGGTTTTGCTGCCCCTCGATCCTGGCTTTGCTTGCCGTGGTGCTGGCTTCAATGAGCGCTCCAAGGTTGAGTTCCAAAGGAGAGAGATTTCGCTGTTTGGCGAGGTTTTCCAGTTGTTCTGCTGCCGCTAGAAATTGATGGAGAAGTAAGTCGCGGAATTGAGGCTCGTCTACCAATTGTGGCTGTTCTAAAAGCCATTGCTCGAGCGAGCCTCGGTCTGGGAGTGGGCCTGACCGACGAGGATTTGCAATGACTTGGAAGCTGCGAAGGCAGTGGGCTAAGAGGCGAAGGTGATGGCGATCGAGGTTGGGAAGCAGCGTGGCTTCAATCTGCTCGGCATCAACTTGAGATAAGGGCCCATCAGCGAAGGGCGGGCGTTCAGCCATCGATTAGTCCTGCTTCGGGGCGATGCTGAATCCACAGGAATGTCCTGATTCCAGGCGCCAATGCACCCGCTCCACCAGGCAGTCGGGAAAAGTGTGCCGGATGAGCTGCAGCTCTTGATCACAGACCGCTGGATATTCCTCGGCAATTCTCTGCACAGAGCAGTGAAATTCGCTGATGCACCAACCCGCTCCCGTCGGGGCTGGCTGCATGTCGCTGACGTAACCCTCCTTCAGACGGAGGTTCACAAGCGCCCGGACTCGCTCTTCAAGCGGTGCATTTCCCAGCTGCTTGCGATAGAGCGTGGCCTTATCTAAAGCTTGCTGGCGAAGGAGATCCGCCATCACCTCAGGCGACAAGGTCGCCGCCATGGACTCGAGCAGGCCTAACGCAAAGTTCTCGCTGCCGTCTGGAAAGTGCTGATGCCCCTTCGGTGTGAGTCTCCACAGGTTGGAGGGGCGACCTGGGCCTGCTGAGGTGGGACTGGCTTCTACGAGTTCATCGTCTTCGAGGCTGCGCAAATGCCGGCGCATGGCTTGCACCGAAATTCCCAGCGTCTCTGCCAATTTCGCCGCGCTGGTTTCGCCCTGCCTAAGAAGCAAGGTCAGCGTGGTTTCGCGGGTAGGGGCCTGAGCCTGAGCTCCCATGGGAAGAAACTGTTGAACTCACGATGCCACGGGAAGGCCGCAACCGGCGTACGCGTCCCCCCTTCGCCTTTGCCAGGGTTCACGAAATTGGATCAATGTCTGCTCAGTGGGGACTCGCACCTTCAGAATGATGGGGTCTCCGGACGATGGATCTGTGCCCTAGTCTCCTGGAAACGAAACCCTTTTGTTTCGTATCTCGGTCCTGGCCTGACCCTTGGCCGGAGTGTATTCAGACTTCCATTCTGACTACGTCCTCTCCTTTCCCCCCTTGAGCCCAATGTCCGATGCGTCCGCTGGCAGCACAGAGCCGACAGCTGAAAGCCTTGAGGTCATTCGCAAATTTGCTGAAACGTACGCCCAGCGAACCGGAACCTATTTCTGCAGTGATCCCGGAGTGACGGCAGTCGTTCTAAAGGGTCTTGCAAAGCATAAGGATGATTTAGGCGGCGCACTTTGCCCCTGTCGTCATTACGAGGACAAGCAAGCGGAAGTTTCCCAGGCTTTTTGGAACTGTCCTTGTGTACCAATGCGTGAGCGGAAAGATTGCCACTGCATGTTGTTTCTGACCGAAGACAATCCCTTTCGCTGCGAGGAACAGACCATCAGCACCGAAACGATTCACGCCACAGCAGGTTGAAGTCCATGACCAGTACCTCCACACGCGATCTCGTTAGTCAGCCGTATAAGTACGGTTTTGTCACTGATATCGAAACAGAAAAGATCGCTAAAGGTCTTAGCGAGGAGGTGGTGAGATTGATTTCTTCTAAAAAGAATGAGCCGGAATTCCTTCTTGATTTTCGGCTCAAGGCTTACCGTCATTGGCTCAAGTTGCAAGAGCCTGACTGGGCTGCATTAGGCTACAAAGCTATTGATTACCAGGATATTGTTTATTATGCCGCTCCAAAGCAGCAAGAAAAAAAGCAAAGTCTTGACGAAGTTGATCCAAAGCTTCTTGAGACCTTTGAAAAGTTAGGTATTCCATTAAGTGAGCAAAAAAGGCTGAGTAATGTTGCTGTTGACGCCGTTTTTGATAGTGTTTCGATAGCCACCACTTATAAGGAAAAGCTTGCAGAGCATGGAGTGGTGTTTTGTTCTTTTAGTGAGGCCGTTGTTGAGCATCCCGAGTTGATCGAGAAATATCTTGGCTCGGTTGTGCCTAGCAGTGATAATTATTTTGCGGCTCTAAATTCAGCTGTTTTTAGTGATGGATCTTTCGTATTTATCCCTAAGGGTGTGGAATGCCCAATGGAGCTTTCGACCTATTTCCGAATCAACTCCGGGGATACAGGGCAATTCGAGCGCACGTTGATCGTTGCTGAAGAAGGTGCGTCGGTTAGTTACTTAGAAGGCTGTACCGCGCCGATGTTTGATACGAATCAGCTTCATGCGGCTGTTGTTGAGTTGGTTGTTTTAGATGATGCTTCTATTAAATATTCAACGGTCCAGAATTGGTACGCTGGCGATGAGAATGGTGTTGGTGGTATTTATAACTTTGTAACCAAGCGTGGCCAGTGCAGGGGCGACCGCAGTCGTATTAGTTGGACGCAGGTTGAAACCGGTTCAGCCATCACCTGGAAATATCCAAGTTGTGTGTTGCAGGGTGCTGATTCGGTTGGCGAGTTTTATTCCGTCGCTCTCACTAATAATTGCCAGCAAGCCGATACCGGAACAAAAATGGTGCATGTAGGGCCACGCACGCGTTCAACGATTGTTAGCAAAGGGATTAGTGCTGGTCGGTCAAGCAACAGCTATCGAGGCCTTGTTCAAGTTGGTCCTAATGCGAAAGGTGCTCGGAATTACAGCCAATGCGATTCAATGCTGATCGGCGATCAAGCTGCAGCGAATACATATCCGTACATTCGATCTCAGCAGCCCCAAGCTGCGATCGAACATGAGGCCAGTACTTGCCGCATGTCGGAAGATCAATTGTTCTATTTACAAAGTCGTGGCATTGGTTTCGAAGAAGCTGTGTCAATGATGGTGAGCGGCTTCTGTAGGGATGTGTTTAACCAACTCCCCATGGAGTTCGCGGCTGAGGCCGACAAACTTCTCGCTCTCAAGCTTGAGGGTTCGGTGGGTTAACCCCAGCGCCAAACTTTTAATACTCGTTTTTCTCTTCGTTTTCTTCTGACGTGATCCGTCCCGACGCCGAGCCGCTCCTCGAAATCAATGATTTGCATGCGTCCGTTGAGGACAAGCCGATCCTCAAGGGAGTGAACCTAGAGGTGAAAGCTGGCGAGATTCATGCCGTGATGGGCCGTAATGGAAGCGGTAAGAGCACGTTGTCCAAGGTTTTAGCTGGTCACCCCGCCTATCAAGTGACGTCTGGATCCGTGCGCTATCTCGGCCGAGATCTTCTTGAGTTGGAGCCTGAAGAGCGCTCACGACTTGGAGTGTTTTTGGGATTCCAATATCCAATCGAGATTCCAGGGGTGAGCAATCTCGAGTTTCTTCGGGTCTCAACGAATGCCCGGCGCGAGAAGCAAGGCAAGGAGGAATTCGACACGTTTGATTTCGATGATCATGTCCGTGACCGCTTGCAAGTGGTGCAAATGGACCCTGCGTTTCTGGAGCGCAGCGTGAATGAAGGATTCTCTGGTGGAGAGAAGAAGCGCAACGAGATTCTTCAGATGGCGCTTCTGGATCCAGTGGTCGCGATCCTCGATGAAACCGACTCTGGCCTTGATATCGATGCCTTGCGCATTGTGGCTGGAGGCGTGAATCAGCTGGCGAGTCCCGACAACTGCACGTTGCTGATCACCCACTATCAAAGGCTTCTGGATGAGATCACTCCGGATTATGTGCATGTCATGGGGGCTGGCCGCATCTTGCGAACCGGGGGGAGTGAGTTGGCTCTTGAATTAGAAAAAACTGGATACGACTGGGTAGATCAGCAGCTCGCGGCAGAGGGGGTGGCCTAACGATGACGATGCCCGAGGGTTGGTTGACACAGCTCCCTGCACCGGCTGGGACGCTCGAGCCTGTTCAGCGCAGAGGTCGATTAGCGCTGTCCGAGCACAGTTTTCCCAGTAGGAGGCAGGAGTCGTGGAGGCTTACTGACCTCAAGCGTTTAGAAGCCCTCTTCCAGTTGTCATTGGCGGATCAAAGGAGTGATTGTTCCAATGTTGAGAGCTGGCCGAGCGTTCCTGCGCTGGCTCTGAGACTAGTGATTGATGGCACCCAGGATCCCTTGCGGGGAGTGACATTGCCAGCAGGGATTTCGGTGCTGGAGGGGGCTGAGCTGCAGCAAGCCCTCGGCCATACCCTGTCCCGTTGTCGCTGCGCGTCGGATTGGCCCGTCGAGCTCAATCACGGCGTGAGTCAGCAGATTTTGGCGCTACGCATCCGCGGCAAGGTTCCGCCGATTGAGTTGGTCATGGTCGCGGACGACTCCAGGTTGGTTCCAACCAGGGTTTTGTTGCTCGTCGAGGAAAAATCAGAATTCGATTTTCTCCAGGTTGTAAGTGCTAAAGGCCAGGCTGCCCATAGTCACCTTCTCGAAATTCATCTTGGCCAGGAGTCCAAGGTGAATCACGGCTTGCTTGCCTTAGGTGACGGTCGCGAGGCCTTGCTGGCCAATCTTGCAGTGGAACAAGAGACGCGAAGTCACTACTCGTTGGTTTCGGTGTCGCAGGGTTGGTCGTTTGGCCGTCTTGAACCGCGTGTTGTGCAAGTGGATGGCCAGGCTTCGGCTTCAATTCACGGCCTTTCCGTCACCGCGGCTGACGAGCAGTTTGCGGTTCATACCGCTGTGCGTTTTGAGGGTCCCGAAGGCACCCTTGATCAAGTGCAAAAAACGATTGCTGCCGATCGTTCTCACAGCATCTTTAACGGAGCGATCCAAGTGCCAAGGCCGGCGCAACGGACCAATGCTTCCCAGCTCAGCAGGAGCTTGTTGCTTTCTGGGCGTGCCCGCATTGACGCTAAGCCCGAGTTGGAAATCGTGGCTGATGACGTGCGTTGTACTCACGGTGCCACCGTGAGTCAGCTCCAGGAGGATCAACTCTTCTATCTACGCAGCCGTGGCATTACTCACTCCTCCGCAGCAGCTCTGCTGCTGCGTGGTTACTGCAAGGAAGTTTTGGATCTCTTGCCTCTAGATGCCTCGCAGCGCTGGCTGGGTGGCAGCTTGCAAGTGGGAGGAGTTAACCCATGACCACCCTTCCCCGTAACGCCGCCGTAACTATTGCGGAACGAGTGCGTGCTGATTTCCCGATTCTCGATCAGGTTTCAAGTTCTGGTCAGCCCCTGATCTATCTGGATCATGCAGCGACCAGTCAGAAGCCTCGGGTCGTGCTTGATGCGATTCAGCGGTACTACTCCTGCGACAACGCCAATGTGCATCGTGGTGCTCACCAGCTCAGCGCACGTGCCACGGAGTCGTTTGAAGCTGCTCGTTCTATCACCGCTGCCTTGATTGGTGCATCCAGCGCGAAAGAGATTGTGTTCACGCGCAATGCCACCGAAGCTATCAACCTTGTGGCTCGCAGTTGGGGTGATGCCCAGCTCAAGGCTGGTGATGAGGTGCTGCTGACCGTGATGGAGCACCACAGCAATTTGGTGCCTTGGCAATTGCTTGCTGAGCGCACGGGTTGCGTGCTCCGGCACGTGGGTGTGACCTCTGAAGGCACTCTTGACCTAGCGGATTTGCGCGCTCAGCTCACAGAAAAAACGCGTTTGGTGAGCTTGGTCCACATCAGCAACACCCTGGGGTGCTGTAACCCGATCGAAGAAATTGCAGCTCTTGCCCATGCTGTGGGTGCGAAGGTTTTAGTGGATGCTTGCCAAAGCTTGGCTCACAAATCCATTGCGGTGCAGAGCCTTGGCGCTGATTTCCTTGTCGGCTCCTCTCACAAGCTGTGTGGCCCCACCGGAATGGGTTTTCTATGGGCTTCTGAAGAAACCTTGACGGCGATGCCACCGTTTCTGGGTGGTGGGGAGATGATCCAGGATGTGTTCTTGGATCACAGCACCTGGGCGGAACTACCCCATAAGTTTGAAGCCGGTACACCGGCCATTGGTGAAGCCATCGGTATGGGTGCTGCAATTACCTATTTACAAACCCTTGGACTCGATGCGATTCAGACCTGGGAGGCGGAGCTCACCACCCATCTTTTTAGCCGGCTTCAACCGATTAATGGACTGCGCATTCTTGGCCCCACGCCTGAGCAGCAGCCTGAGCGAGGAGCCCTAGCCACGTTTGTGGTGGAAGATGTTCATGCCAATGACATCGCGGCGATGTTGGATCTGGCTGGTGTCTGTATTCGCAGCGGTCACCATTGCTGCCAACCGCTGCATCGCCTCTACGGGGTTACTGGATCAGCTCGCGCGAGCCTTAGTTTTTGTACCACTCACGCTGAGATTGATCGTTTCGCTGATGAGCTGGTCAGTGTGATCAAGTTTTTCCGTGAAAACGGCTAGAGATTTTTTATATCGGCTGAAGCAGGGCTACAGCCTCAGCATTATGTCGACCGGTCCAAGCCCAGTGGAATGACCAACCCGTGGCTTGGGCTTGCAGCTCGAGCCAATCGCGGTTGGCGGGAAAGTCATAGGTTTGGATGTGTTGAGAGATGGAGTCTCTTTGGGTCTGAGAGAGACCAGGCCATTGGTTGATTCGTTTGCAATATCTGCTGAGGTATTCCATTCGTGATTCTTGATTGGGACGAAAGACATCGGCCCAAACAAATAGTCCATTGGCCTTAATGCGCTTCCTCGCACCCTTGAGAAACAGCAGTTTTTGGTCTTGATTGAGATGGTGTAGAGCGAAGGATGAATGGATGAGGTCAACATGGTTGTTCTGCATGGAACAGGCCCATTTGAAGAGGTCGCCGTGCTCCCAGACACAGGAGTAGGGAACGGATCCCAGATTGCTTTGCGCGAGCGGTAGAACTGCTTTGGTGAGGTCTAAACCGATGTACTTTTTGAGTGGAAGCTTGCGAAGCAGGGGCGCAAGCTGGCCGAGATCTCCACAGCCCAAATCAACCATTTCAATTGCTTGAGCCTGGTCATCTCGCTGGGCCAGCCATTCATGGATCGCACTAGTTATTGAATGCGTGATTTCACGGTGCTCCATCAGGTTGTGTTCAACCAGGATTTGGTATGTGGCCCATTGCCTTTCGAACAGATCCACGCCTGGTTCACATCTCAACCACACGATGGCACCGTGAATGAGCCCTTTCCAAGCCTCGCGTTTGCAATCCCCAACTTTATTTCTGGTGGTACTCGGAGGCCGCACGGATCAAAGTTTGATCGAGCTTCACGATGTGCGCTTTGTTGTCGGTCGCTGCATCGAGGACACCTATCCCGAGCTTCGCCGTCAGTGGTTCGGCCGCCGTCGTGGGTTGCATCTCGACAGCTATATGGCCGTCCATTGCATTGACGGTTGGCGCATCACTCTTGAGCCGGAGCCTTCTTCTGAGAAGCAGCGGCTGTGGTTCGTCAACCTTGGGGCTTATCAGCCCGACTCCCTTGCGGAATTGCATCGCTTTGGACTCGTGGTGGCTCCCTCTACCCAAGCCGCCAAAGCAACAGCCAAAAAGCGCTGGTTGCTAGATGCGCTTCAGCAGCACAAGGATGATCTCAGCGCCGTGGATGATTGCTTGTTAATTGAGCAGTTGTCGTTGACAGAGAACAACAGTGTTTACGTGCATCTCCATCGCCAGCTCGATGGTGACAGTCAAAACCAGGTGCCTGACTGGTTTGGATATCGCCCGATTTGATCAGCCGATGTGACCGCTGCAAGAGGGCGAAGGGTTGCGATTTGGCCGATTGACTTCCTAGATCGTGCGCATCAGAGAATGGAAGAAGCCATACGGCGCTTGCCGTTGATTCGACCATGAACATTGATGGCCAGGCCTGGCGGACGATTTGGCTTGAAGCGGATCAGCGCTCCGTTGGTGTGATCGATCAAACCCTGTTGCCCCATCGCTTGATCACCCGAACGCTGACGCGTTGTGATCAGGCGGCAGATGCAATCAGCACCATGGTGGTGCGAGGTGCGCCATTGATCGGTGTGACCGGTGCCTATGGCTTGATGCTCGCCCTTCAAGACGACGCCAGTGATGCTGGCTTGCGCCAAGCCTTTGATCAGCTCAACGCAAGTCGACCCACAGCAGTGAACCTGCGTTGGGCTTTGGAGCGGGTTCGTGATTTGGTGCAACCTTTGCCGCAAGGGGAGCGAGCGGCGGCAGCTCGGCGGGAGGCGGCGCTGATTGCGGATGAAGATGTGGCGATGTGCGAGGCGATTGGGGCGCATGGCTTCGACCTATTCCGGACGCTGGCGGAGCAGCGACCCAGTGCACGGCAAAACGACCCCTTTCAGGTGCTCACCCACTGCAATGCGGGCTGGTTGGCGACCGTTGACTGGGGTACGGCGTTGGCACCGATTTATAAGGCCCATCGCGCTGGGCTGAACATTCATGTTTGGGTGGATGAAACTCGGCCTAGGAATCAAGGGGCATCACTCACGGCCTATGAATTAGCGCGTGAGGGTGTGCCGCACACCGTGATTGTTGACAACGCAGGTGGTCACCTGATGCAGCATGGACAGGTGGATGCTGTGATCGTTGGGACGGATCGCACCACGCGCTGCGGTGATGTGTGCAACAAAGTTGGCACCTACCTCAAGGCTCTGGCGGCTCACGACAACAACGTGCCTTTTTACGTTGCCCTGCCTTCATCCACCATCGATTGGCGTATTGCGGATGGGGTGTCAGAGATCCCGATTGAGGCGCGCTCCGAGGAGGAAGTGACCGCCATTCAGGGGCGGGTGATCGCTGGGCCCTCGGCTGGCGACATCGTGCGCGTGCAACTCACTCCTGATGGTTGTGCTGGGTTTAATCCGGCGTTCGATGTCACACCAGCGCGGCTTGTCACGGCTCTGATTACCGACCGTGGTGTGGCGACGGCCAGTGAAGTTGGCCTGAAGGAGCTGTACAACCGTGGCTGATTCAGACAGAAAGATGAACGATCGGGCCTTGCGCTGCGAGCTCGTGGATGTGGCCCGTGCCATGAACAGCACTGGCTTAAATCAGGGCACGTCCGGCAACCTGTCGTTGCGGATAAAAGGGGGATTGTTGGTGACCCCCAGCTCCTTGGCCTATGACCAGATGGAGCCGGAGGATCTGGTGGCGATTGATTTTTGCGGCCAACCTTTGCCTAGAGGACTTCCGGTCCATCCCCGCAGACCCTCCTCAGAATGGCGCTTGCATGCTGATGTCTTGGCGGATCGGCCCGATGCGATGGCGGTGTTTCATTGCCACCCCATTCATGCAACCGCGCTGGCCTGCCATGACCGGGGGATTCCGCCGTTCCACTACATGACTGCGGTGGCGGGAGGCGATGACATTCGCTGTGCGCCCTATGCCACCTTCGGTACGGCTGAGCTTTCGGCCCATACGGTGCAGGCCCTGCAAGGCAGGCAGGCCTGTTTGCTGGCTCACCACGGATTGGTCAGTGTGGGAAGGGATTTGGATCAGGCCCTCAAGGTTGCCGTTGAGGTGGAGACGCTGGCACAGATGTATTTGCAAGCTCTGCAGTTGGGGGAACCTCCGCTGTTGTCGGCATCCCAAATGGAAGAGGTGCATCGCCAGTTCCGAGGCTTGGGGTATGGCCAAGCTCCTAAAGATTGAGGTGTTGGCGGAAAAAACGCTCTGTCGATTCAAGAACGGCTACCTGCACGGCGCTATCTCGGAATCCATGTCCTTCCTCCGGGAAGGTCTGGACTTCCACCGGGATTGCATTGCGGCGTAAGGCATCGGCCATGCGTTCGGTTTGTTGCGGCAGGACGACCTTGTCTTGGAGACCCTGGAAAAAGATCACGGGACAGCGGATCTGTTCCACATGGCGCAACGGCGATCGCTGTTCATAGAGATCACGCTCCTCGGGCCAGCGGCCGATCAGTCCATCCAGATAGCGGGCTTCAAAGCGGTGGGTTTCTGTGGCTAAGGCGCTGGGATCGCTCACGGCATAACGGCAGGCTCCAGCGCGGAACACATCGGTGAAGCAGAGGCAGGCCAGCGTGGTGAAGCCACCGGCACTGCCCCCTTCAATGGCGATGCGGTTTGGATCGGCGCAATTGGCAGCGATCAAGGTTTTGGCAGCGGCGGCGCAATCGCCGACATCCACCACTCCCCAGCCCCCTTGAAGGCGGTCGCGGTAGGTCCGCCCGAATCCTGTCGATCCTCCGTAATTCACGTCCACCACTCCCCAGCCTCGGGAGGTCCAGAACTGAATGGCGAGGCTGAGGCCGCGGCGGGCCATCGACGACGGGCCGCTGTGACTCTTCACCAGCAGGGGTGACGAGGCATCGGCTCCCCCAAGTGGGGGGTAGTACCAGGCATGGGTGCGCTGCCCGCTCGTCCCTTCAAACCACAACGATTGGGCCACGCTGATCTCGTTGATCTCCATGGCGGCTGCGGCGGCTGGAGTGTGTTGCCAGGTCCCTGTGCCCAAGTCGAGCTCAAGCAGCCCTTGGCCTGTGGTGCTGTTGCTCGAAATGGCAACAGCCCTGCCATTCGCTGCATTGAGATCGGCGAGATCGTTGAAGGGTTGTTCAACTGTCTCTGCGGAGCCATCGAGCCCAAGCCGTTGCAACTGCCATTCACCTTGATCACAGATGGCCGCTAAGAGCTTGTCCCCATCCCAAGCGGTGGTACTCATCCCAAACACCCACTGGGGCATGGCCGTTTCCTTGGCCATTGGCCAGAGCCGTTGCCAGTGGTTGCTCAAGCTTTTGGCGCTGGGATGGCGCATCAGGTTCCACCAGCCACTGCTGTCCTCTGCAACGACGAGGCTTCCATCCGGCAACCATTGAGGCTGAAACACGGAGATCCCCTGAGGCTGGGATCGTTCAGCGCCGGCGACCACATGACAGCCTTCCAGTTCTCCAGAGGCCGTTAGTCGTGCCACAACGAGTTGGGAGCAATCCCAGGGCATGGAGGGTTGCTGCCATTCCACCCAAGCAAGCTGGACTCCGTCTGAGCTAAGGGCGAGATAGCCCGCGAAATCAGCCGGCTGATGCACAACAACAGGGATTTGATTGTGTTGATCGAGAGCCACGCTCACCAAGCGATCACAACCGGCCTCCTCCATGACGCCTAGCCAGCGAGAGCGGGAAGGGTCGATGACGCCTCCTCCGAGAGCGCTTTCGCCCGGGGAGGTCAGCCGTTGGGGGCTGGCGATGGCCTGCAGCGATTGGGAGCTAGCTCCTTCAAGGCCTGTCCAGGCTTGGAACCAGAGGCAACCGTCGTTGTCATCGACCCACACCAGCTGGAGTGTTTCTTTCGTCAGGGTCGCGCTCAGCGGCGCTCCCCCGTAGTCGTGCACTCTGCTGCGCAAATTGATCGGTGCTGGTGTGAGTTCCAGGGGTGTGCTTTCTGTCTCCCCCCAGCGGCGGATTAAGGCTGTGGTGCGGCCTTTCTCGTGGGGTCGCTGCTCGAGCCACAGCACCCAATCCCCAAGTATTTGTGGAGCTCGTAGCACCGGAGTGCGTCCGAGGGCGGTTGTTGCCGGCAGGGGCTGTTGCAGAGACATGTCGAACGGATCAAGCAGTGATCAGGTCTGCCTAAGATCAGAACGACTTCAAGGTAGGAGGGGGTTTGGCTAGGAGCTTCGCCCAGTTGGCACGATCGGCTGAGAAGAGCAGCTCCTCGATTGCCGTGCCCAAGGAGCCTCTAGAGAGTGCTCCACTTGATATTCATACTCTTGGCGACGATGCGTTGAGAGGGGATGCACGCAGGATCGGCAAGGTTGACGAGCGCGTACGCGACTTGGCTCGCGACATGTTGCGCAGCATGTATACAGCCCATGGCATTGGCTTAGCGGCTCCTCAGGTTGGGGTGCATCAGCAATTGCTGGTGATCGATCTCGACCTTGAGACACCCAGCACGCCACCTCTCGTGCTGATCAATCCTGAAATCACAACCTGCAGCGCTTCGGTTGATACCTATGAGGAAGGATGCCTAAGCATTCCTGGGGTATATCTCGATGTGGTTCGTCCGACGGCTATTCAATTGAGTTTCAGGGACGAGATGGGGCGACCGCGCACCATGAAGGCTGATGGTTTGATGGCGCGTTGCATTCAGCATGAAATGGACCACCTTCGTGGGGTGTTGTTCGTGGATCGCGTGACCGATTCCAGTGGTCTGAACAAGGAGTTGAAAGACCATGGCTTCCTTGCAACGGACGTCCGCCCCATGACGCCTTAAACCGATGCCAATGAAACCCCTTTCGGGCCTGTTCCTGGCCCTGGCATGTGTGCTCGGAATCGCAGCCACAGGCTGTGTTTTTGAATTGGCCTATGGCGATCCTGACCTGGGTGTGAATCCCACGCGTTGGATCCTTGGTTTGAGTCTTCCGGCAACGCTTGGGTCACTTCTGGTCGCGATTCGTCTCAACAAACCGGCCTGATGGCACGTGCTTTGATCCAAAGGGACTAATACGATCCCCTTAACGATCGGATTTAATTGATGGGCCGTCCTCGGAACGCTGCTGTTGCTCTTGCTGTGTTTGCCTCCGCTTTGGCCACAGGTCTCCCGCAAGTAGCGAACGCACAAGGCTCTGTCTTCACAGCTGCAGACGTGGACGAAAGCCAGTTTGTGATGGTGTCTGCTCCCATCGGTAAGGGTGAGAGCTCTCAACTGAATATCTACGAGCAGCGCACGAGTGCGAGGCCTTGTTTTGCAGTTTCGGGAGCGTCTCCAGCAGTTGTTGATCCCCTTTTGGCAAGCTTTGACTTCACAGGAATCTGTAACCGCTATATCGATGGCAACGGGTATTCGCTGCGGATTGGTGGCGATGACCTTGGAACGCGTTACCGCTTGTCGGTGGTCAAAACCGGCTCCGATGTTGAGCTCTTGGCTGTTCCGACGCGTGATCCATCCCGCCCCACGATGGTGGTGGCGCGTTCAGGAGGCCCGGGAAACGGCTTCATCAAGCTGAATCTTGAACCAGGCTGGAAGCTGATGCGGCGTCAATACGGCAAGCGCATGTTGGGTCACCTGTATGTCTATCGGGATGGCATGCCCGGATCTCCCGATGCTCCCTAAGCCATTTGCCCATCGCTTGCTACATTGCTTAGCTGGAAATCCTCGCTTGTTGAATGACTCAGGTCACGGTCGGAGAAAACGAAGGCATCGAATCTGCCCTACGTCGCTTCAAGCGTCAGGTCTCCAAGGCCGGGATCTTTGCTGATCTCAAGCGCCTTCGTCATCACGAGACTCCAATCGAGAAATACAAGCGCAAAGCTCAGCAGCGCCGTCGTCGTCGTTGATCGGCCAAAGTTGATCGGTCTGCATTTTTAGTTTTAGACCTCCGAGCCATGTCGAAATATCGAAGGATCGGTATTTTGGCTGGTTCTTTTTTTCGACTGACTTCCGAGACTAGAAGCATCTCGAACGTGATCCACCATGGCATTCATGTTTAATTCGCTTCGCGATTGGTTTGCAGAAACCCTGTCGCATGCTGTCGGCAATCCAAGTGAGGAGAAGAGGACGGTTCCGCCTCCGATTGGATTCCAGCCCTACCGAGATGTTCCTCGCAAGCGGGCGCATTAAGCAGCGATCGGCTCACGGCTTTGCTCTGGGCGTGTGGTCATAGCTGCGGAAGCAAATCGCTTCGGCCAGCTGTTGCTCGCCCACTCTTGGTACAGCTTCTAAGTCGGCAATCGTTCGGGCTATGCGCAGAAGCCTCAAGCTGCTGCGCATGCTCAGCTGCCGCCTCGAGGCCAGCTGCTCCCAGGATTGAAAGGCACTGTCTTCAATCTGGCCGAAGCGCCCAAGCTCAAGCGCGCTGAGTTGGCTGTTGAGTTGACCGCCCGGGTTGCGTTGACACATTCTGATGCGGGCTGCCTGGATGGCCTCGGAGGAGACACTGCCTTCCAATTGATTCTCTGTTGGATCATCCGTAGTTTTGAAGCAACGGCGTAGTTGGCTTGTCGGCACAGGTTCGAGGCGGCATTGAAGATCGAGGCGATCTAAAAATGGACCGGATAAGCGGTTCCAGTAGCGCTGCCGTTGCAGCTCTGAACAACGGCAACGGTTAGACGGATCACCATGCCATCCGCATGGGCAGGGGTTGGTTGCCGCTACGAGGGTGACCCGGCAGGGGAAGGAGCAGCGCAATCGAGCTCGGCTGATCCAGAGAACCCCTTCCTCTAAAGGCTGACGCAATTGATCGAGGATGGATCTCGGAAATTCAGTGAGTTCATCCAGAAACAGCACGCCTCCATGGGCCAGGCTCAGTTCACCGGGACGAGGATGGATTCCGCCGCCAAGAAGTCCCGCTGCCGTGGTGCTGTGATGCGGTGCACGGAACGGACGTTGCCGAACCAGGCTTGTCACGTTGCCGAGGGTGCCAGCAATGGATTGGAGGCGAGTGATCTCAAGAGCCTCAGAGTCGCTCAACGGCGGAAGAATCTTGGGAAGCTGGCGCGCCAACATCGTTTTGCCACAGCCAGGAGGCCCCACCATCAAGAGGTGGTGTCCACCGGCGGCGGCAATGGCCAGTGCCTTTCGGGCGACATGCTGAATTGTGAGGGGTGCTGCGGAGGAAGGGGTTGATGCGCTGGCAGGGCTGGTTGTCGTTGCAGGCTCTTCCCCTGCCGGGCGAGGACAGCAGTTGCCCTGGATGCCATGCCTCAACTGATCCACGAGTTGCCCCAGTGTCTTAGCGCTCACGATGGGAAGTCCGTCTACCAGCGACGCTTCCGCTGCGTTGGCTGATGGCACGACAAACGCCTTGGCTTGTTGGATCTTTGCTTGGCAGGCCATGGCCAGGATGCCTCGACAAGACCTCAAACTTCCATCCAGGCCAAGTTCTCCCGCACAGCACAGCCCCTCTAGCTTTTGTGGATCAAGCTGACCGCTGGCGACAAGCAAGGCCAGCGCAATTGGCAGATCGAAGGCTGGTCCCTCCTTGCGTCGATCGGCTGGCGCCAGATTGACGATGACGCGAACGAGGGGCCCGCGAAAGCCGCTGTTGCGAAGCGCTGCGCGAACACGTTCGCGCGATTCTTGGATTGCCGTATCGGGAAGTCCCACAAGCTGCAAGCCGGGAAGCCCTGGGGCCAGATCTACTTCCACGGTGACGGGAAGCGCCTCCATTCCTTGAATGGATGCACTTGAGCAGCGTGCCAGCATTGGATGGTTGCGGGGTAAGCATCTGATGCCCTACCCGTCTCATGCAAAGTTTTGCCCCGGGTTTTGACCATGGCTGGTGACACGATTTTTGCTCGCATCTTGCGTGGAGAGATTCCCTGCGATGAGGTGTACAGCGATGACAGCTGTTTGGCGTTCCGTGACGTCGCTCCGGCCGCTCCTGTTCATCTTTTGGTGATTCCTCGCAAGCCATTAGAGAGCTTGCGCGAGGCGGAGGCAGCAGATGAGCAGCTGCTTGGACATCTTTTGGTGGTGTCGGCGAAGGTTGCCAAGCAAGAAGGATTAAGTGATTGGCGAACGGTGATCAACAGCGGAGAGGGTGCAGGTCAGACCGTGTTCCACTTGCACGTGCATGTGATTGGTGGGCGTTCCCTGGATTGGCCTCCCGGATGAAGGTTTGGCTTGTGAGAATGGCGTTATGACAGCGTCTACTTTCGCCAGCAGCGGCCCGTTTAAAAATCTGCGTCATCAGCTCGCGAAGCTGCGTCACCTGGCTCAACCATTCTTCTTGCCGCTCGATCAGGCCAGCGGATGGCAGTTCATTTGGCTGTTGGTGTGCCTTCTGTTTTGTGTTGGCGGTTTGGTGCTTGCGGTTCTCACCGCATTGATTCGAAGCCTGGATCGATTTCAACCGGAATTAACGGAGAAATATCTCTCAGGTGTTTCGGGAACGATTGCCACGATTTGGTCTAGTTGGTGGGGAGGGGCTTTTGTTGCCTTGTTTCTGGTTGGTCTGGCCAGTTTCGTGGCGTTTCGTCAGCAATTGCGCCAAAGGCGTTGGCTTAATTGGGGCTTATTGGCAACGATTGTGTTCATGTTGCTTGCTGTTAATGGAATTAATACGGGTATTGGATTTATCTACCGCGACATTACGAATGCGTTGGTAGACAAGGATCAAGGTGGCTTTTATGGCCGATTGGCAATTTATGGTGCCTGTTTTGTCATTGCTCTTCCTATTCGGGTTACTCAGGTTTATATCACTGCAAAGTTGGGGATTATTTGGCGGGAGTGGCTGTCTAAATCGTTGATTGGCGATTACATGAAAAATAAGGCTTACTACGTTCTCAATCCCAATAGCGAAGATGAAACAGATGTTGATAACCCCGACCAGAGGATTACTCAGGATACCGAATCTTTTACGGCACAAAGCCTAAGCCTTGCTCTGGGCCTGTTTGATGCACTTCTAACATTTTCGCTTAATATCTTGGTCCTCTGGAGTATTAGTTCAAGGCTTACCTTTGCCTTGTTTGGTTACTCGGCAGTTGCGACAACTCTGCTTATCGTTTCAGGCCGGAATTTGGTAAGGATTAACTATGACCAGCTTCGCTATGAGGCGGATTTCCGTTATGGCTTAGTTCATATCAGGGACAACGCTGAATCGATTGCTTTTTACTCGGGGGAGGGCCAAGAGAAACAAGAGTCGTACCGGCGTCTTGGCTCGGTTGTTAAGAACTTCAATCTCTTGATTATTTGGCAGGTCATCATCGATGTCATGCGTCGATCGGTCTCCTATGCGGGAGTTTTTCTGCCTTTCTTGGTGATGGCGCCTGTGTATTTTGCCGGAGAGATTGATTTTGGAGTGTTTAATCAGGCCAACTTCGCTTTTAACATGGTGGAGGGATCGCTGTTCTTTATTGTTGCTCGAATTGAGCAACTTGCTCAATTTGCTGCAGGAATTAGTCGTCTCGAAGGATTCCAATCCAAAATAGAGCAAGTGAGTCAGCAAGCTCCTAGTAGCAATAGCCGCGTGATTCCTGGCAGCAACAGCATCGTGATCCGTTCTGCTGATCTTTACCCTCCGAATGGAAAAAATCCAGTTATTGAAGATCTATCCATCGATATTTGTGATCACGACAAGCTCTTGGTTGTGGGACCTTCTGGATGTGGAAAAACATCACTGCTGCGCATGATTAGCGGCCTCTGGGAACCCAGCAGGGGCAGTGTTGAGAGGCCGTCGATGGGTGATCTCCTGTTTATCCCTCAGAAGCCTTACATGTTGTTGGGCTCGCTAAGAGAACAGCTTTGTTACCCAGCTGATGAGAATCGTTTCAGCGATGAACAGCTGCGAAGCGTGCTTGAACAAGTCAGCTTGCAGAAACTAGTCACGCGATATCCCGACTTGGATATCAAGCAGGATTGGCCGCGTATCCTTTCCCTGGGAGAACAGCAAAGATTGGCCTTTGGGCGGTTGTTGTTGAACTCTCCAAGTTTTGTGGTTTTGGATGAGGCGACTAGTGCCCTTGATGTGAAGACAGAGAAGCAGCTTTATGAGTTGCTCGTAGATCGCGATCTCTCCTTTATTAGTGTTGGCCATCGTCCTTCCCTCAAGCACTTCCATGACAACGTGCTTGAACTGCGTGGGGATGGCGATTGGAGCCTGATCCCAGCCAGTAGCTATCAACCATGAACAAGCCAGATCAAGCCATGGATCGCACTCCTGATGAGTCCTCCTCTGCGTCGACCACTCCAGAGACCAGTGCCACGACAAAAGATGTGCCTGCCTTTGGTTGGAGTGCCTATGCCGAACGGATCAATGGACGCTTCGCGATGATCGGATTTTTAGCTGTGCTGCTCACTGAAGCCCTCAGTGGAGACACCTTCTTGCATTGGTCAGGACTGATCCCCTGACTAAGGGAGGCGAATCAAGTCCACATCCCAACGCCCTTTTCGGCTCACCTGGACGGCGAGCAGTCGGCCATTCCCATTGAGGCTCACGGAGCGGGGTACTCCAGGTGGATTGATCGGCAGTCGTTGCAAAGCGCTGGCAGTGCGTCGGTAGAGCATTAATTCGGTTCGCTCTTCGCGTTGGCGAACCAGGGCGATCCTCTGACCATCCCCACTCACGCTGAGGCTGATGGTCTGGGAATCGGCCTGATTGATTCCAGTCAGTGGAACCGGTGTGTCGTTGTTCAGGTCAATCAGTTCCACGCGCTCTCGTCCGTTAAGACTGGCCAGGCTGGCCAGCCAACGTTGTCCCATTGAGGGAAGGCGCCTGCTTTCAGCGCTGCGACGGAGCGATGCCCCGACCCTGGTCATCGGCCGGATGCCGTTTTGACTGCAACCCAAAACGACAAAACAAAGCAGTGAAGCCGTTGTGATGAATCGCTTTCTCATCGGCTTGGTTCGCTGGGAGTGGTGCGTCGTGGGCCTCCAGGTCCGTCAGGTTCCAGCAATCTGCTCAGGTCAATCACTTCGACGCGCCAACGTCCTTGATCTGCGGTTTGAATGGCGAGCTTGCCGGCATCAGGAGCCAGGCTGACCCGCACGGGATCTCGGCCGGAGGGCAAGCGCAGGGGGTGGGCTTTGCCGCTCAGACGGTCTTCAATCAAGACCAGTCTGTGGTTGCCGCGTTGAGTAATCACAGCCAAATACCTGCCGTTCCAGCTCAAAGACGGCGAGCTGTGGGGCTGATGCCGTGAGAGGTGGCGCAAACGCAATGAACCTCCACCTTGAACGTTGCGCAGTTGAACGGTTGGTCTTCCGTTTTGGTCCTCGATGACGGCTAACAACCGCCCGTCTCCGCTTAGGGCAGGGTCTTGTTGTTGTGGCGCAAGAAAGCCTGACGGTGCTCGGGTTGCGCGACCTTCGCAAGCAACCACCCCCACGGCGAGCAGCACGAGGAGGAGGCGTCGGGTCATACCGGCGGGGTGAATGCTCAGACTGATTAGTCGTCGAAGCGGGAGCTGTTATCCCTTGGGCGGGAGCTGCGAGGAGGCGTGCGGTTGCTATCTCGCGTTGTCGTCGGGCCTTCCTCAGGACCTGGGTTGCGGCTGATGAAAGGCGAAGAGCTTGAGGGTTGGCGTGTGCTTGGGGAGTAGGCGGCATCTTCTGGTTCTCGTCGCATTGGGCTCCCTTGGGGAATGCCAGGTTGGCCTTCTAAGCCACGACTGCCGCGCATAGGGGCTGAAGCTGCACCGCGCTGATTGGGTCCAGCGGCTCCTGCAGAGGCTCGTGACGAGGGCTCAGGCCTGGAGGATGCAACTGGAGTAGGCCTGGAGCCTCGGCGCTGATCTTGGCGTTGGTTGCGGCGATCCCCAAAGCTTGGGCCACTCGGTGCCGAATCTTCACTGCGGCCAAATCGGGCCATGCGCCGATCTCGTTCGCTGCTCTCTGACCAATCTGGAGAGGGATCAGGTCGCTGACGGCTCCGACTAGCGGCCTGTTCAGGGATCGCAGCTCTCGAGGTACGACGGGGGCGATAAAAATCCTGTTCAGGCCTTTCTTCATCATCCAGGCCTTGGCCGCCAAATCTTCGTCGAATCGGCTGGGGCTCGTCGAATCGCTCGTAGGGATCGTCGTAACCACCTCGCAAACCTCCAGCGGGGCTTGCCGCTTCAGGCTCATCATCGAAATAGGCCGAACGTCGGGCCTGTTCCGCTGAAATCCCCCGAAGACGAACGCTCTCGTAGGCAAAAAACACTGTGGTTCCTGCCAACAAGAACTGTCCAAACTGAAGAATTGGGTCTAGACGCCAGCCCTGGAAGAAAAGAATTCCGCCGCAAAGCAAGCCGATCGCCGCGAAAAACACGTCGTAATCACGGGCGAGAGCTGGCTTGAAACTGCGCATGAAGTAGAGCATTGCTCCACCTACAGCCAGCACAATGCCAACAATGCTGGCCCAATTCAGACTGGCATTAACCACAGTGAAGCTCTCTGATAAAGACCTGCGTGGAACCGAAGCTCGGGTCGAGTGAGCTCAGTCTACGGAGCGTGAAAGGGTCTTCAAAGTTTGCGATCAACCTGGTCGGTTTGGCTGAGAAAAAAGAGCCCAATAGAAGCGGGGATCACAACGATCGCGACACCAGCTACAAGGCTGGTCAGAAAATTGGAGAGGGAAGGCGTCATAGGGGGTTAGGACCGAATGCGTTGAGCGAGGCCTGATTCGCTGCGATCTTAGGGATCAGGGTCAAGTTTCTACGATGACAGCTCCATTGCTTAGGGCTTTGTGACGCCAACCCTTGTCGCCATCCTTCCGCTCCTCAACTTGGCACTGGGTTTGCTGTTGGCCGCATGGACCCTCGCATTCCTTGCGCGCATCGTGCTCACTTGGTACCCCCAGGTGGATCTGTCCAAAGGCTTGTGGCCCGTTGTGGCCTGGCCCACGGAGCCGATCTTGGGCTTGACCCGTCGGGTTGTCTCTCCGATCGGGGGCGTGGATGTCACTCCCGTGATTTGGGTTGGGTTGCTTAGTTTGCTGCGCGAGCTGTTGGTCGGGCAGCAAGGACTGCTCTCATTGGTGCTGCTGCGCGCCCAGTCGATTGCCTAAGCCCCTCTTGGAATCGCCCTGGGCCAAACCAAATCGTTGAGCTGATTTAGAGCATCTCCTCTTCGACAAATTTGGTGTGCACGTCGCCCCTTTGGAATTCAGGACGGTCGAGCATGCGCAGATGGAAATCAACCGTTGTTGGGATCCCGGTAATGGCGCACTCGTTGAGAGCCCGTTTCATGCGTTTGAGTGCTGCAGGGCGATTGGGCGCCCAGATGATGAGTTTGCCGATTAGGGAGTCATAGAAGGGCGGGATGTCGTAGCCCGTGTACACGTGGCTATCAACGCGTACCCCAGGACCTCCAGGGGGCAACCAACCCGTGATCCTTCCGGGGGCTGGCCGGAAATTGTGTTGCGCATCCTCGGCGTTGATTCGGCATTCGATGGCATGGCCGTTCATTTGAATGTCCTCTTGCCGGACACTGATCGGTTCCCCGCCGGCGATGCGGAGCTGCTCCGCAATCAGGTCGATACCCGTCACCATTTCCGTAACGGGATGCTCTACCTGGATGCGGGTGTTCATTTCCATGAAATAGAACCCACCACTTCGGTCCAGGAGGAATTCCACCGTGCCGGCCCCCTCGTAATTGATGCTACGGGCCGCTGCGACCGCTGCTTCTCCCATGCGGCGACGAAGCTCAGGGTCAAGTGCCGGGCTTGGCGCTTCTTCGAGGAGTTTCTGATGACGACGTTGGATCGAGCAGTCCCGCTCACCGAGATGGACCACGTTGCCGTGACGGTCGGCCAGGATCTGCACTTCGACGTGCCGGGGACGATCAATGAATTTTTCCATGTACAGCCCTGGATTCCCAAACGCTGCATCGGCTTCTCCTTGAGCCGCTTTGTACAGCTTCACCAACTGATCAGGACTGGGGACAAGCCGCATCCCACGGCCGCCGCCGCCAGCGGTGGCCTTGATCATGACGGGATAGCCCATGGCAGCAGCGAGCTCAGCAGCTGCCTCGGGGTTGGGTAAGAGGCCTTCGCTACCAGGCACCGTTGGCACGCCAACGGTCTGCATGGTGGATTTCGCCGTTGACTTGTCTCCCATCGATCGGATGGCATGGGGAGACGGACCGATAAATGTGATGCCGTGGTCGCGGCACATCTCGGCGAAGCGGTCGTTTTCCGCCAAGAATCCATAGCCCGGGTGAATGGCATCCACACCGCGAGAGGTTGCTGCGGCCAGGATGTTGGGGATGTTGAGGTAGCTCTTGTTGCTGGGGCCTTCGCCTACGCAGACCGCTTCGTCAGCGAGTTGCACGTGCAGTGCCGTGCGATCCACGGTGCTGTACACCGCAACTGTGCTGATGCCGAGTTCACGGCAACTCCTCAGGATTCTTAGGGCAATCTCGCCGCGGTTGGCGATCAGCACCTTGCCGATGGGCATTCCGCAGCATCCGAGCCAGCGCGGATCGTATCAGCGGTTGGGCTTTTTAGGTCTGTCGGTATACTCATCCATCGACGAGCCATCGCGGTTACGTCTCCACGCGGATGTGGTGGAATTGGTAGACACGCACGTCTAAGGAGCGTGTGGCTTCGGCCTTGCGAGTTCAAGTCTCGCCATCCGCATCATTCTTTCCCAGCCCCACCGGAACTGAGTGACGTCACCCACCAAGGACCACCAAGCCCTGGCTGTGGTGTTCGTTTCCAACGGCCCTGGTGAACTCACGACTTGGGTTCGTCCCCTTGCGGAGCAGCTGCATCGCTGCCTATTGATGCGGCCTCGAGCTCCTCGGTCGTTGTTGAGCCTGCGGCTCGTTTTGGTCCCCTGTCCCAATGCCACGGGCACGGAAGCCTCCGCTGCTTCCCGTTGGGGATTGTTTGATCGCATCACCCTGGCCCGGCAGTTTTGGTTGCTGCTGTTGAAGCCTTCTCGGTTTGGGATTTGGCCAGACCGGGGTGTGGTGGTCTTTTTGGGTGGGGATCAGTTTTGGAGTGTGTTGTTATCAGCGCGGCTGGGCTATCGCCACATCACCTATGCCGAGTGGGTGGCGCGTTGGCCGCGCTGGAACGATCGAATCGCCGCTATGGCGCCAAAGGTGCGAGACCAGCTGCCCAGACGCTTTCGCGCTCGCTGCCGCGTGGTGGGTGACTTGATGGCGGATCTTTCCAGCCATGCCAAAGAAGAGGCCCCGCTGCCATCGGGTGAGTGGGTGGCTTTGTTACCCGGATCGAAACCGGCCAAACTCAGCGTGGGTGTTCCTTTCCTGCTGGACACTGCAGACCGTTTGGCTGCTCAACGCCCTGGCTGCCGTTTTTTGTTGCCGGTGGCACCCACCACCACCGTTGAAGACTTGGAACGTTATGCAAGTCGCTCGAATCCCATCGCTGCTTCTTACGACACCGATGTCGCCTCGATTGAACAGGCTCGTGCTGGCGAGGGATTGAGGCGCTTGATCACGCGCAATGGCACGGAGATTCACTTGCAGGAAAACCCTCCAGCCCATGGTGCCTTGAGCCAGTGCAAGCTGGCGCTCACCACCGTGGGAGCCAATACGGCTGAACTTGGCGCTCTGGGTGTGCCCATGATCGTGTTGGTGCCCACCCAGCATTTAGGTGTGATGCAGGCTTGGGATGGTTGGCTCGGGCTCTTGGCTCGTCTACCAGGTCTGCGGCGTCTGATCGGCTTGTTGTTGAGCGCTTGGCGTCTTCGGAACCATGGATTCATGGCTTGGCCGAATATCAGCGCTGGTCGCATGGTGGTTCCTGAACGGGTGGGTCCGATCACTCCGGAGCAAATTGCACTTGAGGCTGAGTCGTGGCTCGCGACACCCGACAGGTTGCAGGGTCAACGCGATGATTTGCGCGGTCTTCGCGGTGATCCTGGTGCCGTTAGGGCACTTGCAGAGGAGGTTCAGGGACTCTTGCCGTTGGCTCTTTCCGACTAGCGTCCCCGCCAGTGAAAAATTTGAGTCATGACGAGTGCGCCAGTAGCAGGTGGAGATCGGGTGGAACGCACTCCTGAGCAGTGGAAGGCGAAACTCAACCCAACCCAGTTTCAAGTTGCGCGTCAGGGCGGCACCGAAGCTGCTTTTACTGGTGCCTACTGGAATCACAAGGAAGACGGCATGTATCACTGCGTCTGTTGTGATGCGCCTCTTTTTAGCTCCAGCACAAAATTTGAGTCGGGAACAGGCTGGCCAAGCTTCTGGAATGGTGTGACCGAGGGTGCGATTCGCACCCATGAGGATCGCAGCCATGGGATGGTGCGAACAGAGATCCTTTGCTCGCGATGTGATGCCCATTTAGGGCATGTGTTTAACGACGGACCGGCACCGACTGGTCAGCGCTATTGCACGAACAGTGCTTCCCTCGACTTCAAAAAGAAGGAAACTGCTTGAGATGAGGATTGATCCCTGGAGTTACCAGGGATCATCGAGGGGCTGGTTCTCTTGGTCTTGGTGAGAGCGACGCTCGATGGGTTCAACATCAAGGGGTTCGCCTGGCCGTTCGATTGGACGACGCGATGCCGGTCTTGGACGTTGCTCGAAGCGTGGAGCTGCATCAAGTCCCTTTGGTGGTATTGATGTGCGCTGAGGCTCTAGATAGCGGTCTTCGTCCTGGAAAGACTCGGCTTCGCGAGAACGCTCTGGTTCGTCGTAGGGCTGCTGCTCGTTAAATCGCTGTGGCTCATTCAGAGGCTGTCTCTCATCAAACGACCGTCGCCCATTGAAGGGTTGGGGCTCGCGATAGGACGGTGGCTCGTTGTACATCTCGGGTTCGCGATAGGGCTCGCGGTAGGAGTTTTCTCTCCCCTGGATCGGAGCTTCATCGAGGTAGCGACGCTCACGCGCATTGTCACTGCGCCGATCTTCGAGTTCGACGTACTCGAGCTCCCGTTCCGTTTCGAAGCGTTGTGATTCCGAGGCCTCCAGCATTCGCGGTGCCTCTTCCACCGCTTGCCCTGAACTGAGCTGGTTCTCGACAGGGACGATGTTCACCCTGTAACGCTCCCTCTCTTGCTCTTCCCAGCTCGGTCCTCCGACGCCCAGTTTTTCCAACACCCCACTGCTCAGTTGTTTGAGTTTGTCTTCGGCACCCTCGTAAACAATGATCCGATCGGCACCACTGCTAACGATTTCATCGACAGGGATTTCCCAGGTGCTGAGCACGCCTTCCCCTAGGAGGGGAACACCAACGGCTCCCATCACAAGCGTGGTGAGTTCGCCTGTCTCGATGTCGAAGGAAAAGCCCAACACGCGGCCGAGCGTTTGGCCCGATTCCGTGATCACCTGGCAGTTGATCACCCGGCTGTAGCGGTCTGGAGAAAAGGCCTCGCTGAGAGAATCTGCGGAATCAACAAGGATCACATCGCCCACTTGGCGAATGCGATCAAGGGGCATCCAACGGGGGAGTCCCGGTAAGAAACGGGTGAGCGGGTTGTCTCTCAACCCGAGGGCGACCACTTCGCGACGGTCGATATCGACAACCACTTCGCCAACAACACCCAAGCGTCTGCCGGAGTCGCGGGTGATGACTTGGGTCCCCATTAATTCCGACCGAAGCCACAGCCTGTCGCTGGGGACGGTTGCCAGTGGGTCGTTGGGGGACGGGGACGAGCTCAAACGCAGGCCTCAGCCGAAGCAATTCGAATCATTTTGACGCAAGACCCGGGAGCTCGCTATTCAGGCTGCATCGGGTAATCCCACAACCTGGGTGTGAGCGCCACGGGCCTGGGTGACGCCGATGGTGCGCTGTGAGGCGCCAATCATCGGTCGCCTGTGGCTCACGACGAGGAATTGGGCTTGTTCGGCTTGACGGGCAATCAAGGCCGCCAGCCGTTCCACATTCACGCCATCGAGGAAGCTGTCCACTTCATCAAGGGCATAAAAGGGTGAAGGGCGGAAGCGTTGCAGTGCGAACAGAAAACTGAGTGCTGTCAGTGACTTTTCACCACCAGACATGGCTGCCAAGCGGCGCACGGCCTTGCCTTTGGGGTGAGCGACCAGGGTGAGCCCTCCCTCGAGAGGGTCATCCGGATTGTCCAGCTGAAGCTTGCCATCGCCCTCGGAAAGGCTTGCAAAGATCTCTGAGAAATGGCCATCGACGGCTTGGAAGGCTTCCATAAACGCCTCTTGCCTGAGTGTGGCCACCGTTTCAATCCTCAGCAGCAGCTCTTCACGCTCCTGGCTGAGCACATCTAAGCGTTCGCCTAAGTCTCCAAGTCTTTCTTCCAGCGCTGTTAGTTCCTCGAGGGCCAGCATGTTGACCGGTTCGAGGGCTTCCATACGTTTCAGAAGTTGCTGCAGTTGATCTTGCAGTGCCTCAAGGCCGGCATTGCGGATCTCTTCTGGGATCTCTGGAAGTGGGTTGGGCAGGGTTGGCTTGAGCTCCTCTAGGCGGATTCCACCGCTGCGCAGTTGCTCTTGAATCGCTTGGCGCTCCTCTTGTAGTCGTTCCAGTTCCCAGCGGGCTTGCTGGAGGTTCTGACGCAGCTCGGCAACGGAAGCTTCTGCTGCATCTCGAGCGCGACGCTCCTCCCCAAACTTGGTTTGGAGAATTTGTTGCTGGCTTTCCAGGGTTTGGCGGCGTTCCTCCAACTCCTTTTGTTCGTCACGCCAGCGTTGATGAGATTCAGCGAGTGCTGTGACGGCGAGTTGAAGACTGTTTTCTTCCTCTTCGATGGCTTGTTGTTGGTCACCGATTCGGGTTTGTGCGAGCTCGCGTTCACGCTGATGTTGAAGACGCTCATCACGATGGCGGCGGGCCTGCTCCAGAGCGTTATCCGACTGTTCGAGTTCGCCCTGGAGTTGTTGCCAATTCCCGGCATCGGCCTCTGCTTGCACTTTTCGTTCTTCGCTGGAGATTCTCTCGAGCTCATCCAGCAGAGGGGTAATGGTGGTTTTGAGAACTTGGAGCCGTTGTTCTTGCTCCGTGCGGTTGGATTGAAGGCTATGGAGACGCTCCGTGCGTTGGCGGCAACGCTCCAGCAACGGTCCATGGGCTCGCTTGGCTGCCGTTCTTTCCGCATCGAGAGCGGCTTGCCTCTGCTCCAGTTGACGCAGGAGTGGACGTTGTTGTTCGAGAGATTGAAGCAGCCGGCTTTCTTCGCGTCTGCAAGCCGCCAATGTCTCGCCGAGCTCGAGCAGCCGCTGCCGCAGGGGCTCGGCTTCATCGTTGTCACTGCTCACCCCAAAACTCAGCCCACCGCTGCGCTGGCTGAAGCTTCCCCCCGTCATCGCGCCACTTTTTTCGAGCAGTTCGCCTTCGAGGGTCACGGCTCGGAAACGCCCGAGTTGTTGCCGTGCACTGCCTAAGTCGCTGAACACCTGCGTGTCGCCAAAGACATACCCGAAGACGTCGCTGTAGATCGGCTCGAAGCGGATTAACTCCACCGCTCGACCGATGAGGCCGTCGCCATTGCCCCCATCCGGCCGGCGACCTCGGGCCATCGCTGCGCCACCACTTGCAGCTTGGGATCGAATTTTGTTGAGGGGTAAAAACGTTAAACGGCCTGCACGCCTGCTCTTCAGCAAGTCGATGGCACGGGCCGCAATCCTGTCGTCGTCAACGACCACCTGGGCCATGCGTGCGCCGGCCGCGACCTCTAGGGCTAAGCGATGACGATCTTCTACTTCGCCAAGTTGGGCCACCGCTCCATGGATTCCATCCAGTCCCGCTTCCAGCAAGAGGCGCAAGGCTCCAGTCCCTCGTGTTTCCTGTAAGGCCTCGCGTCGACTCTCCAATCGGGCGATTTCCCTTTCCAGGCGGGTCTGCTCTTCCTCAAGCCTGGTGCGGGTGCGTTGTTGAATCGCAACGGCTTCAGCGCGTTCTTGAAGCAGTTCTTTGCCGCTTCGCAAACTTTCTAGAAGCGATTGCCACTCTTGTTCCAGTTGTTCCAGCTGGTCTTGGACTTCACGGTCTTCTGCGCCGGCTTCGTCCCGTTCCAGCTGCAGCTCGGATTGACGGGCTTCGTCCTGACGCAACCGCTCTTGTAACTGCTGTTGCTCCTCTTGAAGAGGTGTGAGCGTGGTTTGTAGATCTGAGCGGCGTGCTGCCCGTTGGCGTTGCTCATCCAGCCAGGCTCCTGATCGACCGGCAACATCTCCGAGGCGTCTTCGTGAGATTTCAACGGCAGCTTCGGCATCGCGGCAGGCTTGCTCTGCTGCCTGGAGCACCTCTGGGTTGTTGGCTTGCTTGATGCTTTCGCTATCTGCTTGAAGTTGGTGACGGCGGGAGGTGAGGTTGTGTCGCAGTCCTTGTAAGCGTTCTCCTTCCTGCTGATGTTGCGTGGCTTGACGTTCGAGGGACCGGTTCTCGGGATCGAGACCGGCCAATTCAGCTTGCACGCTGAGCAGTTGGTCTTCGCCTAGAGCTTTCACGCTGTCCTGAAGGGTTTGGAGGCGTGTGGCTTGCTCCAACAGGGTGGTCTCTTTCTCTTTGATCGCTGCGCTGTCGTGGATCTCCTTTTCGCTGAGGTGTTGTTGACGCGTTTTGAGTTGTTTTAGCTCCGCTTCAGCCGCCTCGAAGGCCAGCACCAGCTCTTGCTGGCGGCCACGTTGCACTTGATCACGCAAGTCTTGATAGGCCCTTGCTTTCGCGCAGTCCTTTTCAAGCCGCTGGCGCGCGGTGAGCAGTTCCTGTTCAACGATGCGGCAGCGATCTTGCCGCTCTTGAACATCGTCGAGTTTGCGGCGGCTTTGTTCGATTCGGGTGTCGAAAAGTGCCACACCCGCCAGCTCGTCAATCAGGCCGCGGCGGTCGCGATTGCTCATCGAGACAATCCGAGTCACATCGCCCTGCATGACGACATTGCTGCCTTCCGGGTCGATGCGTAATCGGCGCAACTGGGTTTGCAGCTGCTGCAGGTTGCACGGTTCACCGTCTGAGCTGTAAGTGCTGCTGTACGAGCCTCCAGGCATCACGCGCAGCTTGCGGGTCACCGTCCATTCATTGGCATCCGCTTGAATCCAAGGACCCTCTTCAGGAGGTTCAATTCCCTCCTCTGCGGCATCAGGCTTCCAGTCGCTCAGATCGAAACGCACACTGACGGTGGTCTCAGCCGACTTGCCTGCTTTGAGCATGCCGCTGTTAACCAGATCGGGTAAGCGATCGGCACGCATCCCACGGCTGTTCGCTAAACCGAGGCAAAAAAGGACGCCATCAAGAATATTGCTCTTCCCAGACCCATTGGGACCGGTCACCACAGTGAACCCGGTCTCGAGGGGGATGGTCATCGCCCCACCGAAGGACTTGAAATGGGTCAGTCCGACCTGATTGATATGGACCAACAGGTGACACAGCTGTCAGCAATTCAAAACTAGCGAAGCTTCTGAAAAGCTCAAGGGCTTTGTGCTGCTCTGTTATCTGCAGATGAGTGGAGCCGGCATTCGCCATCGGCCAGTTCGAGAGTTAGTGGGTCTGGTAAGTGCAGTGCGGCAGTGCCGATTAGTTCAACTCTGATCAGCTCTGTTGGATTGTCTGGCAGGACCCCTTGGAAAGCGCCACCCACAATCCGGCGTCCCCAACCGCGTCCTCCAGACACAGCCGCTGACGTTCGTTCAAGCCAGATCAGTCGGTGCCTTGGCAATGGGATCGCTTGAAGGCTGGGGCCGTTTGGAAGGGGCACACTGCTCAGTCGCCAGGTGCGGCAGCTTTCTCCATCCTCAAGGAGTAGATCCACATGCCGGCAGGCCGGGTCATCGGGAGCATTCGTGTGCTCTAGGAATAGGTATCGAGACAGTTGCGTTGTGATGGGTGTCATCTTCTAGACACCATCTCTAGTCTGGGAAAGGCGTTATCCCTATTCATGGACTCAGCTCCATCCCAAGAGGAAGACAAGGCTTTTGCGCAACGGTTTCGGGATCATTTTGAGACTCTCGTTCCTGAAATTCAGCGTCGTTGGCCCGAGGTGACGCATCAAGCTTTAGAGGCCACCAGGGGCAGTTTCGATGAGGTTGTGCACTTGATTGCCTCCCAAGGCGATCGTGCGGTTCAAACCGTGCAGCAACAGCTGGAAGACCTGATGCATCAGCCAGGTGAGAGCGTGCGCAGTTTTGCGGACACGCTTGAGCCCCTTGAGGAGCAACTTGAGCAGCTGCTGGATGATCTCAACTCCACCTTGCGCCCCAAGATTGAACGGCCCGTGCGGCAGCGGCCGCTGCTGGCGTTGGCCATCGCTGCTGGGGTTGGCGTGCTCGTCGGTGCCCTGCTGACCGGAGGTCGTCGTTCCTGATGAGTGAACTTCCAGGATCTCAAGAGAGTCGCCCAAGGGGTCTCGGCGCTGCAGGTCGAGTGACAGCGCTTGCCAGTTCGGTGATGGACCTGCACGTCCGCATTGCTCTGCAGGAAGTGAGTCGCGAGAAACGTCGCCTGATCAGCGGAGGTGTGTTTTTGGCCATGGGCGGAACCTTGATGCTCCTGGCTCTTGTGGCTGCTGAAACGGCTTTTGTTGTTTGGTCGTTGACTGCTTTCAACTGGACGTTGCTGCAGTCGTTGCTCACCCTTGCTGTTTTGAATGTGGTGATTGCAGGCGCGAGCTTGCGTATCGGCGGACAGCTGGCGAAGGGCCCTTATTTGCCCCAAACCCTGGAAGGGTTGTCCAAAACAACACGCGCTGTGATGGGGCGTTGATCGATTGCGGTTAACGCACCTGGTAGTGCAACCAGCGGCAGTCGAGTCCGCCGTTGTTGATCGGGATCCGTCGGGACGCCCTCATCCTGAGGGCTCCAGTGACGCCAGCATTGCCGCTGAGCAACCAGAAATCCCAACCTGAAGCCTGGGTTTTCACCATTCCACCGAGATCGCCGTAGAGCGCTTCAAGATCCTGATCGGCTCCAATGCGTAATCCATAAGGAGGATTACAAACGATCGTTCCTGGTCCCTCTGGCAACTTGAGATCTCTGAAATCTCCCGTTTGAATCGAGATCAAGTGGGAAAGGCCAGCGGCCTCTGCGTTGTTGCGAGCTTGTTTTGCAATCGATGGATCCTGCTCACAGCCAATGATCATGGGCTGGAATTGACCCTGCTCTTGGCGCTTGCGTGCGCGGTCTTTTTCCTCTCTCCAGAGGTCGTCATCAAAATCAGCCCAGCCTTCAAGGGCAAAGCTGCGGTTCAGCCCAGGGGCATGCCCTGCAGCTAGCGATGCCGCCTCGATCAGGAGGGTCCCTGAACCACAGAGCGGATCCACGAGCGGAGTGGTTCCTGTCCATCCGCTCAGGCGGATCAAACCAGCAGCAAGATTCTCTTTGAGCGGAGCATCTCCCATTTCTGCGCGATAGCCGCGGCGGTGGAGACTGCCGCCCGATCCATCGAGACTCAGAACCCCACCCTCTCGATCGAGATGCACATGCAGGCAAACATCGGGGTCTTCGAGATCGATAGAGGACCGTTGCCCCCAGAGGTCGCGCTGGCGATCAACGATCGCGTTTTTAATTTGTAGTGCGGTGTAGTGGCTGTGATTCAGGCCTGGAGCGGTGCCGGTGACATCCACCCGAAAACTCATTGAAGGATGCAGCCAGCGTTCCCAGTTGAGTCCTTCCTGAATCCCTGAATACAGCGACTCACGTCCATCGCATGGGAATCGGGCTACTTCCCGCAGCAACCGAAAAGGAAGACGGCATTGCAAATGAAGCCGATATAAGCAAGCCATGTCGGCCTCAAATGAGGCCGCCCTACGCAGTGGTGTTACCGCTTTAGCGCCTAGCGCAAGAAGCTCAGCCACTCCTGCTTCCTCTAAGCCTTGAGGAAGTACGGAGACGCCTTTAATGCGCTCAGATTTTGCTTGCTTTCTGTTCGCCACGACGCCTGAATTTATGCCTGCTGATTGGCACGGTATCTGAGCATAAGTCTCATGTCTTGGTTATATGTCCAGAGAGGATCGTGGACATCTGATTTCTTGGTGAAAAGAGATACTAATTTTGCGCAGAAGTTCTAGCTTGATCTTTGTGTCAAGCCAGTATGACGATGACCTTGTTGATGCTTTTTAGGCAGTATTTCCGGGATTAATAGCAAGAAAGCCGCGCTAAGTTTATTGTTGAAGCATGAAAATTAAAAAACATTAGAGCGATCAGGTTCCAATTGATACATTTGCATTGATTGATTTACCTCCGATTTACTCTTTGCTGGTAATAATTATTGGCTTTTCAATATCTGCTCTGTTGATGTGCCGCTTCGTCGATGCCCTGGTGTCCTTTCTTATGAGGAGGTCGATGCCATTTCTCGTACTGGATGCCAGAATGAATACGTCCGTTCTTGAACGGACTAGGTGGTCCACACCGGTGTTTCGGACAGCGGTTCGATTCCGCTCAGCTCCATTCTCCCCTCGGGGCTGCAATGGTTTCGACGGGGCATAAGGAGGGTGACTGAAGCCTGCTCGGTAAGAGCAAATTCCGTAACTGCGAACAACATCGTACGTTTCTCCCGTCAAGCAGCCCCTGTTGCTGCCTGACCCTTTTAAGGGAGATGGGGTGAAGTCAGCCTTATCACCCAAGTGACTCGTGGGGGTGGAATGCCCCCTCAAAACATTGGTATCACTGTTAAGTCCGGTATTACGACTGGCAGTGAAAATACGGTTGACGACAAATCGACGACAAACCTGCCATCGGTGTTGGCAGGAATGGAGCGCCATGAAGCCCTGGCGTTTGTCTCCAAGCTCTATGACCACGCCAAGGCTTGTCACAGCGTCTGGGGCGACAAGTTGCTGCTTCGGAAATTCCTTGGCCAGCGCAGTCGCACCAACAGCGCCGAAACTCGTAACGGCTATAGGCGGGAGCTTCGCCACCTTTGCCAATGGCGTGACAGCAACTATCCAGATTTATTGCTGCGCCAACTTGATCCGTATGTGATGCAGCAATGGGTGGAGGGGGGTCGGGCTCATACTTCTCCTTTTCAATCTTGAGCACTTTGCATGCAACAAATGATACGTAATGACAACTTTTCTCGCCCGCCATCTGTAAATCTTTGCGTATGTATACTGTTATCATTGGAGTGAATGTTTAACTGTGAAAGGTGACAAAATGATTGTAAATGTTACTTGTAAGTTTCCCACAGCTTTTCATTTCTAGTGACGTCAAATGCTATACAGATTCTTTGCGTGTTTGACTGGAAGGGCAGGGTTCTATGAAAAAGCGATGAAGAGAAAATATTTAAATCTCTAGCTGACGGTCGAATTAACCTTTTCCTGAATACTGACGTACCTTCAGGGTATCTTGGGCCTTGGTGACTGAATTCGATACCCCCTTCTTCTGGATTAGCACCTTTTTCTGGCATTTGCAAGTAGAAGGTTCCAGTTAGCCACCCTAGTTCGTGGTTATGGGATATGAGATTTCCTCCCTTGCTCATGATGATTGCCCATCCTCTAAGGATGTACATGTTTTTTCTAAAATTCTCCTTGAAGAACTTATCTGTGTTGATATCACTTGATTGATTGTAGTTATCGATCTTTTTGACAAGTAGCTCTTTGAGCTCTGGGAATGGTTGCTCAGGTAAGTCAAGCAAGTTCCCAGAGGTTTGCGAGCCATTTACTAGAAGTCTCTGATCTTTTGCTTGTAGGGCTTTGCTTGATAAATGCATTAAGGTTTTTTTGATTAATTTATCAGAGAATTCTTGCTCATTAATTGTCTGAATGAAAACAGAGTCTATTGTGCTTCCTCCTAGTCCATTGTCTAAAGTTTGATTGTATAAGACATTGGCGTGATCTATTGCGGCTACACCTCGTTGGTCAAGCCATTGCTTGGCTATTAAATTATTTGCGCACCGGTTGAATTCTATTTTCTCGTCTAAGCACAGGTAAAGGGAGAGAAGAAGGTTGCCTGCTGTTTTGCTATGAATATTGCTTATTGCCTTCACACCATCATGATAACTTCCCATGAAGTAACAAGTTTGTGCTATTTCTATTGCAGCTTTTTCTTGGAATTTTTCACTTTTTAAAGCAACTTTTAGAGAAGCTAGTGCATGATCTAGCTGTCCGAGATCTTGGTAGATACC